>PZPG01000022.1:21152-31987 GCA_003045995.1 Bacteroidota bacterium
AGAATCTAAGGATTGATAGTATGAATTCATAATTCGATCCTTCATCATGGGATTGGTTTTCATGTTCGCTGCACGGGTTGATTGTGGAAGTTCATCGCATTTTCCAGTATCTTTCGGGATGGATGCTATTTCAATTTCTCGACGTTTTCTGTCTCGCTATTTTCTGCAAAGCCTGCGGACTTCTCGCTCACGCTTTATTCCTTCACAGGTTCTTCTTTCACAGGTTCTTCCCTCAAGGATTCTTTTTTTGTTCGGGTTGATGTGGCTGGCGACTGGGCTCAACGAGCTTTCTGCACGGCAGGCGGTCAGTTATCTTCCCTCCGAAGCGCCGGTTTTGAGTGTTTATGATCAGACGGTCACGGATGCGGAAACTGACTCGGTTTCGAAGGCAGAGGATGCAACGCTGGAGCTGTCTTCGTTTGGCCCGGTGGAAAGCGGTGCAGTGCAGTATAATTATGTACGAAATGATGGCCTTGGCGGGGCGGGTACCCCCTTTCCACTGTATGCTCGCGGGGACACGGTATATGCCTCGGCTGGTGAACTCTTCGATTTTAGTATCATCGATTCTCTTGGTATAGAGATCGGCTTTGATGAAACCACACGAGTGGATCTGGTTCGGCTTGATGCAGTGGCTAATTCTGACTGGGAGATACTGAACGAAACATTCACAGTTCCCTTGCCCGATAGCATCCTTGCTTTTCTGCCCGATGGAATTGATTTTCAGGATGAGATGGAGATTGGGATCGAAGCTTTCAATACGAGATTGCCGGATCAGATTGTGAGTACCCCTCTTGGGGAGATGAATGCTGTTGTGTTTAAGCCGTCTTTGAATGTGAGTGTGACGCTGTTTGTGAATACATTTATCGGACCGATTCCTATCGAGTTGAGCGTGCTGGAAAACTATGGTGTGGAATTTTATTTTGCCGCATCGATGGGGATTGTACGGGAGCTTCTATTGCCGGAGATAGTGAATGTTTCAAATAGTACGCTGGGTATTGATATCGAGCTAGCTGCCATCCCGGGGCGGGAACTGGTGATCCGCGAATTTGGTGACGGTGGAGGAAGCGGAGGGGGTGATGATTTGGTGGTGCAGGAGTTTCGGGCGGGCTGGAATATGGTGAGTTTGCCAGTTGGTAGTGAGGATTCAAGTGCAGAGGCGCATTTCCCGGATGCAGTGTCCAATACATTGTATGAGTTTGACGGAAGTTATGTTCTTGCCACAGATATGGCCGCTGGAGCTGGATACTGGCTGAATTTGAGTGGTGCGGGTCCGGTGACTTTTGAGGGTAGTGTTTTGCCAGCTATGACCGTGCCCCTTTTTGCCGGATGGAATCTGGTGGGGGCGCTGGGGTCGGAAACGTTGGTGGAGGATCCGGATGACCTGATTGTCACAGGAGGGATTTTTGGGTTTGACGGGGGTTATCTGCAGGCAGAGCAGTTGAGTCCGGGGATGGGGTATTGGGTGGCTTCGTCCGGGGACGGGGCGATTACCTTGTCTGCAGCCGAGGCTGTTTCTGGTTCCGTTTCCGTGGGTGGTACCAGTTCTACTACTGGTGTAGGCACCGGGGCTGGTGCCCGTTTTTCCAGTTCACAAGACACTGGGGCACCCGCTGCATCCCTTCCGGACAAACTGATGCAGCAGGGATATGATCAACTTCAATTTAGCGATCATCGTGGCAGAGAACTCCATCCACTTCTGATCGCTCGGATGGCATCTGCGAATGCGGGTTCTGCAAATGTTACGGCATCACCCCTGCAGGGGGATTTGCAAGCCACACAAGCATCACAAGCAACACAAGTTGCTCATTCATTGCAGTACACCCTTCCTCCTGTTCCGCCAGAAGGGGCTTCGGATGTTCGTTTTGGTTCGAATCGCTGGGTTTCAAACACAGAGTATCCGCTCATCCGGATTCGACAAGCACAGCCCGGCATGTCCCTGAAACTCCGCGCAAAAGATGGCTCGCAAACCACTTATCGTATACGGTTTTATGCAGACACAGATCAAAATATTCTAATTCGGGAAGATCTCCTGGGTCTGGAATTGCCGTTATCTGTTCCGGAACAGGCTGTACTGGCGCAGGTCGCACCCGATGAAAGCAACACCCATAGTGGTTTACAAGACGGACCTCTGTCCGCCGGTCAACCCGAGCTTTTGGGCAACTACCCCAATCCTTTTAACCCATCCACAACGATCTCCTACCGGCTCCCCGCCGACACTCAGGTAACTTTGGAGATCTTCAACCTGCTTGGAAAACGAGTTCGTACATTAGTTGACACCCGTCAGCAGGCAGGAACCTATCAGGTTGTCTTCGACGCCGGTAGTCTGGCCAGTGGTATCTACCTGTACAGACTTACAACGGGTGCTGCAGCAACGGGCACTCGTGCATCCGGCGCTACATCGGTGTCTCGCCGTATGATTCTCGTGAAGTAATTCGCCTGGTTTTCATTTGACCTTCTCAGCGTAACAACCACCGTAGGTGGCGGATCCTCAATTGGGCTTGATGGTATAGGATTTGTGATAGGACTGATGAATTCGGTGTATATTGATAAGGTGGTGCAGTGATGGGGTGGAGGAGTGATGGGATTCGCTCCGAGTTTGCTGCTCATGCCGGTTTTGCAGGAATCAGGAGCTCAATCTCGGTGTATATGCCCTCCTGTGAGTGGATCTTCACATCTCCACCGAAATCTCGAATTAAGGAGATGACGAAATGAAGTGCCACTCCGTTGCCGTCGGTGCCAGTCGTATTACCTGCTCGGAAAAAGAGTTCACCGATGTGATGGATCTCTTCGTTGGGTATGCCGATTCCTTCATCACGACAACAGATTTTGAGGAGATCCGGGCCGATTTCCACCTCTAGGGTTATGTTCGCTCTGTCTCCTTTTCGAAATCGGACTGCATTCGAAAGAAGCACATCCATGATCAGCCGAAAAGCCTGAAAGGAAAAGGGAAGAGTGAATCTGTTTCGGATGGAGCGATCCTCACCCAATCTCCACTCCAAACCTGGCTCTTGCACTGCATCCGTGAGACCATCCGGTACACGCTCGTGCACTGTGGTTTGTGTACCCTCTGGCACGTCGAGTGGGTTTGTGTCCTGCTCACCCTCTGAACCCAATTTCTGCCCTTCGTCCTGCCCTTTGCCTGGTGCACCTTCCCGCTCTTTGGCCTGCTCACCATCCGACCCTGCGTCCCGTTCTCTGCTTGGCGCAACTTTTTGAATTATGTCTGGTGTATCCTCCGCCACTTCATCTGAGAAAACTTCCGGCTCTTCTGCCCGCGCACCCTCCTCATCAACCCGTTCTTCAATCCGATCCTGCACAACCAGAGTAATCACAACTTTTGGGTCTCGATTCCAGCGTTGCACGAGTCCCTGAAAAAAATCATCCGGCACAAATGGTGTCTGGCGTGCCGCGCTCTCCGACTTCACACCCGAATCGTACAGATGAATCCGAATATTCGTACTGACTTCGCGGATTTTCGATCGGATCGCATGAGCCGACTTCTTGGCCTCCTTGAGGTTCTTCCGGGTTGGATCTTTCAGACAGTCTAATATCATGACCGATTCGACATCCATAGTCGACAGTTCGGTCTGAAACTCGTGCAAAAGTAGAGATATCCGTGAAGGATGCTCCGAGCGTTGATTGTCCATCAAAAATTGAAAATTCTAATTCTTTAAGAGCATTCCATTTTACTGGTCACGTACCGTAATTACTGTTTCGTAAACGGCCTCTCTTTTTGCCCGACGCACTGCCAAGGCAAATTTAAATTAGAATGTAGGCTTTGTGGACTATGAATATTTGTACTATTCGTTGGACAAAATCACAAAATGTTCGAGTTTTGAGCAAATTTCTTTGAATTTTTTACATCCGCCCTCGCAACTCCCCAAACGCCGGCAGCCGAACCCCCGACTTTAAATCCTCCACCACCGAACTCCCAAACGCCTCTCTGTACAGCCGCGAAAAATATCCCGCATCCCGATATCCCACCATTCCGGCAAGCTCCTTCACATTCCCTGCCCCGCCCTCCCGGCAAATCTCCCTCGCCTTCAGCAACCGCAAATTCCGAATCACATCATGCATCGTCACCGAAAGAAACTCCCTCGCCATCGAATCCAGAGCCCGCCTCCCCACCCCCATCTTCCTTGCAATTTCCGCCACATTCATCTCCTCCTGCCCAATCTGATCCAGCACATACTCATAAAACTCCTGAATCTCCCGGTTCATCTGGCTACCCGCCCCCTGCACACTCCTACCATCCCGCTTCTGGATCTGAATCAAATTCCGGATCTTCCACGCCGTTTCCTGCACGTCGATCGGCTTCTCTTCATAATAAAAACATCCTTTTTCATACAACTGATACCGATATTCATCCTCTCTGCTACTCACCGTCATCACAATCACCACCGGTAGTTCATCCCACTTCGACATTTCATACAGCATTTCCTCACCTCCCATCCCCGGCATCATCAGATCCAGTAAAACCACCCGATGAGACCGTTTTCTGTACCTCGCCAATCCATCGGCACCGTCTATTGCCCCCTCCGTTCGAAACCCTTTGCTCTTAAAATATCGCACAAGAGTATCTCGATATTCGTTATTGTCATCAACAACCAGGATATCCATGATCGGTTCAGTTTTCGGTTCTAAAGAGATGTGCTACACGGAAAATAATAAAAACAGAAAATAATGAAATAGACCTAATTTATGTCTTTTTTTTCGGGTTGATGCGAAATCGATTCCAATCCGTAATCATTTGCTTCGGCTTGCGAGTTTGATACCATGAATTAGGGTTGATTCCATGAATGATTTGCCCGGGCGATCTGTTTTCACATCATGCCTTTACAGAAAAACACAACAGCCCCTGACTTTTCGATGCCTGATCAGGACGGGGTATATCACACCTTGCAAGAATTATTGAATGCCGGTCCGCTCGTCCTCTTTTTCTATCCTAAAGATGACTCTCTTGGTTGTACTCAGCAGGCATGCTCATTTCGGGATCACTATGCCGAACTGCAGGCCAGTGGGGTTTCGGTGGCAGGAGTCAGCCGGGATAAAGCATCCAGCCATACAGCTTTTCGGGATAAACACCGGCTCCCCTATCCGCTTTTGACCGACACGGATGGTTCCGTTCACAAGGCGTACGATGTTGGGGGAATTTTTGGCTTTCTCACCCGGCGAATTACCTATCTAATTGGGGAGAACCGCACTATTTTGCTCGCCCATGAGGACAACCTCAAAATGACCTCCCACATCCAGGCGGTACTACAGCAACTGTAAACGGAGTTTCGCCGGCGAACATTTAACCTCGCCGGCCATGTCTTTTTCGCCAGTCGATGTATTTTCGCCTGTCGAGGTATTTTCGCCTGTCGAAGTGATTCCGCCAGCCGAGACCCCTACTTCACAAGAATCATTTGGCGTTGCACCTGCCCGGACTCCGTTCGCAAACGGTACAGATAGATCCCGCTGGACCAGCTACCAGCATCTACGGAAACGGTGTGCCAGCCTGCCGTGAACGCTCCGTCTGCCAATGTCGCAACTTTCTGACCTAGCATGTTGAAAACTTCCAGGCTTACGGATGATCCTTCCGGAAGTGCAAATCGAATCTGTGTAGTCGGGTTGAACGGGTTAGGGTAGTTTTGATCCAATTGAGCCGTTTGAGGCAGTTCTTCATTGGCGGGACTTGCCGGGATAATCATAAGCTGATCCGTCTGTCTTGGAACATAGACAGAAACTCCCTCGCGAAGGGATGATGTTTCCAACCGCTGGCCTTCGGCATACATCGAAACCAAATACTCGTCGGAAGATGCAAGGGTGAGTGTCACCGGTTCATCTGATTGCTGCAAATGGATGGTTACGGTTTTGGAATCGTTTGCCCAGGTTCCGTTTTCAAAGCGTACGTCAAAGCCACCTTCCGGGGGGAGCGGTGGCAACGCCCATTGCAGCGGATGTGCATCCGATGGCAGAGATCCGTCAAAGAGAAGTTCTTGCAGGATGCGATCACCTACCTGAAACTGTAGTGCAGAGAGGGTTTCCTCATATCCCTCCAGCATTTGGGCACGGATGGATGAGCCACGTGTGTTGGATGAGCCGCGTGTACCGTATGAACCTGTTGCAGCCGAAGAATGTTGATCACCCGCAAGTTCTGAAGGCGGTGTAGCTGGCGTGGGATCCATCCAGATTTCACCCGGCCCGCTTGTAGCCACCCAGTATCCTTTTCCTGGATCCAGCATTTCGGCCGGTTCGTAACTGCCATTAAATTCATACAATGTGCCAGGCACCAAAATATCTTCCGGATCGATCAACGTAGTAGTGGTGGAGATCCCCGATATAAGATTCCAGCTTCCTAGCAACTCCGTTTCCAGTTCGTCAATCCCTGCGCCGGTATGATCAACTCTATAATCATCGAACATCCTCAGCCAGTATCCAGTCCCTTCTTGAAGAGCAGATTCGGGACGATACGATCCGTCAAATCCATACAGCGTATTTCGGATCGCTGTTGGGAATAGATCCGTCACCTCACTAGCTTCACGGAGTACGGGCATCCCCACCAGATTCCATCCCAGACCATAATCTTGCTCTGCCATCGTGATTGCCCCACAATGCTCCGCCATTACATCCCCCTCAATAGTCCATCCTTTTTCATCAGTTAGCATCGTCCGGGATGCACTATCGCAATATTGAAGCCCGGATGCATCTAATACAAGACCCTGGGGGGTGTTTGCCTGCTCCGACCATCCTTTCAGTGTCCGATCGTAATCAACAATCCTCATTCCAGACCCATTTAGCAGATCCCGAATTCCCGTTCCGGCTCCATTGTCCGAAATGCCGGACAGATCCCATCGTCCCATATTGAGGGTTGCGTATCGCGTGCCCTCCAGCATGCCACTCATATTTGTAACATTGGTAAGGTCTGGACGATCACCCGCTTTGATCACCAGGTTCTCGGCACCGCGGAACATGTTTTCCATGGTTGTCCAGGAGATCGTCCCCCACTCGTACAGTGTTCGTAGCTTTTTCGCGTCATCCGTGGCAGACCCTGCAGTAGCTTCATCAAAAGAGATCGATCCTATGTCTCCGGTTATAGAGAGTTTGTAAAGGCCCGGCTCTGGAAATGTGATTGTGTGCTCTCCCGAGGCTGTTTCCACTCCATTCACGGCCGGGTTCATCATATCCTCCCAGTTAATTGTATAGGAGCTTCCCGTAGCGGGAATCCGTACCTGCTGATCGCTACTCACGCCCTCCATATCAGTTTGCCAGGCGGTAACAAACGATCCCGTCAACGGCGTATCGCCCAACGGCATCTCATACTCCCAGATATATGATTCCTTCATATAGGGTGCCGACAGTTCCACTTGCACGGTTACCGAGCCGCCCGGTTCTGCGGAGTTTAATACCAGAATTTCGAAAGGTGCCGTGATGTCCGCAAAAGTATCATCCAAAGGAAGCGTGAATTCCACCGTTCCCTTGTCGAACTGAACATGCGGAGAAGGAGAAGTTGCCGTGAGCATCAACTGCATATCGGTTCGCCCATAGTTGTAGAGCTCCATACCGGTAAAATCGAGCGTAAATTCGGTTGGAAGTCCGATCACCAGATCCTCATCCAAGGAGATCCCCGGTGTTGCTGTTGCATTTTCCATCTCGAGATAGGGACCTGCATACAGTCCTAAAAGTAGATTGGACAGCATATTATCCTGGCTAAGTTCGATAATTCGGGAGGATGGTGGCCAAAAACCGCCGTCCGAAAAGGAGCCTACCTCCGGTGTCATCGAAATCGAATTCATTCGCCCATCCGGATTTCCATCTTCATACCCATAGAACCAATCGTCAGCTGCTCCCCGAGTATTGTACCCCACGGTCTCCGTGTCAATTCCATACTCATAGTTGTTTTCCGCCGTCATATCGATTGCGTATCCGGTAAAGACGTGGGCGTCGATCGTTTGTCGCTGCAAAACCCCATATGGGTAGATGAGCAGGTTGCTGTAGCTGTGATAGTTGAAGGACGTTCGGAAGTCATTGGCGACCGTAAAGTCTCGTACCGCTGCGGTTTCCGGCTCGCTAAAGGGAGCTGTCCCCCGGTAGGTTTCACTTCCAGGGTATGTATCGGATCCGCCATTGGGGTGGTTCCAGAAGTCGTAGGGGCCAAAGTTCCGGTTCAGATCGGTTCCAATCCCGCTGGTTCCGTTTGGTCGTTTGTTTTTTCGATGCATTCCGCCGCCATTGGGACTGTTGCTTCGATTGTACTCATATCCGTCTGGATTGATGACTGGCGTAAATGCGAGATGCCGTTCATTGAGCAGGAAGGTGGCCATCTCATCCTCTCCGTAGTTTTCCAGGAGCCACCAAAAGTAGTAGATGAGATTCGTCATACTCATGGGTTCCCGGGCATGAATCAAAGAGTTGTAGTATGCCTGAGGCTTGTCCTCCTCCAGGTCCGTTCCAAACCAGACCGTCCAGATTTCGCGGCCTTCATAGGACTGACCAATGCTGAACTTCTCGGTTACAAGACCGGGGTACAGCGCATGCATCTGATCCAGGGTTTCCACAATCTCATCGTAGACTAAATATCCCCCCATCGACCCGAGAGAGAAATTCGCCGGGATCTCATAGTTTTGGATCTCTTGATCATAGATGTCCTGAAGGGAGGTTCCGCTTTTCACGGCTTGATATACAGGGTCCGATAGCAACTGTTGCTCGTACCAGGATTCGGAGTCTGCCAATCGAACGATAAACTCAATTCCCGCATCCGTCATGAGGTTCAGGTCGCGACCGCTCAGGTCGGTAATCAACCCGTGTTCATCTTTGTGTCCGTGATCGACCGGAAGGCCCATATCGGCAAGGCGAGGCAGAATTTGCGAGTCATCGAGGGGGATTTCTACCTGATAGTAGAGGGATGTGTCGTAAAGATCCTGCGACTGTGCGTTTGTGAAGAGAAGGGTTGAGAAGAGAAGGGTCGAAAAAGTGACTGCGAGGAATTGATATTTCAAAATAACTGTATTTGCGTTAAAAGAATGGTTATGGCATTATGGCCAGGATTACGAAGCCCTGAACTTTAATATCCTTAAATGTGCGAAATTTCTCGGTTAAATGATAGTGGAGTGACTGGCAAAAAAAAGAAGGAGGTTTTTTGCCTCCTTCTTTTGATTGGGGTGATATGAATATTTCTCGTCTGCCGGTACATGGCAGAGAGATGTAAGGTGGTGTACGTGCTTATTTAAGCAGTGTCATGCGCTTGGTTTGCACGAAGGATCCTGCCTGAATGCGGTACAGATACACACCGCTGGACAGGCTGGAAGCATCAAATGCGATGGCATGATATCCAGCTTTCATTTCGCCGTCCACCAGGGTTGCGACCCGCTGACCGAGCAGATTGTACACCTCGAGGGTTACATTACTTTCAGCCGGCAGACCAAAGCGGATCGAGGTGGATGGGTTGAATGGATTCGGATAGTTCTGATCCAGTGATGTTTCTTCGGGGATCTCTGTGATCGCTCCATCGGTAATAGCTGCAGTAAAGCGATCGGCACCTGACGGAATGGCTGCAGACTCTCCTTCGGTAATAAGGGCCCGGCCAGCTTCTACATCACCCCGATAAAATACAGCTTCGATGGTTTGATTGCTGTTGTTGGTGAGCTTGGCAGACGTTTGTACTCCCGCTAACTCGATGGTTACCGCTGATGCGGTGCTAATCCATGTTCCATCCGCGAATCGTGCGTCGAACTGGCCGCTCGGGGGTACGGGTGGCAGGGAGAGCTGGAGCGGATGATAGGTGCCCTGAAGCTCTTCGCCAAAGTACAGCGTTTGTGCCTGATTTCCGCTTTCGATGCGAAGTTGCGTGAACAGACTAAGTTCCTCGGCCTGGCGGAGGTTTCCGTAGACCGGGCTGTCGGTTGCGTTGCCTGTCGCACTGCCTGTCGCGCCAGACAGAGCACTTGTCGTTTCTGAAGAAATCGTGACCGTGCCAGCTCCGGATGTAGCGATCCAGTATCCTTCGCCTGGTTCAATACTGGTCGCCAGTTCGTAGGTGCCATTGAAGGCGTACATGGTTCCTGGTAGTATAATACCACCATTGTCGATCATATTAGCGGATTCTGTTACGGAACCAATCATGTTCCAACCCTCGGACAAGTTGTGGTCTACTGATGCCATAGCACCACCGGAGAAGGTAACATCTGCATCGAGCGGGAAGTTGAGCCAGTAGCCGCTTCCGTTCGTAAGAGTGGATACTTCCTGGTAGGTGCCGGAGAATCCGAAGAGTGTACCGGTTAGTGCCATCGGGAAGATCTCATCGTAGTTGCTGTGCTCAAGCATGACTGGAAGGCTTACCATGTTCCATCCTGTGCTGTAGTTGTTAGAGACGGAAGCTTCGGTTGACTCGCCGCCAAACTCGATGTCGTCCCAGTAGTAGGTCTCATCGGCTCCGGAGGTTCCGAAGTTGAAGAAGATGGACGCTTTGTTGTAGGTATTAGCAAGGTTGATTGGTGCGGTTCCAGCCACTTCACTGCTGAAGTCGAATACCAGTGTCTCCCACTCACCGGCCATCGTTACCGTTGCTTCGGTTTCCACAGAAATGGTTGGATCTGTAGCATCTTCAACCTTCAGTCGCACAGGTATACCTGCGTTCGGAGACCATACGCGTACACTCATGGTTGTGGAGTCTGCCGTAAACGGAACGGCCTCCACAAACCCTTGTGGCTCTCCAACAGTGGTTCCGGCCCAAGTTTGGGATCCAGCAGTTTTGGTGCTTTGCGCTACGGTGTTCGCAGCATCGGTCGGATCCTCTACAATCGCTGATACATTCCCACCAAAATCGGTGAGACCGTAGTCTTGCTCCGTGTCTT
>PZPG01000005.1:0-7152 GCA_003045995.1 Bacteroidota bacterium
TAGTGATCTCAAACGGAAGATTTTGTCCATGATTATCTACCAGTTGTGCCTCGCGGATGGACAGCAAAGGACGATCGTGGCTCTCAATCAGGAGTGTCAGCGCCACACCGGCCGTCTGAAGCGGCAGGATGCCAGCGCCCGCACTTCCACCCAATCTGCTGCTTAGTGTTGCCGCATCAACTTCCACAAGGCCATCGATCTCACGGCTTGCCGCAAAACCGGTCTCGCCAGCAAACAGTTCCTCGCGCTCCACGCCCAGAATCATGGCTCCTTCAGCAAGCCCATCCAACCGAACCTGCATCGCCGATACAGCAGACGTGTTGCCGCCCAGCATCACCGGAACTGCATACACTCCATTGCTGGTGCCTTGTACCGGTATAGCCTCACCCAGCCACAGAGCCAGTGGTTCCTGTTCGGAGGCATCGATGCTTGTTGGCTCCGGATCGGAACTGCTGTTGCGATTCGCTGACAACGTGTAGCCTGTTGCAAAGGCTACCAGATCCCGGAAGCTGATAACACCGTCATGCACCGGCAGTGTGTAGTAGTTGGTTACCGTAGTGCTTCCGATGTCGTACTTCAATCGATAGGCCGCCGAGTCAGTCGTCGTAAAGTACGACGAAGCAAAACCCGTCAGGTCGGCAAAGTCAACCTTACCATCCGGCACATTTTGTGTGCTTGTCGAGCTCGTATCGCCCGGGTAAAACTCTACCTTGGCCGTATCTGCTGAGTTGATTGTTAAATTCCCATTCAGATCCCCGTTCGGAAGGGTCTTAACCAGATCATAGTCTGTCAGATCCACTCTCACATCCGACAAGCCGGCTTTCTTTACCAAAAAGGACAAGCGAAGCAATGCGTTTGTGTTTCCCGTGCTGTTGACTACATCAAACAACTGTGCGTTACCGTTAATCGTTGAGGCTGTTACTTCCACCTTGCTAAAAACGGTCCCTTCGACGGTCTCCTCGGCCAACATCCGTGTATTGTAGATCGGGCCTAACGAACTGTTTCCATCGGTTTCGGCCGTGAAGAATGAGCCTGGCTCAATCCCCTTCACATTCAGCGTACCCACGCCGGAATTCAGCTCGAGCAGTGATTTATCGTAGCGGAACACAAGGCGTGCACTGTTTACACTATCCTCGTAATTCGCCGTCACAACTACATCGAAACTCACCGACAACGAGTCATAGGAGAAGTCGATCGCTTCACCACCCTGCTCAATGAGAGCGCCTGCAGCATTGTTGTAGCTGTTCGACAGTGCAGCCGGCACACGACCGTCACCATTTGCCGGACGAAATACCGAACCACCGTTTGCCGCCCCACCTGATGAGCCCACCATATTCATCGCTACGGTGATAAAGTTTTCATTGACATCGGTCACGCTTACCGTCACATTCTCCGCCGTGGACGTATTGCCGGCCGAGTCACTCGCCGTCACACCCAGCGTAAACGAGTTTGGTAAGGTTTCAAAGTCGTTCGAGGCCACCGCGCCTGCTCCCGTTGCCGTCAGCGTCAGCACACCAAGCGAATCAATCGCAAAGAACCCGTCATCGTTGCCCGAAGCAATCGCATATGCTATCACACCCACCGAATCGGTTGCTGCCACCGTGCCAATTTCATAGTCCGACGCCTGCCCCTCGGCATACTCGAAACTCTGTGACGCCGTCACTACCGGTGCCGTATCATCCAAGTTCGAGGATACGGTGTAAACCCTGAAGTTCTGAGTTCCAACTGCACCATTAATGCCATACACCATTTGTGGAGAGGATGATAACCCGCCCTGCACGGTCGCTCCAAAAGCCGTGAGTGCTTCTGCTTCCGTCATTCCGGTGCTCCCAATAGTGCCAAATGACCACTCCGGTGTTCCAAGGTAGGTTCCAGGAATCTCAGAGGCCACAACCCCCCCGTTGCCTGGCCCCCACGTGGTGCCACTACTACCACCCGAACCGGCTTCCGCAGCCGTATTAAGCACCATGTTGTTGTGGTTAAAGTACCCGATTGAGGCATTCACATTGGGAGAGCCCAGCGTATAAAACGCCGCTCCAATTGTATTATCATCCCCAACGGTCACATTCCCCAACGTGGGAGGAAACAATGGATATGAGCCACTCAGGTAGGAAAAGTCCGTTGCTGTGCTCGAAAACTGAATCACGGCTGGATCCGGCCGAACTCCAAAACTAGAGATCCCGTTCCCTTGGGAAATCCCTGCATTCCCAGGGTTCATGCGAATCTCTCCTGTATCCACATTGTAAACGACGAATGCGTCGCCCACTTGCTGCGCGACAGCAAAGTTGGTGAAGCCAATTGAAAGTAATAGTAGAACTGCCGTTACACTTTGCAGCCACATAAACCGAAACGCACGTCCGGCAACTGCAGTTGATGTAGTTTTATTTGTATTCATAGATATAGGTCCATTTTTCATGAAGTGATTATTTCACGATACATACACGAGGATTACGGCCTCAGAGTTGTTCCATCTGTATCGTGAACTGTTTTGAGGTAAAAATCCGTAACGCATATTGTATGGTGAATTGTTTGTTTAGCTAAGAGCAGGAACATTTCATCCTCACTTTTAGTGAATAAAATTTACGGATGTTCCCACTCATTTCACACATCTTGAATTCCAAGAATCCGAAAATCTGTTCCAAGAATCCGAAAATTTGGGCAATTCCTGTTTTTGCTCAGTCTCTTGTTCCAAAAATCGCTGAACCAACCCGCACCATGGTAGATCCCTCCTCGATGGCAATATCGAAATCGTTGCTCATCCCCATGGACAGATGTGTTAACTCATGTGGCGGTTCACACAGGCCGGCATGGGAGTCACGCAGCTTCCGTAACATCGCAAATTCCCGCCGGATCTGCTCCCTGTCCTCCGTAAACGTTGCCATACCCATCAATCCGCTAACCCGGACATGTGACATCGCATTGCCGGCTTTTAAAATCGTCGCTATTTCTTCCGGTTCACACCCACTCTTCTGATCCTCTCCGCTAATGTTCACCTGAATGAGTACCCGGATCTCGCGCCCCGCCGCCGCCGCTCGCTTTTCTGCTTCTTCGAGAGCACTCACCTTCTGTACAGAATCGATCCAATGCACACCATCGGCTATGTATTTAATCTTGTTTTTCTGAAGATAACCGAGAAAATGCCACTGAATCCCGGGATGGTTTGTCGCATCCACCTGTGCAATCCCATCCACCTGAGATTTCCCCTCGAATTTAGCAATTCCCTCCATCTGAGCGATCTCCTCCATCTTTGACTCCAGCTCCTGTGCACGGTTCTCCCCAAAATGCAACTGCCCGGCCGCGAGCGCTTCACGAATCATCCTGGTCGGTTTTGTTTTACTCACCGCAACTAGAATAACTTCCTCCGGCGACCTACCTGCTTTTCGGCAAGCCTCCTCGATCTTCCCGCGTACGTCACTCAACCGCTGCTCAATGGTTTTTGGACTCTCTTTACCCTGCGTGTTCTCGTGACCTTGCATGTTCATCTCCTCCTTCGAATTCATAGTTCGTACAAATAAATAGTTTCTTGTCGTGAAAAAAAACCGTACTTTTGATGTCTTGAAACAATTTGATCCATCTATTCATTTCCTGTTCGATATGAGAACTCCAACCACCCGAGTGGGTTCCTCAAATCTCTGCAAATCCGGAGGCATGAGGAAAGATTGAGTACCAAAGTACGACATATCATAAACTTCATGCATCAGTGGGCACCGCCCGAAGTGAAAATGGATTATGATAATGTCGGACTCATCGTTGGAGACCCGGACGCCGATGTTACCTCTGTTCTTGTCTGTCTCGACCTCACCGAAAACGTCGTAGATGAAGCCATTCAAAGTGGCTACGACACCATCCTTTCCCATCATCCACTCATTTTCCGGAAACTTAGCCGGATCAACCCCGACCACGAGCAGGGCCGGATCATCTACAAACTGATCCAAAACAACATCTCCTACCTGTGCGCCCACACCAACCTCGACCTGGCCCTCGATGGTGTTTCCTTTGTACTGGCCAACCTACTCGGCCTCGATCAGCCGGAATTTCTGAGCAAAGAGGTCTTCAGCAGCCGGAAAATCACGCTCACGGCAGACACCAACCAACCCGAACGAATTCTCAGCCTGCTCAATTACCACTCCGCGGAGCATGCCTTTTGGTTTGATGTGGATGGGCGAGCCAATGGTGCCAAACGATTCGAAGCCATCATCGACCGCCATCACCTCGGGCACCTAACTTCAGCTCTCAAAAAAGAGGGGCTGCTCACACCCGGGCGCTTTCAGGTAACCGCACCGGAAGGTCCATCCGATAATTTTGGTCTCGGGGTGATCGGATCCTATCCCGACGGTGGGATCCCCCGGGAAGAGTTCCTCTATCTTGTCTGTCAGGCATTACAAGTTCCCGCGTTGCGAACCTCCGGGCATCCGAAAACCATCCGGAAAGTAGCCGTTTGCGGAGGGGCAGGCATTTCGCTCAAAAACAAAGCCCTTGCCGCGGGGGCTGATGCCTTCGTTACCGCCGACATCAAATATCACGACTATTTCCACGAAAACGATCAGTTCCTCCTGGTGGATGCCGGCCACTACGAAACCGAGTTTCCCGTAGTCGATGCAATCCGGCGAGAGCTCTCCGAAGCGTTCGAGCAAGTCCGCGTTTCCATCACCTCCACGGTAACAAACCCAATGGAGATCTTCATCACCGAAATTGAATAACTCAGAACCCACGATCCTAAAACCCACGATTGTAAAACCCAAGGCTCCAAACCAGGACCCCAAAACCTAAGACNNCAAAACCTAAGACCCCAAAACCCACGATTCCCATGCAAGAGGCTCTACAAAAACTCACCAACCTTCAATATATCGACAGCCGCATCGATGAAATTCGTCGTCTAAGAGGAGATCTCCCCGAGGAGATTCTCGACATCGAAACGGATATCCATCGCACCCGTGCCAAAGTGGAAAAACTCCGTGAGGAATCCGATCAACTCGTAGGCGAGAAAAAAAGGCTCGAACTGGAGATCGATTCTGCCACAGAAAAGATCAAGAAGTATGAAGATCAGCAACTATCTGTGCGCAACAACCGTGAGTATGATGCCCTCACCAAAGAGATCGAAGCACAGAAGAAATTCACAGAAAATGCTACGCAGCGGATCATAGCCATTGAGGAGCGGCTGGAAGCGATCGGGCCGGAAACCGAAGAGAAGGAGGCTGCACTGGAAAAAATCGAAAAGATCTACGAGGAGAAGCAGGTAGAACTCGAAAGTGTGACCAAAAGCACAAGAGAGGAGGAGGAAAACCTGCTCGACATCCGTGAGACGATCGAAAAAGAGCTGGACGAGCGCTATCTGCGAAGTTACAACCGGCTACGAAATGGACTCAACAATGGTATTGCCGTAGTAGCGATGGAGAAAGGCGCTGCGCTTGGTATGTCTTTGCCACCACAAGTACAGGTGGAAGTGGCCCGCAGAAACAAGATCATCATCGACGAGAACAGCGGCCGGATTGTTGTCGACCCATCCTTCTTCAAGCAAGCCAAAAAGGAACTCGGGGTGTAAATCCGTGTGCGTTTGAGTACACTTTACTCCTCAAAACCACGTTACAAAGTCCACCCACAGAAAAAACAATTTGATGCGCTTTCGGGTAATCGTTCCGGCCACTTCCGCAAGGCAGCAGCCGGAAAGGAAAGTCCGAACACCAGCGAACACCGTGCCGCAGGAAACTGCGGGAGATATCGGGCAAACCGGTATCGCCAGATAGTGCCACAGAAAACAAACCGCTCCGGCACGCCGGGGTAAGGGTGAAAAGGAGGGGTAAGAGCCCACCGCTTCGACGGTAACGGACGAAGGCAAGGTAAACCTCACGGGGTGCAAGTTCACGCAGGCTGTTTGCCGTTCGCCAATATACAGCCGGGTAGAACGCATGCATGCAGGATGGTTGGGTTGATGAGTTCGCTCACTGGCCGGCCCCCTGCATCCAGATCAATGATTACCACCCGTGGCCTAGCGCCGGGGGTACAGAATTCGGCTTACAGAAAGCGCATCTGTTTTTTTTGAGTTTTATCACTCTGCCCACCCGAACCAATCTCACATCTTTCGGGTAAACGTCCCCTTCAACTGCCGGTCCATCTCTCTCTTGGTATCCTTTGTCTTAATATCCTGCCGTTTATCCGCCATTTTCTTTCCTTTGGCCAAGCCCAGCAACACCTTCGCCCTCCCACGTTTAAAGTAGAGCTTCAACGGTACCAGGGCATACCCCTTCTGCGTCAGATACTTGTCAATCTCCCGAATCTCTTTCCGGTTCAGCAGTAACTTCCGGTCCCGACGCTCCTCATGATTAAAATAGGATCCCTGTTCATACGCCTTGATGTACATCCCCCGAAGCCACAACTCCCCCGCCATAAAAACGGCAAACGACTCCGCCAAACTCGCCTTGCCTTCGCGAATCGACTTCACTTCGGTACCCTGCAACACTAGCCCGGCCTCGTAGGTATCTTCCACGCTGTACTCAAAGCGTGCTCTTCGGTTTTCAATCACCGGTGTTTGTTTCGCAGACCGTGTTTTTTGAGCTGATTTAGCAGCAGATGAGGCCATAATTCGTGTCTGCTAAATTTCATATCCCACTTTGCGGAGTCCCTCCAGGACATCCGGATCGGGACTTCGATCGGGCATCGTGCCATAAATCATCAAGATCTGATCGATCTGCTCCCGCGCAACACGATTTTGCGGATTGATCTCCAGCACGATCGTAAACTGTCGCAATGCACGGTTCATTCGCGTTCTCATTTCGGTTTGATCGAAGGTCATCATGCTGTGAAGCCCATAATTGAGGTGCGTTTTTTCCCGCAACATCCGAATTTGCGGATCCTGCGTATCCTGCCCTTCCAGACGTGCCAAGGCATCCTCGTAGAGATCCATATCGATCAGCGCATCAATCTGCTGTGCGATGGGAAGATCGGTTGCGACATCTCCAGCAGATCCGGCACCAGTACTCGCACCAGTAGCACCCCCCGCACCGTTACCCACACCAGAACCAGTACCCACACCAGAACCGCCCCCCGAGCCTGAATTCGCACCACCTCCGCAACCGGTACCAACCAGCACCAGCACAAAAAAACTTACAAACATCAAACTCTTTTTCATCATGTTCCTTTCTTTCATTTATTCTT
>PZPG01000005.1:7262-8527 GCA_003045995.1 Bacteroidota bacterium
CCCTCGGAAGAGCACGCCCTCGCATCAACCCGACAAAAATACAAAAAGATCACGACAACAGCCCGATCGGCGCCGGACTAATGCACAGAATTAAAATGAGCATACTTAGCCATCCAAGCACTTTCCGTTTTCGGTCGAGCGGCTCCTCAATCATCACAGGCGGATGCTGAATTCGTACAAAATAGACCAGGAAAAAGCTCCATACCACCCAGATCATCGAGCCGGTAATCGTAGGACTTCCATCATCCGCTCCAAATCCGAACCCCATGTCGGACATCAGCAGATACATCCATGCGAGCACCAGGGAAGAGAACCAAACCGGCATCACCCAAGCCCCGTCCTGATCGTACGCGCGACGCAACAGAAAAAACAGCACGCCTGCCCATACCAGCGGGGCCACAAACCGAAAGCCGGGCGCCATCAACCCGAGCTGAACATCCATAAACGAGATCGCTTCGATCCCTGCAAGCACCGTAAACCCGCCAAAGAACACCCTGGCAAAAACCCGATGCCTTTGCGGGCCGATGAGTGAATACAAAATGTGCCCCCCGTCCAGCTGACCCAACGGCATCAGATTCAGCGCCGTAAAAAACAACCCCAGCCAGCCGGCAAACAGAAACGGATAGTGGTAGAGCTCGTACATGGGCGGCACATCCTCAAAAAACGATGCGATGAAACTAAATAGCAGCGTATTCCCGAGCACAATCACCTCGGCCTCCCCTTGCGGAATGACCGGCTTCTCGGGGAACTCACCCGTTTGCTGCACATGCCTC
The DNA here is from genome assembly GCA_003045995.1 of Bacteroidota bacterium. Lineage (GTDB taxonomy): Bacteria > Bacteroidota > Rhodothermia > Balneolales > Balneolaceae > Sam29DG08-bin30. The sequence goes on from PZPG01000005.1 coordinate 8,036, forward strand.
ACGACCTCCTCGTGCCCCACAAAATTCTCTATAAACGTTGGCGGTGGCAGCGTGGCAAACCCGTACAGCAAAATGCCCAGCGACACCACGAACCCCGCCAGCGGCCCGCTAATTCCCATATCAAAGAGCTTCCGGGTCGTTTTGATCTGCTCGCGAATGCGAATAATCGCTCCCATCGTGCCAATTCCCAGCGGTAGCGGAATAAAATAGGGGAGAGTCACGTCGATCCGATGATACACGCCTGCAAAATAGTGGCCAAATTCGTGCACCCCCAAAAATGACAGGAGCAGCACGGCAAACAAAAATCCCTCGGGTAGCAGATCGGTAAACGATTCCGCATTCGCCGTTTGTCCTACCCACATTGCGCCAACGTAGGTAACCGACGCTAGCGTGAGCAGAAAAAGGCCAAGATGTTTCAGGATGGTTTTCCCATCTGGCCAGCGGCTTGGAGGTGGCGGGGGAGAGAATGAACCGTAAGAGTCGTTTGAGCCG
>PZPG01000005.1:8830-52557 GCA_003045995.1 Bacteroidota bacterium
GGTAATTAGCGGCTCGGGAACCCAACTCAATGACACTCCGACTCATTGAGTTCATTGAATTCATGGACCTTCGCTTCATGGATCTTCGCTTCACGGAATCTCGCTTTACGGAACTTAGCTCCGCAACACGGGCAATGTCATACATCTCGCGCCGCCCCGCCCTCTGCAAAGTTCATGACCCTCAAACATAATGGCCACTTTGCCCTCTTTTTCGGGGTCGAACCGTTTTCTGCCGGCATCATCAACCCCCTGAAACTCCCCGAGAAACGACTGCTGATCCATCACACGGTACCCGTGTTTGTCTAACTCCTCGAACGTTTTCGTATTACGTTCATATCCAACCACAACCCCGGGTGCAAGACAAAACAGATTCGCTCCGTCTGTCCACTGTTCACGAAGCTGATCTGTGTGACGCTCACCACCACATCGGATAAAATGAAGCGGTTTCCCAAGAACCTGCTCTAAAGCCTGCTTTAACGAAACATGTGTCTGCACCTGAACGCCATTGTTGCCCGAGGAGTAGATCTCCACTACATTGTGCTCTGTTTCGGTTATCGCCTGTGGGAAAACAACACATTCATCGTCATCGGCAAAGGTAAAAATCGTGTCCAGATGCATCGAAGATCGCTTTTTCGGTATATCTACGGCCAAAACCTGCTCAACTCCTGTGGCAAACAACTGCTCTGCCACATGGATCAAACCGCTGAATGTTGTTCGTTCACTCATCCCCACCAGAACAACCTTCTCCGAAACCACCAACACATCCCCTCCCTCCAGAGACTGCCCTTTGGGAATAGAGATCGTTTTTTCCCTCACCGATGCAAATAACGGATGGTGCCTGGCGATCAACTCCATCAACAAGAACTCCCGCACTCTCGCCCGTTTTGCCGCGTTTGGCAGGATGATGTGATCCCCGACAACGGCGGCAAGATCACGCGTAAAGATCAAATTTGGCGTCGGATGAAGCCGAAACCGCCCCCTCTCATGGATTCGCCCCTCAATCGTAAAACGCAAAAGGTGGTCTGCATCCAGTTGTTTCAAATCTTCCAGCACCGGGTGCAGATTCTCGAAGTAAAGCTCCTGACTAAGTTGCTCCGCGAACGACCTCCGAATGTCGGCATCCTGCATCGTCTCCCTTGCCAGGTCCGTGAGCTCCAGTATCGGAGCGTCGTCCGGCATCACCGTTCGAAACAGTTCCAGCATATCCAGATGCTCCCTTCGCGCATCCTCCTCAAAAATAATATCATCAAACAGAAGTTCATCTTTGGTTTCCGGATCGACCAGTGAGATCTCCGGCCCAGGCGTATGAACAATCACCCCCTGCAATCTGCCCGTTTCCGATGTGATGTGCAACTTCATAGATTTTTTCGTTCTTTTCCCTGAAAATACATGGTTCGCGGGGAATTTTCACCCTTATTTATTGGGTATCTTTTTTACCCGACATCTTATATTCCCGATCTGTCACAAAGTTCGTCTAACCCTTGCGAACGTTACAGCAACCCTTTTTCGTTACGCCAAAAGAATTATCTTCTCTCTGCCATCGTCCATTCCAAATCCAGGTTGTGATGTCCGTAAATGAAAGTGAGGTTCGTTCGCTGGTTTATCTTCTCGAGGATCCCGATCCATCCGTCCAGGACGGCATCAAATCCCGGTTTCTGGAACTAGGTGAACAGATCATCCCTATGCTGGATCGTTTCAAAAATGAAACCAATGCGGAACATGAGCGGACGTCCATCCGCGAAGTGATGTACGAACTCACACTCCATTCCGTTCTCGAAGATTTTACCGACCTGATTCAGCGGGGCGTCACATCACGAGAGGAACTCGAAGACGCTCTGCTCCTGATCTCACGCCTGGAGGAACCCACCCTCCGAACCGGAGAGTACAAACGCAAACTGGATCAATTTGCCCGGGAGATCGGCCCTGAAATCTCCTACAACCCATCCCTCGAAGAGAAAATGAAGATCTTGCTCCGGTATGTATTCAAGGAGCTTCGCTTCCGGGGGGATGCAAAAAACTACCACAACTCCGACAACGCCTACTTGCACCGCGTAATTGACCGCCGGAAGGGATTGCCCATCATGCTTAGTATGGTTGTCATCTTCCTCGCACGACGACTGCATTTGCCCTTCTACGGAGTAAACATGCCCATCCACTTTATGCTCATGTACCAACGGCCGGGCGGCAACATTCTCATCGATCCGTTCGATGCAGGAAGAATCGTAAGCACCGACCAATGCTACTACTTCCTCAAAAGAAACAGCATCGACCCAAGACCGGAGCATCTGATCCGGGCCACCGAACTTCAAATTCTCGCACGGTGCATCCGCAATCTCATGCACAGCTACGCAAAAAAAGATCAAATGGAACGAGCCCAGGACCTTCAAATCATGCTGGACCTCACCGAACGCGCAGAAGAGACCTCGAAATAGAGAAGAAACCTCGGAATAGAGAGAGACCCGGGCCGGGACATCACACCGTTAAAAAATCTGGAAATGCTTCAAGTCCGCTGAAAACCGTTTCGGATCCATCTGATGCGCCATCTTCAAAAACAACTCCGCCTCCTTCTCCTCCCCGGACTGCCGGTACAACTCCGACGCCAAAAACAACAAATCCGGACTGCTCGGATACCGCTTCAGCAGTGAATTCAACAGGCTCGCCGCCGCCTCCAGATCCTTATCCGCAATCGCAATCCGAAGCCGGAACAGATCAAACAGATCGTGCTTTTTCCCCGCCTTCTCCAAATAATAGCGGCATCGCGAATAGATATTCTTCTTAAAATAGTAGTGAATCATTAGCACAAGCAACGACACAGGAAGCTCTGCCGAATCCAGCCGATCCTCGAGCGTGCGCATCAACTCGCGCTGATCAGCCATCACCAACGCCGAAATAATCGTAATCCAATCTTCCGTTTCGTAATTCCCCCGCAAGATCTCCGTTTTCACCTCGCTGGTCAGGTACGCTTCAATCGCCTCCAGCCACTCCTTTTCAGGTTTTTCCGGGTTGATGGGAGAGCCTAACCGCTCAAAACGCTCCGCGGGCAAACCCTGATTTGGCAGGCTGTACTTCGGCACATCCCCCCACTTGTGCATATATGCCGCGCGATTGGCCCACTTCAGCTGCGGAACAAGTCGCAGTCCCATCAGATCGGAAACCGCCGGATCAACGAGTTGCACCGTGGTAAGTCCCGAGGCACAAATTCTGCCTCCGTCCGCCACAATCTGCCGGCACAGATCCTCCATCTCGAAATAGACAGGGAAAAAGGACTCATCAAACCGAATATTTGCATCCTTTCGAAGCATAAAACAGGCACTGTCTGCCATGGTAAGAGGAATTCGTTTTTTTCCGGACGCGCGTTCCGGCAACTGCTCCTCATTACGGCTATCCTCAATCATCGGCACACTCATCACCACCTCCGAATCGGAATCCAGCAGATCTTTCAGGTGGTTGATCGTATCCGGCTCGACCTCTGTATCGGTGTGAAGTATCATACGGTAATTACCATGCGCAGCATCCAACCCGATATTCACAGACGCCCCAAATCCCCGGTTCGACACTTGCGAAAACACCCTGATATTCAAAAAATTATCCTGTTTGAGCTGCTCGAGGTAGTTCACCGTGTCGTCCAGGCTCGCATTGTCGATTACAAGCAATTCGGTCGTCTTCGGATCAGCCGCAGCAGAAAGATAGATCAGCGCATTCTCCAGAAGAGCCTTTCCGTGTCCCGTTGTCGGGATGATGACAGAGCACTCTATCTCCTCCTCCGAAAGCCGGGGGGTTGGTGCGGCTTTTTCCACGCCGGTGCCAGTCGTTTCCTCACCCTTCTCTTGAACCACCCCTGAACCACCCGCAGCATCCTTTGCGCCGGACACCCTCTCCTCTCCGGATGACCCTTCCTCCCCAGACGAGCCACCTAACCCGGACTCTCCTTCCGTCCCAGATGAACCTTCCCATCCGTACTCTCCCTCCACTTCAGACGATCCACCTACCCCGGATCCTCCTTCCGCCCCGGACCCTCCTTTCGCTCCATAGCCATCTTCCCCTCCGGATCCTCCTTCCGCCCCGGATCCTCCTTCCGTCCAGGACGAACCTTCCCCTCCGTACTCTTCACTCATACCCGATACAGCACCTGTCCCAGGCGTAGCACGCTGCTCATTCTGTCCTTCCACCAGATCTGTATCAAACAGAGAACGCTCTTTTAATTTGTATTTCAGCTCTGAAGCTTCCACATGGCGCCGCAACCGTTCGAGCAGAAAGATCTTCATCTTGGTTGCTTCTTTGTCTCCGGGATTGCGCTGCAAATAAGAGGATACCAGTTTCAGCGCCTCGGAATGATCCCCTTTGCGAATCCATTCCGCCGCCTCCTTCAATTGATTCTGATCCGCAGAGATCCGCTTATCATCCGTTTCCAGCGAAAACAAACGTTCCAAAATGTGGGCACGTTTTTTGGGATCTCCATCCCCTGTTGTGGGTCGTAATGCAGAAAACAAAAACTCCTGCGCATCCCGCGTTCGTAGCGGATGATCCACATCTCGGGAAACCACAAAAAACGGATCAATCATCCGGCTTTGATGCCCAGGGTACAGTCGCAATGCTAGTTCAGCCCCAAAATGTTGCTCCAAAAACGGATTAAAATAGAGGTCCCGGGCATCGATTCTCTCCCGGTTCCAAAGAAAACATTCATCCGGAGGCATCAGACCACCCTGAATTTTCTCCATCCACTCTTCATGAGTCATCGGAAGCCGTACATCCAAACTCCAAAACGATTCCATCTCACCTTCTGCTCTTTTGAGCGTATCCTCCAGGAGCATTTCCCGGAAATGCTGCGCTTTGGTCGGCACCCAGATATACGTACCGTTTGCCTGGGAGAGTGCTTCATTTAAACAATTTCCCCGACCATACGGTACCTCGCGCTCATAGAGGAAAAACGCATCATTACCGGTCTCGAGCACCGCATCCGAAACGCTCTTTTTTGCGGCGGGTGGCATCCCATCATCAATTATAATCACTTCCACAGAACGGGTTTGAAGCGAACCCAAATCCGCAATCAATTTTAACAGCGTATCCTCGGGGAGATGAGATGTGAGAAGAATGGATAATTTGACTCGTTCCGGTATCATAGAGTTCTCTTACGGCTTTTTCTGTTCCAGTTTTTGCAATTCTGCCGACCCGTACTGCAGCAGCTTGCCGGTGGTCTCTGTAAATTTATCACCCACTTGGTTCAGAACCTCTTCCCACGCCTCTTGATAGATCTTTTTACCTTTTTTTGCGACGTTTTTACCCTCTTCGGTTAACGTTACCATTGAAGAGTACCCATTTCTCTCCCGGGTAAGCAATCCCTCTTTTTCCAGCTTCTGCAAAAACCGCGTAATCGTAGAGGGCGCCAGAAACAACTGCTCCGACAATGTCTTTTGCGAACATTTTCCCTGTTCGTCGAGCGTGATGAGTAACTCGATATAGGATACAGCAAAACCAAGACTCTTGAGCCTGGCATCAAAATAAGCCGTCATTTCACGGGAAAAGCGATTTAGAAGAAGGTGGAATTCTGGAAGCATATGACACTTGTATATGCAACGAAAATCAACAATTCGAAGGCATTATACAAGTTGTTTTTTGGTTGATTTTCGATTCATTCCGGCTTTCGCGATATTCCGTATACTTGTGAACCTACCATCAACCCCAATCCTTACAATGTATAAAATTCGTCTGAAAAACTTCGAGGGGCCGCTGGATCTGCTACTCTTTTTCATCAAGCGCGACGAACTCGATATCTACGACATTCCGGTGGCACACATCACAGAGGAATTTTTGTCATACATCCGGCTGCTGGAGGAGCTGGATCTGGATGTGGCAAGCGAATTTATCTACATGGCCAGCCTGCTCATGTCCATTAAGGCGCGGATGTTGCTCCCTGTGGAGGAAAGCGAGGAGGAGGGGGTTCTGGATGAAAACGATCCGCGGTACGAGCTGGTGCAAAAGCTACTGGAGTACAAGAGGTACAAGGAGATGGCCGGCAAGCTTGCAGACTCGGAGGAGGAGGTTCGAAAACGATATTCAAGGGGATTTGCGGATGCAGACACAGTTCAAAAGGAAACCACCGGAGAGGCGCTCAAAGATGTGACGTTATTCGATCTGATCGCCGCGTTTCACAAAGTTTTGGCAGATATCAAACGACAGAACCATGTTCACCGGGTGGATCGGGTGGAGTTTACGATCGAAAAGCAGTCCTCGGTGGTACTCGAAATGTTGCAAAAGCGGGGGCGTAGTTCGTTCCGATCAATGGTATCCAGTTTTTCCGGGGTGATGGAAGTCGTTGTAACGTTTTTAGCGGTCCTTGAGATGGTGAAAGAGCAGCAGATCGATCTCTACCTGGAAAACGAGACAGGGGACCCGACCGATTTTTATCTCGATTTGAAACCGATCGATGAGATGCTAGGAGAAAACAACCCCCCTGTGACGTCGTAAGTTTGGTAAAAAAGGCACTATGATGAAAAAATGGATCGATCGTTTTGGGTTTAGGTTTGGATTTGGGTTTCAGTTTTTGGTGATATTCGCGTTCATGGTGGTTGCCGTGCTCGGTTTTATCGTTGGGCTTGGACCTGCTGCTACCTGGGGTGATGGAAGAGCTGAAGGACTTAAAAACCCTGAATGGCTCAGCGCTTCTGACCGGTTGTATGCGTTTGCCGATGAGATAACGCCTGATCGGTTGCGTACTACATTGTTTGTGCTGGCAGATGATTCGATGGCCGGTAGGGAAACCGGAACTCCTGCCGAATGGAAAGCAGTAGAGATGATTGCATCACACTATCTTGATGCGGGAATTGATCCATGTGCAAACTTGGACGAAGACGCAGGGTTACTCGATTTCCTGCAACCATACCCCCTGCAGGCACTTCGTCGGGATTCGCTGGTGTATGAAGTTCAATTCGGGGATAAGGTAGTTCGATCCACCGAGTCGGGTCGTTCATCAGCCGATTTCACACGAATTTTTGGCGGGGCGGAAGTACTGGACGCACCCATCGAATTTGCAGGATTTGGATTATACGACCCGGACCGTGGGATCCGCCACTGGGAGAAAAACTCAGCCAAAAAACGATTCGTACTCATTTTCGATGAGGTGCCTGATTTCACCCCCTCCCCCTCCTCAACACCCCCCTCAACGACCTCAACACCCCACTCAACGACCTCAACACCCGTCGCCAAACCCATTACCGAACGTATGCGGGACGGAACACTTTTGCGGGATCCCGGAATCGCAGGCATCTTAAAAATCACATCTGCCGATCCTGCGAAGTACGAAGCAAAAGACCAAGAAAACCGTCTCACATTTAACAAACCGGAGAATATTCAACCGGCAAATGAGTCCTCAAACAATCTTTCCACGCGTTTTTCGGGGTACGTTGGCTCGGTGCATCCCGAAATGGCAGCCAAACTCCTTGGTCTGTCATCAACCGCCGAATTGGAAACCATTCGCAAACAGATCACCCAAAACCCAAACGACTTTACGTCCAGACAAACTGGTGTATCCCTCTCTTATCAGCCATTCGAGCGTATCGCCCCATTCACTTCCCACAACATAGCCGCCTGCCTCGAAGGTGCAGATCCGGAATTGCGAGACGAAACCGTGGTGATTATGGCTCACCTGGATCATATTGGAATCGGATCACCCGATCTGGATGGTGATCGCATTTACAACGGTGCAGACGACAACGGTTCCGGCACGTCCGCCCTGATGACTATTGCACAAATCTTCCAGCAGGCAGCCGATGAGGGAGTTCGACCGCGCCGGTCGCTTTTGTTTCTTCACGTTTCCGGCGAGGAGAAGGGGCTACTTGGGTCGCGGTACTACTCCAATCACCCTGTGATCCCGATCGAAAGAACAACTACTGCATTTAATATTGATATGATTGGGCGCAGCGACAGTAAACATCTTCAGCAAGGGGTTACCGAATATGTGTATTTGATTGGGGGTGATATCATTTCATCCGAGCTGGATAGAATGGTGGTGACCGCCAATGAGAAAACATCACGCTATCTGCTAGACAGAGGGTATAATGACCTGAATGATCCGAATCAGTTCTATCGGCGTAGCGATCACTGGAATTTTGGCCGGTTTGGGGTGCCGTTTGTGTTTTTCTTTACCGGAGTGCACGAAGATTACCATCAGCCGGGGGATCATGCCGAAAAGATCGACTTTGAAAAGCTCGCAGGGGTGTCGAAAATTATTTTTGGTTCTGTGATTGAGGCAGCCAATAGCGACACCAAACCACAGGTAGATAATCAGGCGTTTATTGAAGCAACCAACGGGCGGCGCTGACGGATAGAGTGAGTATAAGATCTACAACCACCCCCACAGCCTTTACCGGAATCCTTCCTGCAGATGAAACGCAGCCCAATAGTAGGGATGATTAAATTGCGGGTTTTCCAACATGGCTAGTTTTGCCAGGCGCAGACTTTCTCGATATGAGTACCCCTCGGCGATCGACTCATACAGTTCGATCATAAAAAGGGCCGTAGAGCGGTCGTTCACTTTCCACATGGAGGAGATTACATTTTTTGCGCCGGCATAGAAAAATGCACGGGTGAAACCTACGAGTCCGTCACCTTTTCGATACTCTCCCAGAGCCGTTTCACATGCGCTAAGTACAACCAGGTCGGCAGATAGTTGAAGTCCGTACACATCCCCGGCATACAATCGTTGGGGCTCTCCACCCGAAGAGTAGAGAAGCAAGTTCGAAAGCGAGGGGTCGCTGTCCACAACTTCGGCATGGGTGGCGAAGTGCAGAAAACGATAGCTTCCCGGGTTGGTACTTAAAAAGTTGGCTTCTGTTGCGTCGCTACCCAAAAGATTGGCTGTCAGCCTGTTGCCAGTTCTTCCAGATTGTACAATTTCATCAATCCGACTGATCTCAAAAGCGCTCATGAGCAGAGGAGCATACGCCTGTGGGCCTCGAGTCGTATCTGCGACAGCTTCTGCGTCCGGCTCTTCAGCTACCTCCGCACTCGGCTCTTCACTACCCTCCGTACCCACTGCTGCACCGCGCTCAGCGCCGGATCTTTCAGTGAAATCTGCAATACTGCCCGACCGTTGTTCCATCAATCCGTCTCCATCCTGAAAGTCCGAAAAAGGCGCCATCCCCAGAAATTCGTTTTCAGGCGCTTCTCTCTCTTCCGAACGCATTAACCAGAATTTCGACGACTGAATTATCGAAACAGATTGCCGTCGAATCAAATAGGGCCAATCACCTGCATTTTTCAGATTCGAAGGCTCGGTTAGCAACAGATCAAAGGGGAGATAATGCAACTCTTGGTCGGGTGATACCAGCAGATCCTTTCCGACAATAAATTCTTCAATCGGGGTAAGGAGCGTTTCATAGAGCTCTTCGAGGGATATTCTCAGCGTCTCCTGTTCTTCCGGATCCAGTGAATTCAGCCGTCCCATCAAACCCTGAAACACCTGCATGCGGGCTTTTAATGACTTGCTGTCCGACAGGTTTCGAATTTGAACTTCCTCTTTTTGAACGACCAACGCAAAAACGTTTAGCTCCGAAATTGTGTAGATCACCATCGCTTCATCGGGGCGTAACTCCCGCTGTACATCCTGTACCTTCGGAACAGAGCGGTTGATCATCTGAGCATAGTAGTCGGGGTACTGTTCCGCGATGTTGCGCTGCAAACGGTTCATCTGCTCTTGATTTTGCAGGAGCTGCTGTCGCAGTTGTAGTATTACGGAGTTTGATTCGGTTGAATCTGCCATGCCCAGCAGTTTCTGGCGAAGTTCCATTTGTGTTTGATACAGATTTCGGCGCTCGGTGAAAAGCTCTTCCGGAAGGCCCGTTGATACTTCCGATTCCAGCTCGTTAAGGAGAACCGATGCCAGCCGGGATCTGGAACGTTCCATCACTTCAAAAACCTGATTCATCCACTCTTTTTCCTTCGCGAGAGTACCATCATCATCACTCCCATTCCATGTAGCCTCCTGCCGATAAAGAAGATCTAACTTTGTGGTATAAGCAGAGTAGTAAAGATGGTGAAAATCCGCTGCAGACTCGTCGCCACCCAGATTCGATTGCATGTGTTCCAGCAGAGATATCCCCTGATCCGAAATTTCCAGTCCTCTTTCCAGGTGTGAAGGTGCTCCTGTTGTGTCGAAGAGGCGTCTGCTTATGGAAGTATTCAACAGTAACGCATTCATGGCCATCACCGGATCTGCCACCTCCGAATAGCTCTGGTTATCGTTGTACGCACCGGCTACAAGCAAGGCTTGATTCAACGTTTCCTGAGCCTTCTCAAACGACCCCATATCGAATTCCAGCCTTGCTCGCTGGTAATCGATCTCCAAAAAGATGGGGTTCGTGTCTTCATAGTACAGATTTGCAATTCTTCTAGCATCTTCAAGCATCTCTTTTGCCTCCTGAAACTTCTCAACGGAGCGGTAAAAATTCGATATATTGATACGTAAACGGATCATTTCGGGGTGATCGGGGCCTAGAACAGCCATCCGAATCTCGAGCGACTTCTTGAAACTTCGTTCCGCCGATTCCATATCCCCATTGATTTTGTAGAGCTCTGCAATCGTTCCGTAGGTCATAGACATGGTGTACGTTTCTCCATCCCCCGACTTTACCAGTGCAATTTGCGCTTGTTCCAAATACTCCCCTGCCAGACCATATTCACCAAGCGAAAAATAACATGTAGCAAGATTGCGCAGAGACACTGCCATACTACTCCATGATATGTTTTTTTGGCTTTCTTGAATGCTTATCGCAGATATGTAGTACTCAACGGCTGATGCATAGTTTCCCATCAGATAGTGCACCATTCCTACGTTTCCAATTGCCGATATTAAAAATCTATGATTTTCAGGAAGCTGGGACCTCAACATATCAACATCCTGTAAAAACCACTCCATTGCCTTCTTGTTTTGCCCAAGTCGAGTATAAGAGCTGCCCAGAATTTGTGTCAGATCTGTTCGCAAAGACACGTAATGGATACCCAGGGAGTTCATTTTATTTTCCTTCAAATACAATTCTACTTCTTCCACCACATTGGCAAATAACCCTTGTTCGAAGAATACATTTGCATGGATCAATCGACGGTGCATCTCGGAATACTCAGAGAATTTCCCTCTGGCTTCCAGTTGAATGATTCTCTCTCTTATTTGATCTGCATCAACTTCCTGTTCAACATTGGTCAACACTTTCACATTCAATAATAACCCCTTTAGCTGCAAACGTTGCCACTCCTCCAGGGTTACCCATCCATTTTTCTCCAAAAACCAATCATCCAACTGCTCGCTCCATAACCGATATTCGGTAACCCACTCGTCCATCGAAATCGATTTATTGATCTGACGACTTCTTAATCCAAACAAATTTGCTTGTAAGCAGATATCAGCGAATTCCGATTCACCACAAGTTAGCTCCTCGATATGACGGAATTGCTGGATCGCCTCTTCATTGTTTAATTGGTAATAGTCATTCATAGCTGCTTCGAGCAGCACCCCAGGATCCGAAGAAACCTCCTGAGCAAATACGACTCCTCTGCCTGCCAGCAAAGAGAGCAGCAACATTATGAGCATTAATGTCCAGCATCGCCTATAACAGAAACCCACACGGTTGTCATTCATAGTAGATAAGGTTTGTTATTGTATTGTACCACCCTCCCCAAACAGAGCATTCACAAATGATTCACGATCGAAAAGTTGAATATCACCAATTCCTTCCCCAACACCAATATATTTTACAGGAACATCCAACTCATTGGAAACCCCAATGACAATTCCTCCCCGTGCCGTACCATCCAGTTTGCTTAGCACCAACCCGGTCACATCCACCACTTCCCGGAAAGCCCGGGCCTGCTGCATCGCATTTTGACCTGTGGAAGCGTCCAGAACGAGTAAAATTTCATGAGGAGCGCCCTCCACCACTTTCCCCATCACGCGCTTGATCTTGGCCAGCTCCTCCATCAGCGATTTCTTATTATGAAGCCGGCCTGCTGTATCGATCAGCGCAACATCGGCCCCCCTGGCGACGGCCGCAGACACTGTGTCGTACGCCACGGCTGCCGGATCCGCATTCTGTCCCTGCTGAATGATCTCCACATCCGCACGCTCACTCCAGATTGTCAACTGATCTACCGCCGCCGCACGAAACGTATCAGCTGCCCCTAAGATCACCCGCTTCCCGGCTTGCTTGTACATGTGTGCCAGCTTTCCGATGCTGGTAGTTTTGCCCACCCCATTCACACCAACCACCAAAATTACATGCGGTTTATGATCAAACGCAGCATCAAATGCTGCCGGCCGACCTGATTCATGTTCACGCAGCAGCGCAACGATCTCCTCCCGTAACATTCCCTGGAGCTCCTGCTGTGTCACAAATTTGTCACGCGCAACCCGCGCCTCGATCCGATCGATAATCTCCACGGTGGTTTTAACTCCAACATCCGAAGAGATCAATATGTCCTCCAGCTCGTCCAGTGTGGCGGCATCTACCTCTGTTTTTCCAGCAAAGGCACGGCCCAGTTTATTCAGAAGACCTTCGCGGCTCTTCTCAACACCCTGTTCCAGTTTTTCCTTCTTTTTTAACCCTAGTTTTTCAAGCCAACTCATGAAATCATCCGTTTAATTGTCCTTCCTATCTATGCCTTTCATCTCATGTGATCCATTTCGTGCTATCCATATCATGCCTTCCATCAAATGCATTCCATCAAATACCATCCATTTCGCGCTATCAATTAAACTCTGCCCCTCGAAGGATCATTTGATAACGGCGGAAATACGCCACAAAAGAGATCGCCATCATAACAAGCGACCCAATCATAAAAACACTATGAACCTCTTGTGCATCCCGAAAGAAAAACACGGCAATCCAGTACGCTGCGAGCACATTAACGGAAATCTTGCCACTGAGAGTCGACATAGCCACCTTTCCACGTACTTTTTTAATGTAGTACGAGCCAAGCATAATTAGCAGATCGCGTACCACTCCAAGTAAAAAAAACCAGAGTGGAATCCACCCCAGCCATACGGTGTAGACAAACAAAATAAACGCCAGAAGTTTGTCAGCGATTGGATCCAAAATCTTGCCAAGCTCAGAGATCTCCCTCGTAAGCCGTGCAACGAGACCATCAAGATAGTCCGACAAAATCGCGTACGCAATGAGTGCAAGGATCCACGCATCTACCTGCAAACCGTTGTGAAAATGCAATAATACAATCGGAATTCCAATCAAAACCCGGGAAAGAGAGATAAAGTTCGACCATGTGAAAATCGCATCCTTCACAAGAACTTTCTTTCCATCGATGTTAATTACGTCGCTCATGGGTAGATCCAAACTCCTTTCCAAATCTTTGCTATCTTCCGCCACCGATGCAATTGCCATAGTTTCCGGTAAAAAACATGCGTCGCCCGTGCGTGTGTTACGGCCGGATTCGCAATCGCATCAACCCGTGTAAAAAATAGTGTATTTATCCATTTTATGTTTGATGAATGATGAAAGAAAAAAACGATCCGGATCAGAGCGCATTGTGGGAAACCCACCTGAGTTCCAAACATGTATATGACGGGCCTCTGTTGCAGGTATATGTAGACACCGTGCAGCTACCCGATGAGACAAAAACCACGCGAGACTGGATTCGTCATCCTGGGGCGAGTGCCGTCCTTCCGGTGTTTGAGGATGGTTCCGTGATGCTATTGAAACAGTTTCGGTATCCGGCCCGACGCATTTTTGTGGAAGTGCCGGCAGGAAAACTGGATCCGGGTGAGTCTCCGAAAACCACGGCTGAGCGCGAATTATTCGAGGAAACCGGGCTCAGCTGTCGCCATCTGGAGCCAGTCGGATCGCTTTTTCCGGCCATTGGGTATGCCGATGAGGAGATTTTTTCCTTTGTGGCCTGGGGTCTGGACGAGCAGGAGCAGGGGCTCGATGATGATGAGTTCCTGCTAAAGCTGCGAATTCCGTTTGCCAGAGCGTTGCAGATGATCGCTTCCGGGGAGATTAAAGATGCCAAAACGATTTCGGTGCTGGTTCAGACGCGGATGTGGTGGGAGAAAAACGGGCCGTTTCCGGTGGATTTTTCGGGTTGATGTTTTTCGGGTTGATGGGACGAGTTCTTGCACAAGGCCTCGTATTCACCCGATGGCAAGCAATCTATCACATATGTGCCGTCGACTTGGAACATACCTCTGCCACAGCATTGCTTCTGCTACAGAATTCCTTCCGCTACAGCATTCCCTCCGATTTCGCCAGCCGGATCAGCGAATCTTCCAGTGCATCCCGGTTCAGCTCTCCGCGACCGGCCAGCTCCTCCACTTCATCACCGGTAAACATCATCAAACAACCGGCATCGCGTAACTTTTGATCAAAATTTCTTGGGTCGGTTAACCGGATGCGATCTACGTCCAGCGGTTCCGGTGAGAGCCTTACATCCATCAGGCAGAAAAATTGATCTTCTGGTAACTCCCCAAACGAAATCACATCCAATCGGTATTTTCTTTGCTCCATATTCTTTTTTATCCGGGCTAATACATATTAACTCTGGTAGCGCTCTAAAAAGTCTCTGGCTTTCAGGAGCTCTAAGACCTCTTTTGTTTCTGCATTCATAATTTTCACCTGAAACAGACTCAAAATGGCCTGCTCCTGCAAGACTTCTAGTGTCTCCTCCACAGATTCACAGGTCGCAGATTCGCTCACAAGATCATTCACCCCCTGAATCAGATAGGTTTTGGTGATCCGTTTTGGAGCTTCCTCCTCCGGCGAAGACTCTTCAAAGTATTCCCGCAGAGCATCCTCCGTAACAAACCACTGAACCCCCAACTTCCTGCCTTTCAGTTTCCCGTCCCGAAGGTACGCCCGAAGTGTCATTTTGCTTAATCCAAGCGACTCATGCAGATCATCAATCGAAAAAAGTGTTAATGAGCCAATTTTTTTTGGCATCTCAAGCCTCCATTATCATACATTACATGATGTTTGAAAATATATCAATTGAACATTACTTATACAATACAGGTACAATGGAAATTTCATTTGGTTCACAGGGTCAGATCCCTGTATATTTGAAACAGTTATTAAAAAATCAGAGACGATTTTACTCTTTTCTGCCTGCCTTCTCTCCTACGTTTCTTCTCCACTGGTCTCCGCCAAACTTTGCGTAACTCATCCTTGAAATACAACTTTATCATAATTCTATTGTAGTGTAACTGAGATCTGGCTCGCACACCTCACCCGTATATAATCAAAACCCATATATAATCAGAAGCTGGGTTCCCTGCGAGATTTGTCTCTTGCAGGGTTTTGTCTCTTGCAGGATTTGTTACTCAATTACGGGCGCTTCTCCCTCATCATCATCTTCGTTCACAACCCGAGTAACGGCTCCGATTTTTCCGTCATCGTCCAGTCTCATGATCCGGACACCTTGCGTATTTCGTCCCATGGTACGGATTCCCTTGCATTGCATTCGAATCACTTTACCCCGCTCTGTGATAACCATTAGATCATCGTTGTCCGAAACCTCTTTCAGCGCAATCAGTTTCCCGGTTTTTGAGGTTACTTTCATCGTAATCACCCCTTTTCCACCACGGCTCTGCTCCCGGTAATCATCCACTTGCGAACGCTTGCCATAGCCATTTTCCGAAATGGCCAAAACCGTTGCCTCATGCGTATTGCGTATCACCACCATGTCCACAATTTCGTCACCCTTACCGATTGTCATGCCACGTACCCCGGAGGTATTTCGTCCCATCTCCCGAACGTCACTTTCATTGAATCGGATCGCTCGCCCGTTGCGGTTCCCCAAAATAATGGTACTATTTCCGTCGGTAAGAGACGCGCCCAGCAGGGAATCGCCTTCACGGATGTTGATCGCAATAATTCCATCCCGTCGCGGACGGCTGTACGCCTCCAGCGAGGTTTTTTTCACCTGACCCTCTACGGTAGACATGATGATAAAGTGATTCTGGATATACTCCGGATCTTCCAGTGTTTTCACAGGAACAAACGTCTTGATGCGATCCTCTTTGTCGATATCGATTAGGTTCACAATTGCACGACCCCGTGCAAGCCGCGATCCCTCCGGAATCTCATACACTTTGAGCCAGTAACAACTTCCTTTCTCGGTAAAAAACAGGATATAGTTGTGATTGGTGGCTACAAACAGATGTTCTACATACTCATCATCCTTGGTCGTTGTACCCTTCATCCCCTTCCCGCCCCGCTGCTGACGCCGGTAATTGCTCACAGGCATCCGTTTAATGAACCCTTTGTTGGAGATCGTGACCACTACGTCCTCATCCGCGATCATATCCTCAATACTGAAATCTTCAGCAGAGTATACAATTTCGGTGCGCCGTTTGTCGCCGTATCGCTCCTTAATCTCGGTAAGTTCCTCCTTAATAATGGTCTTCTGAACCTCCCGATCGGATAGAATCCGCCGGAATTCGGTAATTTTATCGATGATCTCCCGATACTCCAGGTCGATCTTGTCACGCTCCAGACCCGTAAGCTTCTGAAGCCGCATATCCAGGATCGCCTTTGCCTGAATGTCTGTGAGCGCAAACTTCTTACGAAGCTCATCGTTGGCTTCTTGCGGATTTTTGGATGCCCGGATCGTCTTTATCACCTCATCCAGATTGTCGAGTGCGATCTTCAACCCCTCCAAAATGTGGGCTCTCGCTTCCGCCTGATCCAGATCGTAGATCGTGCGACGGATAATCACCTCAATCCGATGCTCAATAAAATGCTCGATTAGCTCTTTCAGCGCCATCACCTTGGGTCGCCCTTTTACGAGCGCCAGATTGATGATTCCGAACGTCTGCTGCATCTGGGTATATTTGTAAAGCTGATTCAGAACCACCCCGGCATTGCCTCCCCGCTTGAGGATAATCACAATACGCATTCCCTCCCGATCCGACTCGTCCCGGATTTCGGAGATCTCCGTGATCTTCTCCTGATTCACGAGCGATGCAATTTTTTCGATCAGGGTGGCTTTGTTAACCTGATAGGGAATCTCCGTCACCACGATCTGCTCACGGGAGTTGCGCAGCTCCTCCACATTCGCCCGGGCGCGCATGACCACTTTTCCGCGACCCGTTTCGTAGGCCTCTTTGACCCCCTCATACCCGTAGATGATTCCACCGGTTGGAAAATCGGGCGCAGTGATGTGCTGCATTAACTCCTGATTGGTGATTTCACCGTTCTCGATGGTAGCAATCACCCCGTTAACAACTTCGGTCAAATTGTGCGGTGGCATGTTGGTCGCCATCCCCACGGCAATCCCGGATGCCCCGTTAATGAGCAGGTTCGGAACCATCGAGGGAAGCACCACCGGCTCCTCGAGGGTATCATCGAAGTTGCTCTGAAAATCAACCGTCTGCTTGTTGATGTCGGTAAGCAGCTCCTCCGCAATGCGCTGCATCCGAACTTCCGTATATCGCATGGCAGCTGCCGAGTCGCCATCTACCGATCCAAAGTTCCCCTGCCCGTCCACCAGCGGATACCGCAGCGAAAAGTCCTGCACCATCCGAACAATGGAGTCGTACACGGCGCTATCTCCGTGCGGATGGTACTTACCCAAAACCTCCCCAACAATCCGGGCACTCTTTTTGTAATTCCGGTTGTGAAGCATCCCGAGGTCGCTCATTCCATAGAGCACTCGTCTGTGCACCGGTTTCAAACCATCGCGCACATCCGGTAACGCCCGGGACACAATCACCGACATCGAATAATCGATGTAGGACGACTGCATTTCATCTTCAATCGTAATAGGAATTATCTTTTCGCTAGCCATTCCGTTGTCTTTTTTTGCTTAAAAAATCCAGTTATTACCTATTGAGTACTTAGATATCCAGTTTTGCGTACTTGGCGTTTCGCTCGATAAACTCGCGACGCGGCGTCACATCATCTCCCATCAACGTGGAGAACATCTTGTCGGCCGCAGCCGCATTTTCCACCGTCACCTGTTGCAGTGTGCGGGTTTCGGGATCCATCGTGGTCTCCCAGAGCTGCTCCGGATTCATCTCGCCAAGCCCCTTATAGCGCGACACATCAAACTTTTTCTTCGTCTTTTTGAGATCCAGCGTAATTTTATCGCGGGTATCATCGTCCCAGGCGTACTGAATCTGCCCCCGTGTACTGGTGATACGATACAGAGGCGGTGTTGCGATATAGATAAAGCCGTGCTCCACCAGCGGGTGCATATATCGGAAGAAGAAGGTGAGCAGGAGCGTCCGAATGTGAGATCCGTCCACATCGGCATCAGTCATGATAATAATTTTGTGGTAGCGCAGATTTTCCAGCTCGAACTCCTCCTCGCCCCCTACGCTCGTACCCAATGCGGTAATCATCGCCTGGATCTCCTTGTTCTCGAGGATCTTGTTGATCTTCGCCTTTTCCACGTTGAGAATCTTTCCACGTAGCGGCAAAATTGCCTGAAAACTTCGGTTCCGCCCCATTTTGGCTGAACCACCGGCAGAATCTCCCTCCACCAGGTAAATTTCACTCAACGCCGGATCCTTAATCGAGCAGTCGGCCAGTTTCCCGGGAAGTCCGCCTCCACTCATCACACTTTTGCGTTGAATCAGCTGCCGTGCTTTCCGCGCCGCCTCCCGGGCTTCCGCCGCAACCACAACTTTCTCCAGAATTTTTTTGGCGGTCTTGGGGTTCTGCTCGAGATACTCATTCAACTTCTCATACAAGAGCACCTCTACAGCACTTTGCACTTCCGAGTTCCCCAATTTGGTTTTGGTCTGACCTTCAAACTGCGGCTCCGCCACCTTCACGCTCAGTACGCAGGTAAGACCCTCCCGAAAATCCTCCCCGGAGATCGTAATTTTTGAATTCGGCTTGATGATCTTATTCTTATCCGCATAATTTTTGAAACTACGCGTAAGTGCCCGCCGGAATCCGGAAATATGCGTTCCGCCTTCCCGTGTGTTGATGTTATTCACATAGGAGTGCACATTTTCAGTGTAGCTATTGTTGTACTGCATCGCTGCTTCCACCGGCACATTTTCGATCTCACCTTTTACATAGATCGGTTCATCCATAAAGGATTCTCGCGACTCATCCAGATATTTCACAAAGTCCTTCACTCCGCCGGCGTAGTGGTAGATCGTGCTGCCCAGCTCGGGCTCCCGCTCATCCACCATTTCGATCGTGATCTCCGGATTCAGGAAAGCCAGCTCACGCATCCGGTCGGCAATCACATCAAACTTAAAGGTCGTTGTTTGTGTAAAGATCTCGGGGTCGGGTAAAAACGTAATTTTTGTGCCGGTTTCTTTGGTTTTTCCCACCGTTTTTAGCGGTGTTACGGTATTCCCGCGCTCAAACTCCATCACATAGATATTGCCATCCCGGTGAATCTCCGCCTTAAACTTGGTAGACAGTGCATTCACACAACTCACTCCAACCCCATGCAAACCGCCGGACACTTTATAGGAGTCCTTATCGAACTTCCCGCCAGCGTGTAGCTTGGTTAACACGACCTCCACCGCCGGGATCCCCAGTTTAGGATGCATATCCACCGGAATCCCGCGACCGTTATCCAACACCGTAATCGAATCGTTCTCGTGAATCGTTAATGTGATGTAATCGCAGTGCCCGGCCAGCGCCTCATCGATCGAGTTATCCACCACTTCATTGATCAAATGGTGAAGCCCTCTCGATGACGTATCACCGATGTACATTGAGGGGCGTTTCCGGACCGCTTCAAGGCCCTCCAGAACTTGAATATTCGACGCTTTGTAGTCGGAAGATTTGCTTTTTGCCATGATTAGGGATGAGTCTTATTAAAAATCGACATTTTAACGCATGAAAATAGCGATTTGAGGCGCAATTTCCAAAAAAGACGGGTGTTGATACTTATTTTTTTAGTTGTGGTTTCTGGTGTCAATTTTGTCCGTTTCTTTGGGTGATCATTCACTGTTTCGGGCACATATTTCAAACATATCAACCCATATTTACATGAGTGACTGGGGTTTCGGATTGATGAGAATGGCATTTGGGCTCGCGTCGCCTCTCGTATCAAACCGAACCAAAAAAAGAGAAAAAGAGGCAAAAAAAGTATGGAGAAAAGGATTGTAATTCACAAATTATCCACTTATTTTTGGCGTCTATGAATTTTTCCAGCGTCTGCATTTGAGCCGGCAAAGTACGTTCATTACCTACACGTTCATTACACGATTGACACGATCACGACTATTTACACGATCACGACTATAGCATCACATTATGGCACGACGAGATGATATTACCGGAAAAGGGGCTCTAAACGGGTACCGGTCTTCCAAAGCCAACAACAAAACCAAGCATCGGTTTCAGCTGAATCTGCAGAAGCGACGTTTCTACATCCCGGAAGAGGATCGTTGGGTAACGCTGAAAGTATCTGCAAAGACGCTTCGTACGATTAATAAAAACGGCATCTCTGCTGTCTTGAAAAAGGCGAAAGAGAAAGGAAGCCTTTTAAAGGAGGTCTAAACCATGGCGAAAGGAAATCGAATTCAGGTTATTCTGGAGTGCACCGAGAAGCCGGGAAGTTCACGATATGTGACGATGAAGAATCGGCGAAATACCACAGAGCGGATTGAGCTCAAAAAATACAATCCGGTGCTGAAAAAGCATACGGTTCACAAAGAGATTAAGTAAGACGTTTACGTAAGGAGATCACGTTATGGCAAAGAAACAGGCATTTGGTGAAGAAGCTCAGGCGATGAAAGCTTCGCAAAGAAAGATGGCGAAAGTGGTGATCGCAAAGAAAGGAGATCACGGCAAGTACAACTATCGCGAATCCATGATGGATCAGGAGAGCGTGAACGAATTTATTCAGAAGAATAAGTAACGTTTGTCTTTTGTGCCGGAGTTATTAAAAGTTCTTAGAGCTGTGTTCATATGAATGCAGCTTTTTTTTTGCCTATATTTTGGCCGGCTTTGGGAGGTGGAGCTGGCGGGTCTGCTAGAGCTGGCGGCACGTAGGCAGATCCTGCGTGGCCCGGAAGTTTTGCCATCCGGTGAGCGAACCCCATCAACCCGAATAAAAAACAATCTGAAACCCGGAATTCACAAGTTATGGCAACGAAAGACACAATTTTGAACGACTTGAAGGAGGCGATGAAGGCACGGGATGCGGCGAGGTTGCAAGTGCTTCGATCGCTGAAGGCGAAAATTTTGGAAAAGGAGATTAGTCTGCGGAGTGGTGGGAAGGCGGAAATTTCGGAGGAGCAGGTTGTGGAGGTGCTTGTGAAGGCGGCGAAGCAGCGGCGGGAGTCGATTGATCAGTTTGAGAAGGGGGGACGGGAGGATTTGGCGCAGACAGAGCGGGCGGAACTGGAGATTATTGAGTCGTATCTGCCGGCGCAAATGGGAGAGGAGGAGATTCGGGCGGCGGTACGGCAAGGGATTGAGGAGACTGGCGCGGCGGGAATGCAGGATATGGGGCGTTTGATGGGGTTGATGATGGGGCGATTGAAGGGCAAGGCGGACGGGTCGGCGGTGAACCGGATTGTGAAGGAAGAGTTGGGGGCGTTGTGAATTGGTTGGACATGATGCTGCTGATTCCGATTGCGCTGTTTGCGTGGCGGGGGTTTTCGAATGGGATTGTGGGAGAGGTACTCGGGATCGCGGGTTTGATTGTGAGTGTTTTTTTGACGTTTGCGTATATGAAACCGGCAGCAGCTCTGTTTGAACCGTATTTCGATACGGCGGATTATGCGGTGATTGCGGCGGGGACGGTGATTTTTGTGGGTACGCTGATTGTGTTTCAGCTGGCGGCCTGGTTGCTGAAGTCGATTCTGAAACTGGCGAAGTTGAATTTGGTGAACCGGTTGGCGGGGCTCGGGTTTGGGGTGTTGAAGGCGGCGGTGGTGCTGAGTGCGGCTCTTTTGCTGCTGGCGGGGTTTCGGTTGCCGCCGGAGCAGATTCGTAAGGAGTCGGTGCTGTATCCGGTAGTGACGCCGGTGGCCCCGGTGGTGTATGATGCGGTGGCATTGGTGTGGCCTGGGGTAGAGGGGTTTAAAGAGACGATGGAGGAGGCGCTGGATCAGAGCAATCCGTTGCGGTTGTTGCCTTTTTTGAATCCGGATGAGTCTGGGCGGGGTTCGGGACGGGATTCGGGACGAGGTTCCGGGCGGGATGCAGACCGAAACTTGGACGATGGCTCGATGGTTAGGATGGGGTGGAACGGCTTTGAAGGTACGGCTGTGACGGAGCAAGTAGGACGGAGCGACTGTGACGGACGTAACATAATGTGGCACAAAGTATAAAGTAGCATAAAAGCAGGACTGAGGAATTGTAGATGATGTCTTTTTTACCGGTTGATGAACAACTTGAAGTAATTCGGCGCGGGACGGTGGAGATTGTTCCGGAGCCAGAATTGAAGGAGAAACTGGAGCGGTCGCGGAAAACGGGCCGTCCGTTGCGTGTGAAGCTGGGATGCGATCCAACGCGACCGGATCTGCACCTTGGACACTCTGTGATTTTACGAAAATTGCGGCAGTTTCAGGATCTTGGACATCATGCGATTCTGATCATCGGGGATTTTACAGCGCTCATTGGCGATCCTACGGGGCAAAATAAGACACGCCCGTCGCTCACGGCGGAGGAGATCCGGGAAAATGCTCAGACCTATTTGGATCAGGCCGGAAAAATTCTGGATCGGGAAAAAACAGAGATTGTATACAACTCGGAGTGGTTGTCGCCGATGTCGTTTGAGGATGTGATCCGCCTTACGTCGCGCCTCACGGTTGCCCGTATGATTGAGCGAGACGATTTTTCGAAACGATTCGAAGCCAACGAGCCGATTTCACTGCATGAGTTTCTCTATCCGCTGGCACAGGGACGGGACTCGGTGCATCTTCGGTCCGACATCGAGTTGGGCGGAACCGATCAGAAATTTAACCTGCTGGTCGGGCGTGATCTGCAACGGGATGACGATCAGGAACCGCAAATTTGTATCATGATGCCGTTGCTCGAGGGAACGGACGGGCATCTGAAAATGAGTAAATCCTACGACAACTATATTGGAATCGATGAGCCCCCGGTAGACATGTATGGTAAAACGCTCTCGATCCCGGATTCGCTGATCTACACCTATTTTGAGCTGGTCACAGACCTGCCACTAGACGAACTTTCTGCTGTGAAAGAGCGGGCAAAAACAGATCCACGAAATGCGAAACACGATCTGGCGTTCACAATTACGCGCATGTACCATGGAGAGGATCAGGCGGTGCAAGCACGGGAACACTTCCAAAAAACAGTGATTCGGAAGGAGATGCCGGAGGATGCGCCGGTGGTGGAACTTCCTGCCGGGCAGCCGGTTCGCCTGATGGATCTGATTGCAGAGAACAGTTTCACACAGAGTAACGGAGAGACGAAGCGCCTGATGAAACAGGGTGGCGTAACGCTCGACGGGGAAAAAGTGACCGACATTCATGCGGAAGTTTCTGTGGAGGCCGGCGCAGAGCGGGAACTAAAAGTAGGCAAGCGCACCTTTGCGCGATTAAGAGGGAACTAGTTTGTAAGGAAACCCCCGTTTTGGTGTCATAGGGGTACCATGGAACGTCAAGAGAGATGGGCGCCCTACCTGAGCGGAGTACCGGCACTGAAAGTATCCCTGCTGTTTCTAATTGGAATCGGGCTTGCCAATTTACATTTCGCTACATCAACCCCGCGCATGATGCTTATTGCCGGGTGCGGCCTCATTCTGTTTTGGATTGCCACTGAATGGTTGTCTCAGCGTAATCCGGGTTGGTTTACAGGTTTGCCGGCTTCTGCCGCATATTTTCTGCTAATTCTGTACGCCGGCTGGTTTGTGGTGCAAATGCAACAGTACCAGCACACCAAAAACGCAGAACTCATTGCCCCCCTAAAGCTTCTTGCCTGGGAGGAACCGGTGGTTATCGGGGTGATAGAGGAGCGTTCCCGGCCGGTCGAAAACCGTGAACGGATCCGGCTGCGTGTTCGGACCACACTGTTGACGGATGATCATTCGCCGGTCGACGATGCATTCGATGCGAGCTCGGGTGCAAGTCACAATATCATTCCCATTGAGTGGCATCAGCCGTACACGTTGCTCCTGTACCGGGATCTGAGTGCCGAAAATGGTGGTTATGGTCCCCAGTCTCGGTCGGTAGAGGACGCGTCGGAAGAGATCTTGGCGGTTGAGAACTTGTCGGAAGAGGACTTGGCAGTAGAGAGCTTGGCAGAAGAGAACTTGGCGGTCGGAGACCCATCAGCGAGAGGCTTAGCGGTGGGAGATTCCCTCCGCGTACGGGTTCGATTGTATCCCTCGCCGGAAAAGCGTAACCCTCACGATTTTGATACTGCACAGTGGCTGAAAAGTCAGGGGATTGATGCGCAGGGTCGTCTTCTGGAGATTCTTACTAGTTCAGGATATCCTGGCCGAACGAGTGGCTGGACTGTTCTCAAAACCCGGTTCTGGCCGAGCATACGGCAGTCCGTTTTGGAGCGGATCGACCGGTTATTTCCGGATCCGGAAGAGGGGGGCATGGCAAAAGCACTCTTTTTGGGCCAAAAAGAGGCGTTGAGCGGGGATACAAAAACTGCTTTTTCCCGATCGGGTTTGTCGCATGTAATGGCGGTGAGCGGTTTGCACGTGGGGTTTGTAGTCGCTCCGTTTTGGCTGCTAATCCCATGGATTCGCTCATCAACCCGAAAAAAAGCCGCTGGATTTCTGCTTCTGTGCCTGTTACTGCTGTTCTACGCGGGGCTTACGGGATTTAGTGCCTCGGTGATGCGTGCGTCGCTGATGGCGGTACTGCTGACCTTCGGAAAACTGTTCAGCCGGCAGGGACACTCGATAAATCTGGTCTGTGTTGTGCTGTTGATGCTGCTTGTGATCGATCCCGGAATGCTGTTTCAGGTGGGGTTTCAGCTCTCTTTCACGGCGGTTTTCATCATTTTGCTGCTCATGCCGGCGGCGCAACGTCAAATCCCGAACCGGCTTCGGTACTCCCGTGCAGGGCCGCTGATCTCGGTGATGCTGGTCTCTGCCGTGGTTCAGGTTGGATTGTTTCCGGTGCTGACCGCGTATTTTGGGGAGTTTTCGGTGATTGGTCCGATTGCGAATCTTTTGGTAGTGCCGTTGCTTTCGGGGCTGGTACCAGCAGGGTTGCTGATCTCAGTGGTGCCGGGTTTGCCGGAGTGGCTGACGGCGATTCCGGTGATGGTGATGCGCCCGCTTCTTCGCTGGATCCCCTATGCAGCCGAAACATTTGGCTCTACGCCGGTTTCGTTTCTTCGCTTCTCCCACGACTCGGTTTGGTTGCACTTAGTTTGGGCAACCGGGGTCTTGCTGCTTGCCTCCTGGCGACGGTATCGGATTCGATGGACTCTGCTGATTCTGTTGCAGGCAGGCGTGGCAATCTTGCTATTTCGTTCCATCATGGAAGGTTCCGGTGTGCGGGAACTAGAGATAACTTTTCTGGATGTGGGTCAGGGTGATGCGATTCACATCCGGACTCCAGGAGGACAGCATCTGCTAATCGATACCGGCCCGGCCATGAGAGGGCGGGATGCTGGTGAAGACATTCTTATCCCGTATCTAGAGTATGCCGGGGTAGATACGATAGAGGCGATCTTTCTCTCTCATCCGCATGCCGACCACATTGGCGGTACGGAGGCAATTTTACGGACCGTTCCTGTAAAGCGGGTGTTTGAAACCCCGTTTCCAGCGGAATCTTCGGTATATCGCCGCTACCGGGAGATGGCTGAACGTCGTGGCGTGCAGGTGGTTCCGCTTAGTACCGGCGAGATCGTTGAGGTGGATCCCGCGATACAGATTTTTGTTCTCTCGCCTTATGGGGCGGGGCTTAGCGGCGGCAACATCAACAATCGCTCGATGGTGCTTCGAATCGATTACGGAGAAACAACATTCCTTTTTACCGGGGATGCGGAAAAAGCACTGGAGCAGGAGCTGGTTCAAGCGTATGGAGATTTTTTGAATGCCGATGTGTTAAAAGCGGGGCATCACGGTAGCAACACCAGCTCATCGGCGTCCTTTGTAAGTATGATCTCACCGGATTGGACGGTGGTCTCCTGTGCGTTTGAAAATCGTTTTCGCCATCCGGGGCGGGAGGCGGTTACAAGAATTCATGATTCTGGGTCGGAGATGCTATTTACGTCGCTGTCGGGAGCCATTCAGATTCGATCGGATGGAACCCAGCTGAAGTATCGTACCGTGGTAGGGAGCAATCCCATCAAACCGAACAACCTGAGCATGGATACGTGAAGCCTGTTCATTTTTTCCGTATTTTTGTGGGATAGGATAGGATAGTATGTTGTGATATGTACGATTTTGATGATAATTTTGTTGAACTAGTTGAAATAAACGGGGAATTGGAATCCAATGAGTGAAAAAAAGGAACGTATTTCTTTCGAAGACGCTTTAAGGGAATTGGAAGATGTTGTTGAAAAACTAAGTCGGGAGGATGTTTCTCTGGAAGATTCTGTTCGGCTGTATGAAGAAGGGTTAAAACTTTCGGGAATCTGTTCAGATATTCTGGAAAAAGCCACTCAGAAAATCACAGAATTGAATCCCTGAATTGAATCCTGAATAACACACTATCGAATCTCACTGTTTATGGAAGATTATCTGCCCACTCCCGGCCCGCTTCTGAAAGATATCAAGACCCCGGCCGATCTTCGGAAGTTGAAGCCGAATCAGTTACAGCAGGTTTGTGACGAACTGCGGGATTTTATCATCGATCTGGTATCGGTTCACGGGGGGCATTTTGGCGCCAGTCTTGGGGTTGTCGAGCTTACAGTTGCCCTTCACTATATCTATCAGACACCCAAAGATCTGTTGCTGTGGGATGTGGGTCATCAGGCCTACGGGCATAAGATTTTAACAGGACGGCGGGATCAGTTTCACACGAACCGTAGGTATAAAGGGATCTCCGGGTTCCCCAAGCGGTCGGAAAGTGAATACGATGCGTTTGGTGTGGGACACTCCAGTACGTCGATTTCTGCGGCTTTGGGTATGGCGGTCGCACGGGATCTCAATCAAACCGACAAAAAAGTAGTAGCTGTGATCGGGGACGGGGCGATGACGGGTGGTATGGCTTTTGAGGCGATGAATAATGCGGGGGCGCTTAAGTCGGACATGCTAGTGATTCTCAACGACAACAACATGTCGATAGATCCGAATGTGGGTGCTTTGAAGGAGTATCTGGCCGATATTACGACGACCAAGACATTTAATAAGATGCGGGACGAGATCTACGACCTGCTCGGGCATTTGAAGGGAGCAGGGACGGCGATGCGGAAAGTTGGGTCCCGCCTGGAAAAAGCGGCTATGGCAGCTATTACACCCGGATCGCTGTTCCATGCGCTGGGTTTTAAATATTACGGACCGGTGGATGGTCATAATGTTGAGACGTTGCGGCGCCATTTGGAGGATTTACGCGAGGTGAAGGGGCCGAAGTTGCTGCACATTGTAACGGTGAAGGGGAAAGGTTTTGCGCCGGCGGAACGGGAACAGACCAAATGGCATGCACAGAGCAGTCCGTTTGATAAGATTACCGGAAAATCTCTGGCGAAGCCCTCGAGCGGGCCTAAGAAGGGGCCGAAGTATCAGGATGTGTTTGGAGACGCGCTTGTGGAGCTGGCTGCGAAAAACGAAAATATTGTGGCAATTACGCCGGCTATGCCGAGTGGCTCGAGTCTTTGGCCCATGATGAATACCTTTCCGGAGCGCTCGTTTGATGTGGGGATTGCAGAGCAACACGCCGTCACCTTTGCTGCAGGGCTGGCAGCCGAAGGGAAAAAGGCGTTTTCAGCGATCTATTCTACCTTTTTGCAACGCGCCTACGATCAGGTGATCCACGATGTGGTGATTCAGAAACTTCCGGTTGTGTTTTGCATCGACCGGGCAGGGTTTGCCGGGGCTGACGGGCCAACCCATCACGGTTTATACGATGTATCCTATTTGCGAGCGATTCCGAACATGATTGTTTCATCGCCGATGAACGAGCAGGAGCTCCGCGACATGATGTATACTGCATCGGAGTATAATGAAGCGGCTTGGGCTATTCGATATCCGCGTGGAAACTCTACGGGAATGGATGTGCGGGAAGGGTTTCAGTGGATGGAGATCGGCAAGGGGCGTGAGATCCGGAAGGGAGAGGGGGTTGCGATTCTTAGTTTTGGACCCATCGGTAATTATGTGACGGAAGCGTTTGACGTGCTGGATGCTGAAGGAGTTCGACCGGGTCATTACGATATGCGGTATGCAAAGCCATTGGATACGGAGTTGCTCGATCGGGTTGCCGCGGAGTATGATCATCTGATTACCATCGAGGATGGCACACGTTTGGGTGGGTTTGGTTCGGCGGTTTCAGAATATCTGATGCAACGGGGTGCCGATTGCTCTCTTACGATCCTGGGAATTCCCGATCGGATTGTGGAGCATGGGACTCAGCGGGAGCTTCATGACGAAGTTGGAATCGGGCCTGACGGTATTGTCCAGGCGGTTCGAAGTTGTCTGGAACCCTCTTTTCGCAGCTAACTTTTTCGAGAATTTTGAGCGGGGCAATTCACGATTACGATTACGATCTGCCACAAGAGCTGATCGCGCAGAAACCGGCAGAACCCAGGGATCACTCCCGACTGCTTATCTACAACCGGGCCGACCGGTCTGTCCGGGATGATCTTTTTACGAATATCGGTCGTTATCTGCCCAAAAACAGCGCGCTCGTAGTGAACAATAGCCGTGTGGAGCGGTGTCGCCTATTGTTTCATGAGGAGAAAACAGAACTCTTTGTTACCAAGGCTTTCGACCCGTTTACGATTGAAGCGATGGTTCGGCCCGGGAAACGTTTCAAGCCAGGAACACGAACCGAACTGTTTCCAGGTGTGTTTGCGGAAACCCTCTCTGTAACGGAGGATGGTTTGCGCCGGATCCGATTGTCCGAAGAGATCGACAGTGACCGGTTTGAACCTTTTCGATACACTCCCTTTCCCCCCTACATTGAGCGCGACGAATCGCTGGCCGGACGATATCAAACCGTCTATGCCCGGGATGAAGGAAGCAAAGCTGCTCCCACAGCGGGTCTTCACTTCACGCCGGAACTGATGCAACGGCTAACCGGCGCCGGCCATCCGTTTTGTGAGGTCACACTCCACGTGGGGATGGGCACGTTCGCACCAGTGAAAACCGACCGGATTGAGGAGCATGTCATGCATAGCGAGTGGTTTCAGGTGAGCGAAGAGCAGGCGAAAAACCTGAATGCACATACAGAGCGAACTGCCGTCGGAACCACATCGATTCGGGTGCTGGAGTCGATGCGAACCGAAAACGGGCAATTTGTTCCGCAGTCCGGCGACACCGACATTTTTATCCGACCCGGGTACACCTTCCGGCATACCGATCATATCATCACCAACTTCCATCTGCCCAAAAGTACTCTCTTAATGCTGGTGTCGGCATTTATCGGGCTCGAAGAGATGCATCGAATCTACCGCCACGCCATTGAGCAACGTTACCGGTTCTACTCCTTCGGGGATGCGATGTTGTTACTGTAAAGAGGCGCTGTTACTGCCAAACGTAGACATCCAATTCACCGAGCTACTTTACTCGCCGCCTGACTCCGTATCTCTGAGTTACTGCCTGGCGTCCGTCTCTTACTCCGGCTCCCCCGACACTTCTCCGGCCTGTGCTTCCCGGTACGCTTTTACAATTGTCTGGTTCATGTGCCGCTTGTAGTGTTTATACTCGTACACACGAACCGTGAATTCGGAGTGAAAAGACCCGTCATTGCAATCGACGTGCACTTTTTCGGGCTGATCACTCTCCGAAATCACAACTTTAATATCGCCGAGGTTGTACGACTCGATGGGTTTCATTAGTTCTTCACGGGAACTGGTGCGTCCCAATGTGGCATTTCGGCACCGGCATCCCCAGTCATGAGGTAGGTGTCGAACCACTCCAGCATCCGTACATTGTAGTCGTATCGCGATGCTGCTCCCCGGTTTCCGTGACCTTCACCAGGATAGAAAACCAGACGCACTGGTACTTCAGGCTTCCGCACTTTCAGGTGGCGGTACAGTTCCAGGGACTGCGCCGGATGTACCCGTGTATCTTCGGCTCCGTGCATAATCAAGATCGGGGTCTGGGCACGATCGACCCAGTAGATGGGGCTTCTTCTCAGATAATCCATCCATTTGTCATCGGAGTCCCACATCCGCTCACGGGAATGAACCAGATACAGTTCGTCCGGAATGTCGCTCGTACCCCACTTTGAAAGGTTGTTGCTGATTCCCACAAACATCACCGCAGCAGCAAATCGATCGGAGTAGTAGGTGCTCATCCATGCAGAGGCGTATCCGCCGTAGGATCCTCCCGTCACCCCGATCCGTTCTGCATCGGCAATTCCAGCCGAAATAAGGTAATCCACCCCGTCCACCACGTCGTCAAACTCTTTTCCGGACAGATCGGCCTGGCTGCTGTAGGCAAATTCCGTTCCCCGCCCGGTACTTCCGCGATAGTTCGGGTAGAATACGGCATATCCTTTTCCAGCTGCCATCTGCCCTGGCATGGAGTAGGCTGTAAGCCATCCGTTCGAGTAGTGTGCCTCGGGACCACCATGAACCACCGTGATCACCGGATACCGCGTACCCTCCTCGTATCCAACGGGGTAAATCAGCATTCCGTCAATATCAAACATGCCGTCTCGTGTTTTGTAGGTAACGACCTCCTGCTTCCCAAGCTCAACCTCCTCCAGCCAATCGTTGTGGAAGGTTTTTCGCTCCGGGCTTCCCCCGTCTTCGATAAGGAACAGTTCGGACGGATGTGCCGGTGTGCTTGCCGTAATTGCGATAAGCCCGGAACCGTAGCTCATTCCGCCAATGGCCATCGCATCACCCCGAACAAAAACTTCTTTGGAACTGCCGTCGGGCGCAATGGTTCCGATGACGCCGGATGTACTTTCGCTGGCCAAAAAGGTGATTTCATTGTCGTCGGTCCACGCGATCTGCTCATATTTGCCCTCGAAGGAGCCGTCGATCATTTCGGGGGTGCCGCCGCTGGCTGAGACCGTTAGAATCCGTCCGTCGGTGGGGTCGTGAATATCTTTTCCGGCACGAATGGCCAGTTGTTCGCCGTTCGGACTCCATACAATCTGCCCGATCTTTCCGGCATTGTTGACCTCGGCGATTACGTCACCGGATTGTGCGTCCACGACTTTCACCTTCTGGTACATGTAAAAGTCATCGATGTTGGGTGTTGGCGTGGTGGTGATCGCAAGCCGATCGCCGGAGGGGCTCCACTCGGTCATATGAACCATGCCCTCTGCATTGATGCGCATCGCATTGGCATCGGCCTCTGTCACGTTTACAATGTAGGCGCGCCGGAAGGTTTGGTTCTCCTCATACACGTCGGCTTTGTAGGGCAGGGGGGATGAGGATGTTTCGGCGGGCTCCGACGAGGTAAATACGATATGCGAGCCGTCTGAGTTCCACTGATAGCCGGAGATACTTCGCTCGTAGCTGTAGATTTTCACCGCTTCGCCACCGTCGAGCGGGAGTTCGTAGAGGGCGCGTCCGTTGTCGCCGGAGCGGCTGGCCAGGAAGGTGATCGCTTCATGGCCGGGTCGAAACTGTACCGAGCCCACGGAACCGACGGTGTAATAGGGTTTGGCTTCGCCGGTTTCGGTGTTCATTACGTACAGATGGCTGGATGCGCTGCTGTTGGATTCGTAGGGATCAGCCGGAACGCTAACGGTGTAGGCAACGGCCGATCCGTCTGGTGACAGGATTGCATTGCTTACGCTTTGCATCTTTGCGATATGGTCCGGGGTGATGGACTGCGCTTCGGCGGCTTGCGGTTGTGCGATAGTGGCCAGGTTTAGTATCGCCAGGCTAAGCACCATCAAGGTCATAAAAGTGTTGGTTCCCTTGGTTTGTCTCTTGGTTTGATGTATGAAATCGTTCATGGTCATAATGTTTGGTTTTGATGGACTGATATCAGTGCTCGAAAATAGGAAATATCGCGGAATATTCGTGTATCAATTCCAGGTAACGGAAAGTTCATTCGCGTTTCAGCGGGAAAATTCGGATTTTTAAGTACTCATTTAACAACTTTTCAACCCACTCGATTACCATGAAAAAAGGAAAAAACGTCTCTCGTCTCGAATTTTTGAAAACAGGATTGCTTACCGCCGGAGCGATTGGAACCGGGGTTGCCGGATCAGGAATCACTGGGTCGAGAGCTGGATCAGGAGCGGGTGGGGCCGGAGTGATGTCGAACCAGCACGCAGGAGAAGCCAAGAATGTGATTTTTCTGGTGAGTGATGGGATGAGTTCCGGAACGCTCACGCTAGCTGAGTTAGTGAAGCAAGGGAAAATGGGGGCACCAACGCATTGGATGAAGATGTATGCGTCCGACCCGTCTGGATTGGCGGGGGTGAGTGGGGTGGTGGGGTCGAATGGTGCATCTGGGGTGAACGGAGCTGCAGGGGGGTTTGGCAAACCATATCATCGGGGCCTTATGGATATGGCGTCGCTTAGTTCTCTCGTGACGGATTCAGCAGCAGCGGCATCGTCGTGGGGGTGCGGGCATCGCATCAATAATGGAGGGGTGAACTGGGGTCCATATAATGAGCAGTATAAGCCGGTTTTGGAGATCTTTCGGGATGCGGGAAAGGCAACCGGTTTGGTGACAACGACGCGTATTACACATGCAACACCGGCTGGATTCTCTGCAAATGTGCCAAGCCGGAATATGGAGAATGAAATTGCCGTGCAGTATCTGGAGCGGGAATTTGATTTGCTGATGGGTGGCGGAAGGCGCCATTTTACGGAGGAGCGGCGCCCTGATAAGCGGAATTTGTTGCAGGAATTTGAGCAGAAAGGATACAAGGTTGCACTTAGTAAGTCGGAGATGGAGGGGGCTGCTGGGGAAAACGCTACGGGTAAATTGCTCGGTCTTTTCTACGATTCACATCTTCCCTACACGGTAGATCATCAATCCCTTCCTGAACTGCAAAACAGTGTACCGACACTGGCAGAAATGACATCGGTTGCCCTTCAGCGACTCAGTGACTCCGGCAAAGATGGATTTATTCTGCAAATTGAGGGTGGACGGGTGGATCATGCAGCTCATGGAAACGATGCAGCAGGATTGATTTACGATCAGATTGCATTTGATGACGCGATAAAGGTGGTGATGGATTTCACGGAAAACCGGGATGATACGCTTGTGATTCTCACGACCGATCATGCCAATGCAAATCCCGGCCTTGTGGGGCTTGGTTCTTCCTACTCACAATCGAACGACATGCTTAAAACCATTTTTGAGGCACGGCATAGCATGGAGTGGATGTTTGAGGAGATGGACTATTCGTGGTCGGATGGGGTATTAACCGGCTTGAAAGTGAAGCAAATTCTGGACTTGATCGAATATACCACGCGGATTCAGCTGGCGAATGAGGAAGCGCTGATGATTAAACGGGCATTTGAGGGTACACTAGAGGTGCCATTTCGGAATCGTCAGGGGCCCGGAGCGGTGATCGGTAGTGTGCTGGCGAACTATAATGGAGTAAATTTCTTGAGCACCAATCATACATCCGATTTTGTGGAGCTGGCAGCGTGGGGGCCTGGCAGTGAGGGGCTCCCGGGGATCACTCGCAATACCGATCTTTTTGATCTGATGGTGACGATGGCGGGGGTAGGTGAGTTTGCCGAGTAGGGTTCTCAGGTGGGTTTCTCGAATCTTACGAGGAGCGTTCCCCGAGGGTTTTCCGCATGAATGCCGTTAAACTTTGCACATCCATGTAGCCCCGCTTACGGTCCAAAACACGGCCTTCAGCATTGAGTATAACTGTGAAGGGGTAGGCTGTAACCCCCATTTTGAGCGCAAAATCGGCGGCAGTCATCTCATCACCCAGAAAATAAACGATCTCCTCTGAATTACCATCTACTTTTACCGGGTGGAAGCCTCTGTCGATGACGGCTCGGGTGGATGGGGCCGGGTACACTTCTCTCGCCATTTTTCGGCAAAACTTGCATCCGGTTTCGTAGATATCAACCAGAATGAGCTTGTTGTCGTTGGATGCACGCTCGAAGGCTTCAGCGAGGGAGATCCAGTCGGGTTCATTCTCAATTTCATCCGGGGCAATCTCTCGGATGGAGAAGTAGAAGAAGACACTCAGAAAGAGGGCTGCCAGGAGAGTGATTAAAAGTTTTCGGTTCATGCTTGTTCTCGCGCCTGTTTTTTTCGCCTGTATTTACAATTGTATTCACACTTGTATTTACGCTTGTATTTACACCTGTTCTCGCGCCTGTTCTCGCGTCTGTTATCACGCCTTTTTTTGGTTTCGTATGACAAGAGTTTCTATGGCTACCATAGGCAGAAAAATACGAAAAAAACGGTATTTTTCGGGGCTACGAATCACAATAGGAAGAATTTGTTTGAACGGGATGATCCGAATTCCTGTTAGTTTCGTACTTGGAGGGATCGGAAAAGGTTTACCAAAAATTGTTTCTGAACGAATGAAAAGAGAATTTACAACAAGGGTATGTACAACATGGGCATGGATATTTTAGGTATCAAAGGTTCTGGTTTAACGCGTTGGTTTTGGCTTTTCGTTTTGATGGGTCTTGTTGTATCGCTGACTTCTTGTGGTGGTGGAGAGGAGGAGGTGGCTCCGGAGGGAGCAGAGGGTACAGGGATCATCCCTGCGGTGGAAGCCGTGGAAGCACGGTTTGGGAGGCTGCCCCTGGAGGAGCGGTTGAGCGGAATTGTTCGTTCTCAAAATCAGGTGGAGGTGGTGTCCCGTATTACGGCGCTTACCGACCAGGTGTTTGTGCAAAATGGGGATCCCGTGGAGAAGGGGGATCTTCTCGTGAAGTTGTCGGACCGGGAGTACCGGGAGCAATTGCGTCAGGCGGAAGCCAATCTGCGTATCGCCAATGCCCGGCTGCGACAAGCGGAGGTTCTTCTGGAGGAGGAGCGGAGAACATCAACCCGACAAAAACAACTTTTTGACAGGGGTTTACTTAGTGATGTGGATCTGGAGCAGACAGAGGCGGCACTTGCCTCAGCAGAAGCGGGGTTTGATTTAGCGGAGGCGCAGGTGGAGCAAGCGGAAGCAACGGTGGAGGAGCGTAAAGAGAATTTGGCGCAAACGGAGATTCGTTCGCCGGTAAGAGGGACCGTTGGGAACCGCAATGTGGAGCCAGGAATGCAAGTTTCGCCCGGGTCGTCGCTGTTTACCGTGGGGGATCTGAATGATGCGACGGTGACGGTGAATCTAACGGAAAGGATGCTTTCTTATATTGAAGTGGGACAAACGGTGCAGGTGGTGTCGGATGCGATGGAGGATACGTTTCTGGAGGGGGCCGTTTCCCGAATTTCGCCGTTTTTGGGTGAGGGGAATTTTAGTACCGAAGCGGAAATTGATCTGGCAAATACGTCCGGTGTGTTGATTCCGGGCATGTTTGTAACGGTGGATATATTTTATGGGGAAAGTGAACAGGCAACGATTATTCCGCTGAGTGCGATCTACCGGCATCCGAGAACAGGGATTACAGGTGTGTACGTGTCCTCGACGTTTGGCACCGAAACGCCACTTCCAATCCAAACCGATACAGATGATCCGGGACCCTTGAGTATGCCAACAGACGTGGAATTTCGCCCGGTGCAGGTGGTGGCTAAAGGGAGAGAGTCGGCTGGGGTGACGGGGATTCAGAGCGGGGAGTGGGTGGTTACGGTGGGGCAGAACCTACTGATCGGTGGTGAGGGTCGGGCGCGTATTCGTCCATTAACCTGGGAACGAATGATGAGCTTGCAGCGACTGCAACCGTCGGATTTATTAAAAAATGTGATGGAATCGAGAACGTCACCGGATAACTCTCTTTAGATGATAACTCTGTATAGATCATGAATATAACCAAGCTTTCTGTCGACCGTCCTGTCGCAACCGTGATGGTGTTTTTGATTATTCTGGTCCTGGGCTTTGCAGGATTTCGGTTTCTTCCTGTAGATCTGCTGCCGCCGATCGAGTACCCTCGGTTGAGTGTTTCCGTGAGTTATCCGAATGCGGGCCCGGAAGAGGTGGAAACGATTATCACCGATCAACTGGAGAATGCACTGTCGGGGGTGGCGAATCTGGAGCGTATGACCTCCAACTCGTCGGAAGGGAATAGCTGGGTGAGTCTCAATTTCTCCCGGAATACGAATATGGATGAGGCGGCGAATGATGTTCGTGCTGCGTTGGATCGGGTGCGGCGAAGTTTACCGGAGGAGGCGGATGCCCCACGAGTCCGGAAGTTTGATCCGAATGATTCGCCGATTGTGGTGTTGGGGGCAGAATCGTTCCGACCCCTGGATGAACTGACTCGAATTCTGGAGCGGGACATCAGCAAGCGGATCGAGCAGGTGCCGGGAGTGGGTGCGATTGACGTCTGGGGGGGAGTGTACCGGGAGATTCGGGTGGATTTAAAGCGGGACCGACTGATTGCGACTGGACTTACGGCTTTGGATGTACGGAATGCGCTGGTCAGTGAAAATAGCACATTGCCGGGCGGGGATGTGAAGGATGGTCTTTCACAGCTCTATATTCGAACGCTGGGTGAGTTTACGTCGATGGATCAGATCTCGGAAACGATCATTCGTACGGTGGATGGGAAGCCGATCCGCGTAAAAGATGTAGCGGAGGTGAGGGACGATTACCAGGAGATCGGACGCCTGGTGTGGATTAACAATACGCCGATGGTGCGTTTGGGGATCCGGAAGCAAACCGGCGCAAACACCGTGGCTGTGTCGGAGGGAATTCAGAAAGAGATCGATCGAATTAACCTGGAGCGAGATGATCTGAAGCTTACAGTTGTGACCGATCAAAGCACGTTTATACAGAATTCGATCGACAATGTGCAACAGTCGGCTGTTTGGGGGGCGTTGCTTGCGATTTTTATCCTTTATTTGTTCCTGCGCAACGGTTCCACGACGTTTATCATTTCACTTGCGATTCCGGTGTCACTGATTGCCACCTTTGGACTTCTCTACTTCAACGGATTAACGCTGAATCAGATGAGTTTTGGGGGGCTTGCGCTTGGAATCGGGTTGATTGTGGACAACGCGATTGTGGTTCTTGAAAATATTGTAAGGCAACGAAATCGCGGAGAATCCCTCCGGAACAGCTCTCTTACCGGAACGCGGGAAGTACGGGGAGCCATCATTGCGTCGACTCTTACCACATCCGTTATATTTATTCCTGTAGTATTTATGCAAACGGTAACGGGGTCGTTGTTTCAGCAGCTTGCGCTTGTTGTAGTGTTTTCGCTGTTTTGTTCCCTGTTTGTCGCACTGTCTCTGGTGCCAATGCTTGCTTCTAAAATCATGACGGTTCGACCGTTTCATCGGGGTGATGGAAGTGCTATTGCAGGTGATAGAGGTCTGGCTGAAGAAAATCCTACGCCCGAGGGCAACAAAAGAGCTCGCCCGTTACGACTGGCCGGCGTTCAGCGGTTTTTGGCTGCGATGGAGAACTGGTATGCGGATGTGCTGGAGCGCGCAATCGGTCGGAAGGGTCTGATTTATGGGGCAACGCTTGTGTTGGTTTTACTTTCGGCGTACGGGGCCACTTGGATTCCGGCAGAGCTTGCTCCGCAAACGGAGGCAGATGAGGTAGAGATTGAGTTTAATTTGTCGCAGGGTATGAACATTGCCGCCTCGTATGAGTATTTGAAGGAGCTGGAGGCAAAGGTAATTGATCTGATTCCAAAGGATGAGATCCAGTTTTTTACGTCGGATGTTCGTGGTGGTGAGGCGGAAATTGAGATTGCCATGAAGGAGCAAGGCGAACGAACGATGAGTACCTATGAGCTTGCAGATCAGATGCGGGATCAGATCGAGGGGACCATTCCGGGTGGCGAATTTCGGGTTCGGGCGCAGACAGGATTGTGGATATTACGGCGTATTTTTGGAGGGGGAGGGGATGATGCGATTCAAATGGAGCTACGTGGATACGACTTAAACTTGGCTGACCAGCTGGCAGATGACATTGTGGCTCGAATGGAGAGGATTCCAGGGGTTCGCGGAGCACAGTCGGGTCGTCGTGAGGGTCGACCAGAACAGAATATCATTTTTGATCGGGAGAAGATTGCCGCACTTGGGTTAACCGCAAGGGATGTGGCTCAAGCGATTCAATCGAATGTGGGCGGAGTCAGGGCCGGTGTTTTTCGTGATGGTGGGGATGAATATGATATCACGGTGCGGCTACGAGAGGCGGATCGGTTTAGTACACTCGATATTGAGAATATCTCTGTACGATCGGCGACCGGAGATGTGATTCCACTAAGTAGTGTGATTCGGCAGGAACCTTCACGCGGTCCAACATCGATCGGTCGGGTGAATGGTCAGCGATATACCACAATTTCGGCGAATCTGGAGGAGGGAGTGACGTTGAGTGAAGCCGTGGAGGCGATTCGTGCTGAATTGTCGACCATGGTGTTACCGGATGGCTTTTCGATTGTGTATGGTGGCGAATATGAAGAGCAGCAAAAGGCGCAGCGTGATTTTTTGGTTTCGATCGTGCTGGCAATTGTGCTGATCTACATGGTGATGGCTGCACAATTTGAGCGGTTGATCGATCCTCTGATAGTGATGTTTTCGGTTCCTGTGGCCATGATTGGTGTGGTACCGATGCTTTTGGCTACCGGAACGTCGTTTAATATGCAAAGTATTATGGGGCTAATGATGCTGATCGGCATCGTGGTCAATAACGCCATTGTATTGGTGGATTACATCAATCTGATGCGCAGAGAGAAGGGAATGCCTGTATATGAAGCGGTGGTAGAATCGGCGCGGCGACGTCTGCGTCCGATTTTAATGACCACATTAACTACCGTACTTGCACTGCTTCCACTCTCTTTTGGACTGGGTGCCGGAGGGGAAATTCAGGCATCCCTTGCCCGTGTGGTAATTGGCGGGCTGGCCGCATCAACCCTGGTTACCCTGCTTCTAATTCCGGTGGTCTATTTAAGTATCGACCGAATTCGCGTGATGGTACGAGAACGACGAGAGCTGCGTGAGCGAAATGCAGGAGAGGTAATTAGCCCTGATTTTGGTTTTGAAGGATCAGCCACATCCAAATAATTGCCATAATACTCAGGAGTGCCCATCGTAGTACGGGTTGATTTTGTAGCAATTTCTCGCCACTGGACACTACAGAATACAGAGAAATTTTTTTACGTATCAAGTCCAGAATAGACCAAACGGGAAGAACCATCATACCCATTAACACAATGTACGCCAATGGGTTGAAGAGGCTGGATTGGATAGGATCGGAAGAAAGAATTTGTAAAATAGTGCGGGTTGTACCGCAAGATGGGCAGGGATAACCGGTTATGCTGTTAATAGGACAGACCAGAAGACCTGTGGTACTAGTTCGAACCCACCAAAGGTAAATAAACCCCGCAATCGAACCGCCCAGGGTGAGACGATAAAATGTACGGGGATTTACGCCTCTCATAACAGCCTTTACCTTATGGGATCACCTTTTAGAGAATCTGAAGTACCTGCTCAAAATTCACATCTTTGGCTCGACCCATAATTAGGAACCAATCAACAATCGTCCAGATTCCAAGGCCACCACAAGTGAGTAGTTTAGCGATACCCAAACCAACATCGCCCACCACGAAACGGTCTACGCCAAACACCCCGGCAAGAAGAGAAATCACTAATAACAAAACGGGATCTTTCATCGGAAGACTCATCAACCGGTACATCAGATCTTCGTCACCCTCTTTTAATTTTTGTGAGATGATGTGAAGTTGGTGTGGCTGAAAATATTTGTTGTTCGCCATCATGTACAGATTTACTCTTTGCTGATTCTCCTTATTCATAATTTTATCCTTTTCTTTCCTAATTTTAAAAGGGTTCGATGGATTTGGAAACTCTGTCAATCAAATCCCTTCGTTTCTGAATCAAGCTGTTCGGAGACTGAACGACCACCTTATCGCTAAACTGAAGCAACCACTGATTGAGAAAGTCTAGATTATCGAACCGAAGCTCAACCTTAATTATTTTAGAACTAACCGCCTCATACTTAATTATTTTCGTTGGTATATTCGCCTTAAACGCGCGATCTATCGATTTATCGATGTGGAGTACCACTTTTTCTCCGAGGTTGCTAGAATTAAAAATAAGTGCTTCTGCGTTAAAATCGTCCGGGGTCTCAAAAATCTGATCCGTAACTGATAGATCAGTGATCTGATCGAGGATAAAATTACGGGTTTCACCTCGAATGTGTGAAAACCCGATCATATTCCAGTGATCTTTGTAAAACACAAGCAGATAGGGGTCGACCTTTCGGCGTGTCGTCTGGTTTTTTTTCAAACTCTTATAGGTAAACTGTATGGTTTGCTGCTCGGCAATGGCGGAACTGATGAGGTACCAGTTCCCTCCCTCTTTTTTTTCATGCCCGAAATTCAGAAATGGATCAACGATCGTCTTATTATGAAGTGAATTCATGAAGGCGCGCAACTTATCCGGCAACAGCTCCTTTACTTTGATTTCAACTCCTTTTGCATCATTCACCAGATTCCGGTCTA
The DNA here is from genome assembly GCA_003045995.1 of Bacteroidota bacterium. Lineage (GTDB taxonomy): Bacteria > Bacteroidota > Rhodothermia > Balneolales > Balneolaceae > Sam29DG08-bin30. The sequence goes on from PZPG01000005.1 coordinate 49,393, forward strand.
CCTGGGATTTTACAAAGTTTAGACCTACCATAATGGTGGCTAACTCTCTCGTTGTGAACATCAACGGTGGAATATTGTACCCCGAAATCACACCATATCCCTTAAATGGATCGTGTGTAACCGGAACATTTAGTTCGGAAAGTGTATTCAGGTCTCTGTAAATCGTACGTTTGGTTACCCCAAACCGGTCTGCCAGCTCCTGTGCGGTTAGCCTCTCTTTGGATTGCTGAAGCATCAAGATCAGCTTCATCCTCCTCTCTGTACTTTTTAGTTTCGACATATGCTCACATTAGAATCCCATGTAAATATAGAAATCTAATATACATATTTGATGCCTTTTTTCAACTTTGTTATGCGTCCGGATTGGTAAGCTTCACCAGCGCTTTCCCTTCATAGAATGGTTCTTCTTCTCCAAATTGAAAGGATCGGATCTCTGCTTCAACCGGATAGGGCGCGTCCTTCAACTCTTTGCGGATATCCTCCGCACCTTTCCAGAGGAGGATCGTTTCCCACCCTGAATTACGCACTTTTTGAAGCAGGTCGGGGATTTTAAAGGCGTGCTTTGAAACAATCCCACAATCTGGTTGCAGCTGGTGCAATGCAATACTTTGAGCGACTGTTCCTGTATTTCTAAGGCCGCATTCGGATATAATAGCTTCAACTACACGAATCTTTTTGCGAACATTATCATTCAGAATCCACCGTGTTCCTGGAGTTTGTATGGCCAGGGGTATTCCGGGAAGCCCCCCTCCTGTTCCGGCATCCACCCAGCAGCTATGGAGGTCGATCCATCCCAAAGGCACTGGAAGTAGTGAATGAACAATATGTTCCCGAATTGTTTCACGTGAAACATTTCGGCTCATGATATTGATTTTCTGATTCCATATGAGAACTTGATCGATATATCTTTCAAGTGCAGTTTCTCTTTTTTGATAAATCTCTCGCGCTTTTTTTAGGATATCCACGCCTACCGGTTTCTCTATCACAGAATGTTTCACGTGAAACCTCCTACTGTTTCAGGTAGATCATCAGTACCGACAAATCACTAGCCGACACACCACTAATTCGGGAAGCCTGCCCAATCGTCTCGGGTCTGATCTTTGTAAGCTTGATTCGTCCTTCAGAGGACAGACTTTTAATCCGCTCATAGTTCAGTTGCTCCGGTATCCGGGTGTTCTCCTTTTGGCTTAGTTCATGAACCATCTCAAACTCTCTTTTGATGTACCCCTCATATTTCAGCTGGATTTCCACCTGCTCAATTACTTCGTTGGACGTCGTGATCTCATCTACCTTCTCTTTCAGATTGCTGTCCGCTCCGATGATGTCACCAAGACTTAATTGGGGTCTAGGGACAAGAGATCGGGCTTTCATGGGCTGAGGTAGTTTTGCTGTACCTTTTTCCTCGAGCATTGGATCTAAAACCTCTGGTCGAACCGTGTAGTCCGAGACAAGCTGAAACAAAAGATCGATCTCCTCCTTTTTCTTTCGATATCGCATCACACGCTCCTCCCCTGCTAATCCAATTTTATACCCCAGTTCTGTAAGGCGGAGGTCGGCATTGTCTTGTCGTAGTAAAATTCTGTGTTCGGCACGGGATGTGAACATACGATAGGGTTCTTCTGTACCTTTGTTGATTAGGTCATCAATCAATACCCCAATATATGCTTCGGATCGTTGCAAAATAAACGGCTCCGCATTGTCGACATATCTTGCTGCATTGATTCCAGCCATTAACCCTTGGCAGGCAGCTTCCTCATACCCTGTTGTTCCATTGATCTGTCCCGCAAAAAACAATCCGCTTACCTTTTTGGTTTCTAAGGTGCGCTTGATCTGATACGGCGGAAAATAGTCGTATTCAATAGCGTATCCAGGTCGTAACATCACCACATTTTGAAACCCTGGAATTCTTCTAAGTGATTGGTACTGAACGTCTTCCGGTAATGATGTGGAAAATCCATTCAGATACATTTCGTAGGTATTCCAACCCTCGGGTTCCAGAAACAACTGATGCCGATCACGGTCTGCAAAACGATGAATTTTATCCTCAATGCTCGGGCAGTAACGTGGCCCAACTGATTTGATCCGACCATTGAACATGGGGCTTCTGTCGAAACCTTCACGAAGATTGTTGTGAACCTCCGGGTTTGTATATCCGATCCAACATGTAAGCTGATCATCCAATGACGGTAGTTGATCCGTCATGAATGAGAAAGGCGATGGATTTGCATCTCCATACTGGATTTCAAGTTGATCGTAATCGACCGATCGTCCATCTAGCCGTGGCGGTGTTCCCGTTTTTAACCGTCCCACATCAAACCCGAGTTTTACTAAGGATGCAGTAATTCCAACGGAGGCTCTCTCCCCCGATCGTCCGCCTCCATACTGAGATTCCCCAATATGAATGAGTCCGTTGAGGAATGTGCCACTCGTAAGAATCACAGAACGTGCACGAAATTGTTGTCCCGTTTGCGTAACAACTCCTTCGATGGTTTTGCCCGAAGGGTCTGTGAGGAGATCGACGACGTGATCCTGGCGAAAATGCAGCATGTCCAGTTTCTCGAGTTCCTCTCTCATGATTGAAGCATAGAGCATGCGATCACTTTGACATCGCGGACTCCACATGGCAGGGCCTTTGGAGCGATTCAACATTCGGAACTGCACACCACTCCGGTCACTCACAATTCCGCTGAGACCTCCAAGCGCATCGATCTCTCGAACAAGTTGTCCTTTTGCAACTCCTCCCATGGCCGGATTGCACGACATCTTTGCAATGGCATCCATATTCATTGTGATCATGAGCGTTTTCGCACCCATCGCGGCAGCAGCTCCGGCAGCCTCACTGCCCGCATGCCCTGCCCCGACAACAATTACATCGTATGTTTGATGAAGATGACCCGTATTCATGATACTAGTATGTTATGAATCTGTTTTTAGAAACTATTATAGTACTCTGTACTTTGTTGATTCTATTGTCCTGTGGTGATACTATTTTCCTGTGGTGATACTACTGTCCTGTGGTGTTACACTATTCTGTAATCCGTTCTCGTTCCCTTCAACGTGTATTTTCTTCCAATAATATGAGATATTCTACTATCTTCATGTATGGGGTTGGCGCTGAACTCCGAGAGATTGCCGGAGTTGGAGATTGTTGAAGTTGGAGATTGT
>PZPG01000005.1:52574-54080 GCA_003045995.1 Bacteroidota bacterium
GAAGTTGGAGATTGTCGAAGATACGCCGATTTTCTGTGGAGAAAAACTCAAGAGAACCGGCCATCTGAAAGCGCAAATGTGAACATGATTGTCAACTAAACCTAAGAGAGCATATGACTGAGCTATTTACACCATCTTGGATCGAGCAGTGGTTTCATTCAATTCAAACCAGTGATGCATACAAAAAAGAGGCCAAGGACTGGAATCAAAGTGTGTTACTGAAGTTTCACCCAGTGCCAACTATCCTATTGCAGCACAATGCTTTAGGTTTCTTTTTGGATCTTCGTTACGGGGAGTGCCATGAGTTGCGATACGCCACAGAGAGTGATCTGGATACCGCCGATATTATCCTCGAGGCATCCGAGGCAGATTGGCGTCAGTTGCTTGAACATGGTGGAGATCCACTGTTTTTCATTATGAAAAAAAGAATTCGATTGATACGTGGTGGTCTTGTGTATCTGTCTACGCAGCGCAAAGCAGCATCTGCACTGTTAGCAACCGCAACCGTATCAGGCACGGCAGATGAGGCTCGTTCGGCAGCTCCTTCTCTCTCTGATCTGTGGAGTGCCGTAAAGAGTACAGTGGCTTCCGGTTCATCTGCCAATAGCACCGCATCCCAAAATAGTAACGGCGCCCGAACCGTTTCTCATCAACCCGAATCCCGAACAGGATTTGTAACGACCGGACGAGGCCTGGACCGGCAAAGTGTTCCGATGGCGCTGTTTCAAAAGTCGAAAACTCTTGGGATTTGGAATCCTGCGGAGATTGACCTGAAGAAAGACCGTGACCAGTGGGAGGATTTTAGCAAGGAGGAGAAGGGTTTGCTGCATCACTTGTCGGCGATGTTTATGGCGGGTGAGGAGGCTGTGACGCTGGATCTGTTACCGCTGATTCGCACGGTAGCGGCAGAGGGGCGGATCGAGGAGGAGATCTATTTAACGTCGTTCTTGTGGGAGGAGGCGAAGCATACGGAGTTTTTCGACCTGTATATGAAGGAGGTGATGGGATCGCCGCAAAATCTGGAATCGTATCATGGTCCGATGTACCGCATTTTGTTTTATGAGAAGTTGCCGAATGCGTTGAATGCCTTGTGGACGGACTCTTCGCCAGCGGCGCAGTTGAAAGCTTCTGCCACGTACAATATGATTGTGGAGGGGACGCTCGCGGAAACGGGTTATGAGGCGTATTTCAACATGCTTGAGGAGCGTAATCTGCTACCGGGGCTACGCGAGGGTATTACCTATTTGAAGCGGGACGAATCGCGCCATATTGCGTTTGCCCTGCATTTTCTTGGGCGGTTGCTTGCGGAACATCCTTCGCTGACGGGGTATCTGGAGGAGGAGCTGGGTATTTTGCTAGGCGATGCAACGAATATCGTGCATGAAATTTTTGACCGGTATGGGGATGAGGTGCCGTTTGGCCTGGATCGGGAGTGGTTTTTGAATTATGCCGTGAAGCAGTTTCAAAACCGGATTCAGAAGTTGGGCCTGGGGTGATGGGACGCAG
>PZPG01000005.1:54103-67876 GCA_003045995.1 Bacteroidota bacterium
TGATGGGACGCAGATGGGTTGTTATTTGAGGCGGGTTGATGGGAGACGAATGGGTGATTGGGTGCGTCGGAATGATAGGAAACAAACGGTCCGTTTAGGCTCCCCTGCTCAAGGGATCGTGATCTCCTGCATATCGTATGCGAGGCGTACGTGAGGCGGTAATTTTTTCTGGGATTTGCCGTGATCCACATACGAATTCATATGGATGAGATAGGTCATCGGAATTTCTAACTCCTCTGCAATCTCCACAGCTTCCGGAATGGTTAAATGCGTTGGGTGTGATGGGCTCCACCGCAACCCACTTAGCACCATCACACTGCTACCCCGGATCCGCTCTTTTGTACTTTCCGGGATCGACTTCACGTCGGTCAGGTAGGATAGCTGATTGATTCTGTAACCTTGCACGTCCACATTTCCATGGGTGCAGGGAAGCGGCGTGATGGTTAGATCCCGAAATGTTCTGCTCTTGTCGATGATCTCAATATCCAACGATGTAGAGCCTGGATATTTAATCGGTTCAAACATATAGTCGAACCTCTGGCGGATCGCCGTGGCGGATTCCTCGTTCGTGAACAATGGAATGGGGAACTCCTGCTTATAGTTGTAAGCCCGAAGATCATCTAGGCCAGCGATATGATCCATGTGTTCATGGGTGATCAGAACCAGGTCGATCCACTCGACCCCCGCGCGAATCGTTTGCAACCGAAACTCCGGCCCTGCATCGATAATGACGGATGTATCTTCGCTTTGGATCCATGCTGAGCAACGCCATCGCTCGTTCCGAGGATCCTTACTAACCCAATTCCGTCCGAATCCTCCCGCCACCGGCACCCCCATCGATGTTCCCGTTCCTAAAAATGTGCAGCGGATCGCGTTTGTGTTTGTCATGTTGTTATGTTCACCCTCGCAATCCTTATGATTCTGAATCCAACTCATCCAGGTCCGACACCCCCTGGAGCTCCCGAAGATCGTTGTCGCGAAACCGATCGAGTCGGTTCCAGACTTCCTGAAGCTCCTTTCGCACTGCGGGTTTGATGTAAATTTCGTCGGGTGTTCGATCCCGCAATACCCTGGCCAGCGTTGCTACCCTAGCTTCCGGTGGTTGTTTTTGATTAATGACAATGAGATTTTCCCCCTCTACAATGCATCGATCTCCCCGAAAACTACCTCTCTCCTTTCGGATGGTATAGCCAATCTTCTCACAAATCGATTCTAGTTCCAGCAGTAGTTTCTCTGGTTTCATCCTTTCTGGGTTTTGTGAATGTTAGAACCCATATCCTATTGTGAAGGCGTGGGATATATAGCGATAATCGTTCAGTTCGCCTTCAATATCATAGCTTCGAAAGTCTGCGTTGTAGCCGAATACGATCGCACGACCATTCGGAAAGATAGGAAGATACAGTTTGGCCCCACCTATAGCCCGAAACAGGGAACCTCCAAACAGTGAGCCCTGTGAAAAACTAAATCCGTAATTCCCGGTCGTTTCGATCTCGGCCAAGCCACCTCCGGATGGTCGGTACTGGAACCGAAGTCCGGTTCCAAAAATGACAGAACTTTGCTGAAATTCATACGACTGACCGGACGGACGAACCGCCATGAGATCTGTAATCAACTGGATCGGCACCATGGCCGAAGCTGATGCCCCGCGAGCCAATTGTACACCATTTTCGATCTGCGCATTAATATTGGCAAAGGAAACATCCTCCATGCCCGTCAGAGACCCACCAAACCCTGTAGAAAGGCGAATTCCGGGGCTTTCGAACCGAATACGTACGATCGGATTTGTAAAATCAGCCCTGCCCCCCTGTGCCTGCGGCGCCCCTCGATAGGAAAAATCTGCCCATTCCAGTGACAACCCCAGCATGGTGTAATTCTCTTCAGACTTTGTTTTTACCTTCTCCCCCGGCTCTATCGAAAACATCTGCGCCGATGCCGGAGCGGCCGACATTATGGTTGTTACTATGGCCACCAATAGTACAGATGTCCATACCGCTAATCGTGCGTTCGTTAATACCACTATTCGAGCCCCAGGTGTCATACATTTATTTTTTTTTCTACTCATTGGGAATGATTTACATGCATATCAAAGTTACGCTATCAAACAATTCAAAACGCCCTAAACATCAAGAACATGAAATCTATGAACACCATTTTTGGAATTTTGTTGTTGTCCGGTCTCTTTTTTGGTTCTTTGCTGCAGAATACTCATGCAGCCAACCTGCATAACACCAGCGACCCGCAGGAAAATAAACAAAACGTACATCAATTTGAGATGAAAACCATCCAGGGAGACACCGTTTCTCTGGCTGATTACAGCGGCAAACTTGTACTGATCGTCAACACCGCATCCAAGTGTGGGTATACCCCTCAATACGAAGGCCTCCAAAAACTCTATGAAAATTACTCGGAAAAGGGCCTCGTGATTCTCGGATTTCCAGCCAATAATTTTATGAACCAGGAGCCGGGAACGGATGAAGATATTCTCACGTTTTGCCAGGAGAACTACGGAGTTACCTTCCCCATGTTCTCAAAAGTGAGTGTCAAAGGCGATGACCAAGACCCTTTGTTTACCCTGCTCACTGAAGCGGAAAACCCCGATTTTACCGGCAACATCCGATGGAATTTCGAGAAGTTTCTGGTTAACAAAGAGGGGCAGCTGGTTCGTCGGTTCCGATCGGGAACGAAACCAGACAGTAAAGAGTTTATAGGTGCAATAGAGCAATTGCTCTGACGAAAGCAGTTGCTCTGACGAAATTTGACACATACGATTCTATCCCATCACCATCCCAAGAGAGGGTTGCAATTGATTTTGCAACCCTTTTTTTATGTCTCCCTTTTTTATGCCTTTGTTTCTGTGCTCATGTTTTTTTGTTCGGGTTGATGGGATTGGCATCGCTGACCGTTGGATCGGCGCATCCATCATCAGAGGAGCAGGATGAGGCTAAGCGCCATCACAATCATCCCGCTAATTAAACCAACCATGGCCATGTGGTGTTCGCCATATTTTTCGGCGCTGGGTAAAAGTTCGTCCAATGAGATGTAGACCATGATTCCGGCAACAGACGCAAAAATAATGCCGAAGGCAGACTCGGTAAAGATGGTGTAGAGGACCGCGTAACCGATAATAGCCCCAAGCGGTTCTGCCAAACCCGCCAAAAGGGAGTAAGAGAATGCTTTTTTACGGTTTTTTGTGGCATAGTAGACGGGAACGGCAATCGCAACCCCTTCTGGAATGTTATGGATGGCAATGGCGATCGCAATGGAGATCCCAAGCCCGGTATCTTCGATCGAGGCGATAAACGTGGCCAGTCCTTCCGGGAAGTTGTGGATGGCAATCGCAAGGGCCGAGAACAACCCAAGACGGAGTAGCTGATTGCTTCGATGCGGATCCTGATGTGAGTCTTGGTGCGGATCCTCGTGTGGCTCATGGTACGGGTTGGCGTTATCAATATCCACCTCCAGCATCATTGACCCTGAGGTAGCTTTTGGATCCTTGATCTCGTGTGGATTGTACGTAGATGGAACGAAAGCATCCACAAGACCAATTACCGCAATCCCGCCAAAAAAACTGGCAATGGTGATCATATACGCCGTTTCCTCTGCATAAAGTGCGGAAAGGGAGTCGAGCGCTTTGGGGATGATCTCAATAAAGGAAACGTAGATCATCACCCCGGCAGAAAAACCCAAGGACACAGAGAGAAACTTCGTGTTATACCCTTTGGAAAGCTGAGCCATAAGGCCACCAATCCCGGTGCATAATCCGGCAAAGAGCGTGAGTAAAAAGGGAAAAATATAGATCTCCATACAAAATCAATCTACTGAACCGCCCGGAAAAAAGCACTCTGTTTCGACGCTGTTTTTCCATCATTCCGTAACAATCATTTAATATACGCGATACGTTACGGTAACATGTTTCACGTTATTTTGTTGGCATTAACATTCATAACGTCCATAATTCTGCTCTTATTCTATGGGAAATACTCGCTCTGTTGAAATGGTGGTTCTTTCAGATATTCATCTGGGAACGGTGGGATGCCACGCATTTGAGCTGCTTCAATACCTCAACTCCGTAGAGCCGGAGACATTGATTCTGAATGGAGATTTTTTTGACGGCTGGAATTTTCGGAAATATTACTGGCCGGAGTCGCACATGGCGGTTTTGCGCCGTCTGATTATGCTCATGACCAATGGAACAGAGATCTACTACCTTACGGGCAATCACGACGAAGTGTTGCGGAAGATTTCGGGGATGCAGCTAGGTCCGCTTCATGTGAAGGATAACCTGGTACTTGAGCTCAATGGGGAGAAGGTGTGGTTTTTTCATGGGGATGTGTTTGATTTAAGCGTGAAGCACTCAAAGTGGATCGCAAAAATTGGTGGTCGTGGGTACGAGCTACTAATTCTGCTGAACCGGCTGGTGAACTGGTTTTCGGTGAAGATGGGCAAGGGTAAAATTTCCTTGTCGAAAAAGATTAAGGACAGCGTGAAGAAGGCGGTTCAATTTGTGAACGACTTTGAAATGACAGCGATGGAGCTGGCGATCGATCAGGGATATGATTATGTGGTGTGCGGGCATATTCATCAACCCAAAGTGCGCGGATATGAGAACGAGAAGGGCTCGGTGATCTACCTGAATTCCGGGGACTGGATCGAAAACCTGACCGCGCTGGAGTACAACAGCGGGGAGTGGGATCTGTATCGGTATGATGAGAAGCACTACGTGGCGGATAAGAATATTATGAAGATTATTACGATGCGTCCGATGAGTTCCGGGGCAGTGATCGGATAGGGGCTATGAAAATTTTATACGGCGTTCAGGGTACAGGGCATGGGCACATCAGCAGGGCAAGAGAGATTGTTCCTTCGCTTCAGGAGCTTGCGGATGTTGATATTTTGGTGAGCGGGAAGCATCTGAAGATGACACTGGATGGGATTCCGGTATGGAACAGGACGGGGATCACCATGAGTTATGATTCACATGGGCGGGTTTCATACCTGCGAACGCTCGCAGGGTTGCGGCCGGTTCAGTTTGTGCGGGATGTCCTGGATCTGGATCTGTCTGTGTATGATGTGGTGATTTCCGATTACGAGCCGGTTTCGGCATGGGCGGCGAAAAAGCAAGGGGTTCACTGCATTGGAATGAGCCATCAGGCGTCCTTTTTGTCAGCAAAGTCGCCACGCCCGGCGAAGGTTTCACTCATGGCTGAGCAGATTTTGCATCATTTTGCGCCGGTGAGCGAGCCGGTTGGGTTTCATTTTTTGCGGTATGATGAGTTTATTGAACCGCCCGTGATCCGTCGCGAGGTGCAGGAGCTGTCCCCGGTTTTGGAACAGCGGGTTACGGTGTACCTTCCCTCCTATCATCATGAGTTTTTGGCACGATTTTTCCGGCAGATACCGGAGATCGAGTGGCATATCTTTTCACCCTATTTTGATGGTTTTGATGCGCCGGCTGGGCATGGTGGTGATGGAAGTGGTGGAAGTGATAGTCGTGATGTTCATAATGGCCGTGATGATCGTGGTGGCAGTGGTGATAGTCGTGGCCGTGGTGGCCGTGGTGCGGGCGAACAAAATGTAGTATTTCATCCGATCGGCAACCGCCCATTTCTGGAAAGCATGGAACGGAGCCTCGGCGTTTTAACGGGAGGTGGGTTTGAATCCTGCGCAGAAACGATGTATCTGGGTAAAAAACTGATGTCTATTCCAATACAGCGTCAGTACGAGCAGTTGTGCAATGCGGCTGCACTGGAACAGCTGGGAATTTCCGTTGTGTATGAAATTGGCGACTCCTTTCCGAAACAGCTCCGGAAATGGCTTTTTGAAAAAGACGTGGTAACACTGCCCGAAATTGCAGATACCCAAACCATTCTGCAACGCTTGCTAAAGCACCCCATTCGAAACGCCTCCTGAGAGGACTTCATATCGAGTGCCTTCTATTTCTGCACCGCCTCCTTCACCCGTTGCGCCTGATCCCGGTGCAGAACCAATACCGCATCTTCCGTTTCCACCACACACAGATCCTCCACACCAATCAGCACAACCCGCTTTCCCGTTTCGGTCATTACCAAGTTATTCATCGCGCCAATAAACGTTGCGTTTGTTGCAGAACCGGACGCACCTGCCCCCTCTGAGGCTATATTTTCCGCGTTCCCTTCCGCATCTTTCACCGACAAATCGTACACTGCCTTCCAGCTTCCCACATCACTCCACCCGATATCTGCAGGAATCACCTTCACATTGGACGCCCGTTCCATCACCCCGACATCGATTGACACCGCTGGCGCCCCCTCAAAAAACGCAAGCAGATCCGGTCGGGTAAGTTGAGCACCCCTCACTCCAAGTGTGAGCGTAAACAGATCCGGCATATGCTCCTCCATCGCCTGCAAAATCGAAGACGCCCGCCATACAAACATCCCGCTGTTCCACATATACTCTCCGGAACGCAAAAATTCCTCCGCCCGGGCGAGATTGGGTTTCTCCACAAATCGCTCTACTGGAAGGGTGTTTCCGGTTTGATGGGACGCGTCTTTCGCCTGAATGTACCCATATCCGGTTTCGGGGTGCGTGGGCTGGATGCCGATCGTAACCAGTGTGTGGTGTTCGCGCGCCTCCTCCACGGCCGTGCGCAGGATCTCGAGAAAAGCCTCTTTCTTTTCGATATGATGATCGGCGGGCAGCACAATCATGACGGCATCCGGATCTGCTGCGTGTAATCGGGCCGCAGCCAGCGCAATGCACGGGGCTGTGTTGCGGGCCATCGGTTCACCAATCACCATCTCCGGCCTCAGGTACGGGATATTCTTGAGGGTTTGTTCGGTGTGATGTTCCGATGTTATGACCATGATGCGCTCATCTCCGGTAAGCGGGTTGATGCGGTCGGCCGTCTGGCGGATCATCGAATGTTGGCCTGTAAGGGGTAAAAACTGTTTGGGTTTCTCTTGTCGGCTTGCGGGCCACAACCTTGTTCCGGCGCCACCCGCCATAATCACTCCGTAAATCATAGCTCTTTTGGGTTCTCTTTTTTTACAGGTTTCAGATATTCTCGTGGTATGCTGCAATTTTGGGTTCTCAAATCTACCACAAACGAAAGTGGGATGAAACCCGGATCTTACTCTGTTCCTTGGAGCGCCATCTGTTGGATTATCATCTCTTGGAGCGCCGTCTCTTGGGGCACCTTCATCTGGCGCGCCATCTTTTTGCGACCCTTACATGTGAATAAATTGGAGACACGAATGCTACGCGAGCAGAGAGTAATGCGCAGGTAGTGAGTAATGCCCGGGTAATGTATTCTGTACGGAAAGCGATTACTATGCGAGCAGCTGGTTGGTGAGCGTAAGAGTGAAGAAAAAAGTAGTTCCCTGGTCGTTGCTTTCGATCCAGAGCGTCTCGCCATGCGCTTCGATGATATGCTTCACAATGGACAGGCCAAGCCCGGTACCTCCTTTGTCCCGGGATCTGGACTTATCAACCCGAAAAAAACGCTCCGTGACTCTGGGAATATCTTTGGGATCGATTCCAATGCCGGTGTCGCGTACAAAAACGGTGACTTTATCGGGTTCCTGGGAGGTTTTTGTGATCCCGATGGTGACGGAGCCGCCCGGTTTGTTGTATTTGATGCCGTTTTCGATGAGGTTGATGAAGACCTGGCGGATTTGATTGCGGTCGACGCGGACCTGCAGATTTCGGTCGAATTTCTCGACGATGACCTCCACTTCCTCTTTTTGGGATTTGTATTGAAGGCTTTCGGTGACTTCGAGGATGAGGCCACGGAGGTGGAGCGGGCGGATTTCCGATTTGAGTTCGCCTGTTTCGAGCCTCGAGATCTCCATCAGGTCCTTGGTGAGGTAGGTGAGGCGATTGACGTTGCGCATCGCTTTACGGAGAAACTCTTCGTTGACCTCGTCGTCGTGGATAGCGCCGTCGATGAGGGTTTCGATAAAGCCCTGGATGGCGAAGATTGGGGTTTTGAGTTCGTGAGAGATGTCGCCGATGAACTCTTTCCGATAGTTTTCGATTTTGTTGAGCCGCTGAAACTCTTTTTCGACCATGTTGCTGGCGCGTACCGATCGCTTAATGAGCAGGCTAAGTTCATCGCCGTGTTTGGTGGTGATTTCGTCGTATTTTTCGAATTTTTTCCGCGCGATGTTTTTGTAGATACGCTCGAGGATCTCAACACGGGGGTGATGGAGATGGTACGAGATCGTGTACACCACAGTCGCGTTCACAACCATAATAAGCAGTACCAGCTCGATGGTGAGGAGCAGAGAGAGTTCGGCGAGCCAGTAAAATACAGGAACGAGCAAGACGCCGGTAATCGCAGCGGCGTAAAGAGCCACGGATGCCGAGAGTTTGGAAAACCCCGCCTTTTGAATTTTTTTTGTGGTCATGGTTACTCTTTAAACCGGTAGCCGACTCCTTTTACGGTCTCAATATAATGATCTCCGAGCTTTTCCCGAATCTTTCGAACATGTACGTCCACGGTTCGGTCGACCACATAGATATTATCTCCCCACACTTTGTTGAGCAACGTCTGCCGGTCTTTTACTTTGCCTTTGCGGCTTGCGAGGTAGTAGAGCAATTCAAACTCTTTTCGGGGCAGGTGAAATTCCTTATCACCCCGTCGAACCATATAACGTCCCCGGTCGATCTCCAGATCGTGTACTTTTAGGATTTGTGCTTGCTCCTCCTGTTCGGAAAAGCGGCGCAGGACGGCACGGATTCGGGAAACTAACTTGGCGGTACTGATCGGTTTGGTAATGTAATCGTCTGCGCCGGTGTCGAGTCCTTCTACTTCGGTTTTTTCATCACCCCGAGCCGTGAGAAAGATGACGGGAATGTGTTTCAGTGCACTATCTTCGCGCATGAGCCTGCACGCTTCAATGCCGTCCATTTTGGGCATCATGATGTCCATGAGGACAAGATCGACGGTATGTTCCCGGGCCATTTGGAGTGCTTCTTCTCCATCTTCGGCACGCAGAACTTTGTAATTTTCTTTTTTGAGATTGTATTCGATGAGATCCAGAAGGTCTTGTTCGTCATCGACTACGAGGATGGTCTCTTTTTTCAAAACGAAACGGGTTGATGTGATACGTCGTTTAATGTAATCCTATGATAGAGTACGAAACCAATGTTAAGTGAGTGTTATCGTTTGAGCTCGGCGAGGGCGGCTTTGATAAGATCCTGCGTGGAGAGTCCGGATACAGAGGAATTTGCCGCGGCGGCTGTGAGTGCTTTTTCGGCTTCACGGCGCCGGAAACCAAGTGCTTCGAGGGCAGAAAGGGCCTCTGCATGGGCACCAGAGGCGCTACCAGTCCTTGTGGAGAAGGATGCGCCCGATCCAGCCCCCAGATTTATGAGTTTGTCTTTGAGTTCCAGAACCATCCGTTCGGCGGTTTTTTTCCCGATGCCGGAGATGGAGGAGAGGATTCCGGTGTCTTCGGAGATGATCGCCTCCATAAGCGCAATGGCAGGCATACCGGACAAAATGGTGAGGCCGAGTTTGGGACCAACTCCTTTTACGGTGATCAGCCGCTCGAATAGTTGCATTTCGGTGGGTTCAGCGAATCCAAACAACCGCTGGTCGTTTTCTGTAATGTGATGATAGATGAGAAGTTCGGCGTGTTCTCCCGCTGCCGGGATATTCCGGATGGTTTGGCCGGAAAGATGAACCCGGTAGCCAACTCCGTTCACAAGAAGGATGCATCCGTTTTCATCTTTGCTGTGAATTATTCCCTGTAGTAGTGCGATCATAATTAGAACCTACTTGTCGTCTTTGGATCGTATCCGGTCCGGATTGTTACGGACAAATGCCGTCCAGTTGTTGACCCGGTTGTTCTGATGATACTTTTTTTGGAACAGGAGTTGCATTTTATTCTCTGTACTTGATGCCATTTCTGTGCTATTCTCGCCCGCCCGGGTTATTATGGTTCTCAGTAAATGGGTGTGATGACAAAACGCAATACCCAAAGCATCCGTCGCATCCATTGGAAGATCCTTCTTCGGAAGACGTACCAGTTTTTGAAGCATGAAGGCTACCTGCTGCTTGGATGCATTCCCATTGCCAACGATCGCCTTTTTTACCGCTTTTGGATAGTATTCCGAGATCACCAGTCCTTCATTGGTTGCAGCCAGTATGGCGGCTGCCTGGGCGCGTCCAAGTTTCAGCATCGCGAGCGGGTCTACACCATATACGGGAGTTTCGATGGCGCAATGCGTGGGCTGAAACTCCTTGATAATCCCACTGATCTGCTCGAAAATGGCCTGCAGACGGTCGGGGTGATGCTCCAGGGAGTCGGTGCGAATCACATCACACAGCGAAGCCACCAATGCGCCATCCGATTCCTCCAAAATGGCCACTCCCGTAGCTCTGGATCCCGGATCGATGCCTAAAATTTTAACCGGCATGGTTGGCCTCTTTTTAGATTTTGATGTCCCGTCCCATCGGTTGTGGGCACTTCGTAGGCTCAGACCGTTTACAAATCCTGGTCGGGCTTTCGGTCACCTACCTGGTCGGGCTACTAGTCACAAACGACTTAGAATCCGTTCAGACTGCAACTGCCATTGCGCTTGAGGCGCCCGTTGAGCCTGCGACGCCCGTTGAAACTACGACGCCCGTTCTGACTACGACTCAGAATCCCGATCGGAATAGAGTTTCGCTAGATCGTCGATCATCTCTTCCGAAATTCCGCTGGTTACAAACCCTCCGTCGTGGTAGAGATTCTGCATAGTCACTTTTCTCGTGAGATCGGAGAACAAGGTTACACAATAGTCGGCACACTCATCAGCGGATGGATTACCAAGGGGTGCGATCATTTCGGCGAAAGTGTACATCCCGTCAAATCCTTTAATTCCTGTCCCCGCGGAGGTTTTGGTGGGTGCCTGCGATACTGTGTTTACCCGGATCCCCCGTCCTGCCAGCCGGCTTCCATAATTCCGGGCGATACTTTCCAGCAGGGCTTTCGCATCATTCATATCGGAATATTTCGAGAAGATTCGCTGAGCACCAATATAGGACAGAGCGACCACACTTGCTCCATCATTCAGAACCCCGGTTTTTTCAGCAAAATGAAGGACACGGTGTAGGGAAACAGCAGAGATATTGAGCGTCTGCTGATACCAATTATAATTGATGTCGTTGTACTCTTTCTTTTTCCGGATGTTGGGCGACATTCCAATCGCATGCAGGATAAAATCGACGCCACCCAGATGAGCGGCTGTTTTTTTCATGAGCTCTTCCACATCCGGATCACTACTTACATCACACGGAAAAACCGGAGCATTTGTCTCTTCGGATAGGGCATCCAGCGTTCCCAGGCGTAGTGCGATCGGTGCATTAGAGAGAACAAAATCCGCTCCTTCGCGTTTGCATGCCAGTGCGATGCGCCAGGCGATACTTCGATCATCGAGTGCACCAAAAATGATTCCTTTTTTTCCTTTAAGCAGTCCGTAGCTTTGTTGTCCGTAGCCTTCTTGTTGAGTCATGATGTTTAATTCGTTGTTCGGGTTAATTTCGTGTGCCGCAGATCCCTCCTACCAGGGCTCGGGTTGATTTGGAAAATAAAGGGTTGAGGCATAAGATTGAAGCACAAGATTGAAGTACAAGATTGAGGGGTCTTCAAAACATTTTTTTGCTGTGGTTGTTGATAAGTTGTGGATGAAACCCTACCTTTGGTGACTATAAACGATTACGGCTAAGCTTTTTGATCATGTTCGAAGATTTGTCTTCAAAAATAGAAAAAGCCGTTCAGTCGCTTAAGGGTCAATCCCGAATCACCGATGTAAACATCGCAGAAACGATTCGAGAGATCCGGAGAGCATTGCTGGACGCAGATGTGAACCTGGCGGTTGCTCGTCAGTTTACAAAAGATATCCAGGAGAGAGTCCTTGGAGCCGACGTGCTGAAAAGTGTGCAGCCCGGCCAGTTGTTTACCAAGATCGTTTATGATGAGCTCGTCCATGTGTTGGGTGAGGAGAAAGTTGATCTGAATGTCTCCCCCAAGCCCCCTACTATTATATTGATTGCTGGTCTGCAGGGATCCGGGAAAACTACGTTTGCGGGAAAATTGGCACGGTATCTCAAAAAGGAGAATAACCGAAATCCAATTCTTGCTGCTGCGGACGTGTATCGGCCTGCTGCTATTAATCAGTTGAAAACTCTCGCAGAAGAGATCTCGGTTCCGGTCTATTCGATCGATCAAAAAGACCCTGTTCGTGTAGCAAAAGAGGCTGTTGCAATGGCCAAAGCCTTGGCGCTGGACACAGTGATTATCGATACTGCGGGCAGGATGCATGTGGATGAAGCCATGATGGATGAGGTCGCGCAGATCAAACAGGCGATCGATCCCGATGAGATTCTGTTTGTGGTAGATGCGATGACCGGACAGGACGCGGTGAATACGGCTAAGGCATTTAATGATGCCATCGATTTCGACGGAGTTGTGCTTACCAAACTAGATGGTGATACGCGCGGGGGAGCGGCCCTATCCATCCGAACCGTTGTCGAGAAGCCGATAAAATTTATGAGTACGGGGGAGAAACTGGATGCACTTTCTCCTTTCTATCCCGATCGGCTGGCCAAACGAATCCTTGGTATGGGGGATGTGGTTTCGTTTGTGGAAAGAGCCCAGCAGGAGTTTGATGAGGAGCAGGCAGAGAAACTGCAACGCAAAATCCGCTCCGACAAATTTGATCTTACCGATTTTCTGGAGCAGTTACAGAAGATTAAGAAGATGGGGAACGTGGCTGATCTGGTTGGAATGATTCCCGGCGCACAAAAAGCACTGCAAGGACAGGAGATCAGCGATGATGCTTTCAAACCCGTGGAGGCGATCATTCAATCCATGACTCCGGAAGAGCGCGCCGACCCTAATCTGTTGAACGGAAGCCGGCGGAAGCGAATTGCAAAAGGATCCGGAACATCGGTGAAGCAGGTAAACGATTTGATGAAGCAGTTTAGTCAAATGAAAAAGATGATGAAGACCATGTCGAAATTAGGCGGTATGGGCAGAGCATCTCAAGCATTGAAATCACTCCCGTTTGGGAGATAATTACACGATACGAGCGTATAACAACGTAGAACACTGATAACTAGAATAAGGAGTACATACCTTGATTAAAATACGATTACAACGACGAGGAAGAAAAAAACGACCCTTCTATCACATTGTGGTAGCAGATAGCCGCGCACCCCGTGATGGGCGTGTTGTGGAGCGTCTGGGACGGTTTGACAACGTGAGCGAGAATCAGCAGCTTGTTTTGGATGAAGATCGCGTTATCTACTGGTTGGGCGTGGGTGCCAAGCCGAGCGAAACCGTTCGAAGCCTTCTCAAAAAGGAGGGAATTCTCTACAAAATGCACCTGCTCCGATGGGGTTGGGAGGATGAGAAAATTGACGCGGCTCTGAAAGAGTGGCGAGATGCAAAAGAGGCGAAGGGTCTGGAGAAAGTCCAGAGTCGAAAGGATCAGCAGAAAGAGCTGCTCTCTGCTGAAGAGAAAGCATATCAAAGCCATTTAGAAGAGAAGGCGGCCGCTGCTGCCAAAAAGATGGCTGAAGAGAAGAAAGCTAAAGAGGAGGCAGAAGCTGCAGAGGTGGAGGTTGCTTCGGAAGAGGTTGCTGAAGCACCTGCCGAGGAGCCCGTAGCGGAGGAGGTTGCTGCAGAGGAAGCACCTGCGGAAGAAGCTACCGAGGCGCCAGCGGAAGAAGTTGCTGAAGCACCTGCCGAGGAGCCCGTAGCGGAGGAGGTTGCTGCAGAGGAAGCACCTGCGGAAGAAGCT
>PZPG01000005.1:67886-83074 GCA_003045995.1 Bacteroidota bacterium
CGAGGAGCCCGTAGCGGAGGAGGTTGCTGCAGAGGAAGCACCTGCGGAAGAAGCTGCCGAAGCGCCAGCGGAAGAAGTTGCCGAAGCACCAGCCCAGCTTTCTACCGATATGACTGCCGGCGATGCTATCAATCACATTAAGGAAACAGACCTCAAGGATTTGGAAGGCTTTGTGCCTGAGTCTGAGGATCGCGTAACGGTTGTGCGCGCCTGGGAAGCCAAACAGGGGTAATACGGAGAACCGGGTATGGAAAACCGGTTCTTTGAAGTGGGCCGAATTGGGAAAGCCAGAGGACTGAAAGGTCTTGTGAAGGTGATTCCGGCTGGTCCTGCTGAGGAGAGTGCTCTCGCAGAGGGTCATCTCCTATACATCCGGAATGAACGAGGTGATTATGTTCCCTTGAGGATCGAATCCGTTCATACGGAAGTAAAAAAACAGCGAACATTGTTCTTTGTAAAATTTGACAGAATTGCGAATCGCGAAGAAGCTGAGGCCCTGATGGATCACGGGCTCTTCACCGATCAGAAGCCGGCGCAGACGGAACAACCGGAAGAATCTTCCCTGGTTGGATATTCTGTAGTGTCGGATAAGCTGAAAATAGGTGTTGTCCATGATCTACTTGGATCCTTCATGCAGCAGGTGTTGGTCGTAGAGTTGCTTGCATCGGAAGCAACCCGATCGGCGGAAACGCTTCTGATTCCTCTGGTGGATGAATATGTGAAAATGATCGACCATCAAACCGAATCGATCGTTTGTATCAACCTGGATCAGCTGGAGGAGGAGTGAAACCATCTATCCGGATCGATATCCTTTCAGGAGTTCCCGAAGTGTTGGAAAGTCCGCTTTCGCACAGCATTGTCGGGCGTGCCAGAGAGAAGGGGCTCGTTGAGATTTATCTGCATGATCTTCGTGAGTACTCAACGGATAAGCACAGAAAAATCGATGATGCTCCCTATGGAGGAGGTGCAGGGATGATTTTGACACCGCAACCCATTTTCGATTGTATCGAAGCACTGATGGAGCAGCGTTCGTACGATGAGGTGATCTTTCCATCACCCGACGGTGACCTGTTTACGCAAAAAGAAGCAAATGAGCTTTCCATTCAACGAAATCTCATCTTCTTGTGCGGCCACTACAAAGGAGTGGATCAACGGGTTCGCGACCGGTGGGTAACCCGGGAGTATTCGGCTGGCGACGTTGTGCTGTCCGGAGGTGAACTTCCGGCGCTGATGATGACGGATGCCATTGTACGGCTGATTCCGGGGGTTCTTGGTGATGCGGAAAGCGCCCTGACCGATTCGTTTCAGGAGGATCTTCTGGAAGGCCCGGTATACACAAGGCCGGCAGAGTTTCGTGGAATGAGTGTTCCCGATATTTTGCGCTCCGGAGATCACAAAAAAATTGCAGCGTGGCGACACGATGAGGCTGTCAAAAAAACCAAAGAAAAACGACCCGATTTATACAAACGATATTATCAAAACAGGAACATCCCTTAACAGCTGGAGTGCTAAACATGGATAAATTAAGACTCATTGAACAAACCGTAATGAAAGACGATCTCCCGGAATTTACGGCAGGAGATACGGTGAATGTGCACTATCGTGTGCGTGAAGGAAACAAAGAGCGAATTCAGCAATACCTCGGTGTTGTAATCAACGAGCGGGGAAGCGGAGCCAACAAAACCTTCACGGTGCGTAAAATTTCCGGAAGTGTTGGTGTAGAGAGAATTTTTCCACTCTACTCGCCATTTATTGCAAAAATTGAGGTGAAAAAACGAGGACGTGTACGTCGTGCTAAACTTTTCTATCTGCGCGATCGTCAAGGGAAAGCTGCCCGTATCCGTGAGAAAGAGACTGTGAACAAAAAGTAAACAACTTGCTTTATGAAACTGATCTTATTCGGCCCTCCGGGTGCAGGAAAAGGAACACAGGCAGTAAAACTTCAGGAAGAACTCCATCTACCTCATATATCTACCGGTGACATCTTCCGGTATCACATCAAACATGAAACCGACCTGGGAAAGAAAGTAAAAGCGATCCTGGCGTCCGGCGAACTGGTATCGGATGATGTTGTGGTGGAACTGGTGGTGAATGAACTTGGCCAGGAAAAATACAAAAACGGCTACATACTGGACGGATTTCCCCGCACGGTACCACAGGCGGAAGCACTGGATGCTTACCTTAGCGAACATGGAACCTCTGTGGATCACTTCCTCATTTTAACCGTCCCCGAGGAGGAGCTCATTAAGCGGATCCTAAGCCGTGGGCAAGGCCGGGAGGACGACACTGAAGAGATGGTGAAAAATCGTCTGAACGTATACCATGAGGAGACCAAACCGGTGATGGATCATTATCAGAAGCAAGGGCTTGTAAAAGAGATTGATGGTGTGGGTACCATCGACGAGATTTTTGGGCGGCTTCTGGATGCTGTACGATAGGTGTATAATCTCTGGAAGTCAGTCAATACAGCCAGGCGGTAGTCTATCACACCTCAATCCGCCATTCGTTCCATGATGAGGGTCACTGGACCCTCATTCACGAGGGAAACATCCATCATCGCACCAAATACACCTTGCTGGATTTTTACCCCCGAATCTCGTCGTAATGTTTCCAACATATAATCGTACAACGGCTCCGCAATTTCTGGCCGGGCTGCATCGGTAAACCCGGGTCGCGTCCCCTTCTCAACCCTCCCATACAACGTAAACTGCGAGATTACCAACATCCCTCCTCCGATATCTTGCACCGAACGGTTCATCTTCCCCTCCTCATCGGGAAAAACACGCAGAGCAGGAAGTTTACGGCAGCACCAGTCTACCTCATTTTTGGTATCGGTTGGATGAAATCCCACTAAGAGCAGTAGCCCCTGTTGGATGGATCCGGTGATTTCGTTGTGGACACGAACCGAAGCTTGGCTCACTCGTTGCAGAACAATTCTCATATTTTTGTGGGTAATGGTATGTGATTTTGGTAGTATCTGTGTGTGTAACTGAGTTTGTAATCGTGTGCGTAACTTTATATATAATCTTGTACGTAACTGTGTTTGTAACTATGTGGATAAGTTGTGATATGAATGTGAATAAAGGGAAAAGTCTCATTTTTAAAAAAAATTATACACAGGTTTCCACATTTTTGTACCGTTATTCACAGGTTCTGAAAAGTAATTCGTATGTGGATAAGATTTTCAAAAAGATAGGTATGAATCGTGTGTGAATGTGTATAACCAGTATGAATTTTATGTAACTTACTGAAACGCAGTGATTTACTATTCACATAATTATTCACAATCTATCCAAACCTCCCATCAACCCGTGGGAAAACTACTTATCCACTTATTCACACCCCCTACTACTCTCTTTCAAATAATTTCAATCCAATTATATTTGTATACCCATGTGGATAAATCATTGATTTCTTATTTTCATGGAAACAATATGGAATTGATATGAAGTCAAGGACCAATCATCTATAGGCAAATCGTATGAAACATACTTACCAGTCGTCGGGCGTTGATATCAAAAAAGGAGAGGAACTGGTGGAGGAGATGAAGGAGATGGTTTCCTCTACATACAACGACGCAGTGATCAATCCGATCGGGGGATTCGGAGGGATGTTTTCGGCTTCGTTCAAGGAGATGGAGGATCCGGTGCTGGTGAGTAGTGTGGATGGAGTGGGAACCAAACTGATTGTGGCGTTTCGGGCGGGTGTATACGATACTGTGGGTCAGGATCTGGTGAATCATTGCGTAAATGATATTGCGGTTTGCGGGGCGGATCCTCTCTTTTTCCTGGACTATTTTTCAACCGGTAAGCTGGAGAAACGGATCGGGCTGGAGGTGATCCGGGGATTTGTGAAAGCGTGCAAGGAAAACGGGGCTGCATTGATTGGCGGCGAAACGGCGGAGATGCCCGACATTTACAAGGAAGGGGAGTTTGATCTGGCGGGGACCATTGTTGGCGTGGCGGATCGTGCAAAGTTGATGACCGGTGAGAGAATCCAGCCGGGGTATACCGTTCTCGGAATCGAGAGCAACGGACTTCATACCAATGGGTATTCTCTGGCACGAAAGGTGTTACTGGAGTCTTTTTCGCTAGACACCCGACTGGATGATCATCACCCCGAACTGCATGGAACCCTGGCCGACGAACTACTTAAAATTCATCGCTCCTATCTGCCGTTTATCCGGAAGGTGCGAAAATACAATCAAGTGGCCGGACTGGCACACATTACCGGTGGCGGATTGATATCGAATACAATGCGGGTTCTGCCAGAGGGTCTGGATCTGGAAATCGATTGGAGTTCGTGGAAGAGACCGGCTATTTTTAAGCTGATCCAGAAAACGGGATCGGTTCCGGAGGAGGATATGCGTCGAACGTTTAATCTGGGCATCGGCCTTACTGTAATCTGTCATCACTCGATCGTTTCCAAATGTATGGAGGAGGGGCAGGCGCTGGGATGGAAAGTGTTCGAGATCGGGACGGTGAAGTGAAGAAATGAACGTGTGAATGAGTGAAAGAACACGAGAACCAATAGGTGCAACAAAACATAAAGAGATGGAGCAGATGACACGAAAAGTACATTTACTGGAGATCGCCCACGGGCGTAGCGGAGACAAAGGAGATGGCAGCAACGTGGGAATTATTGCACGTCACCCCGACATCTACCCGTTTCTTCTGGAAGTATTAACCGAGGAGCGGGTAAAGGAACACATGAAACATATCTGTAAGGGAGAGGTTGAGCGGTATACATTACCCAACATACACGCACTCAATTTTGTACTGCACAACAGTCTAGGCGGTGGCGGAACGGTTTCCCTGAAGCTGGATGCCCAGGGAAAAACGCACGCATCCACGATGCTCCGGATGATGGTAGATGTTCCGGAAGAGCTTTTAGAGTTGGTTGAGAAGGGTTGATGGGATCTCTAATTCATCTGATAACTTCTAATCCATCTGAATCACGATCGTTCCGGGTAGCTCGGCAGAGATCCAGTAGCCTTTTCCGGGAGTAAGTTCGGTAGCGGTTTGATAGACTCCATCGAACTCGTAGAGTGTTCCCGGGGTGATGATATCGTCAGGATCCAGGATCGTTCCGACCGACGATCCGCCGGAGATCAGATTCCACCCAGCAGTGAGCGGAATCTCCAACTGTGATCCATCTGGAGTAATCGTAAAGGTGACCTCATCTGCTGTGGTAAGATTAACCCAGTATCCAGTTCCCGGCACCAATGTTTCTTGCGCCTGATACCCGCCATCAAAGGAGTAAAGTGTACCGGAGATCGCTGTGGGAAAAAGTTCGGTAAACGTGGTGTGATTCACCGTACCTGGCAACGATACCAGATTCCATCCGAGGTTGTAATTTTGTGCCACTTCGATCTCCTCCACTGGCGGCTCATCGCTAAGAGTGATAAAATAATCGTTCCCGCTGTTGTTATCCCAGTTGCCATTCTGATACGAAATCACAAAGGAGATATTGGACACATCCTGGGCAGTATCGTTAAATGGTCCGAGCTGGATTTGTAGCGTGTCTGTACCGATCAGTTCCATTGGGGTTTGGATCGCCGGCCCATTCCCCTGAAACAGAAAGGAGTTTTCCGGCCAGTACGATTCGTCCGGCTGCGACCAGGTGTTCACTCCCCAGTGCAAATTCCCCGGCCCGTCCGCATTGGTGATCGTAAGTGTAATCATATCATTCACAGAGGGATTTTCCGGCGACCAGCTTACGGGTCCGTTTGGATCGGTTCCACCACCACCGCCCCCTCCGTTATTACCATTCCCAATCCACACATGCTGAATGATCGAACGACTGGTATTTCCCAGCTCATCCTTCGCTTCCACAAAGTAATCCACCATCTGATTTTCCAACCCCGTGAGCGTTACCCGGTACTCGTCTGCCTTGTACAGTGGCTGTGGATTAGTGATGGACGGAATGGTATTGGCCTGCATCGCCACCGCTGTCCATTCCCCGACACTTGCCCCGCCGGCATACGTAAGATGATCGCTATTCACGGTCTGATTGTCCGAAACCCGATAGTATAGCGTAACATCCACCACTCCATTCACATCAAACACATACGTCCAGATATCCACATCGGAGGGCATCACCCCTTCCCCATCCCACTCGATGGCTCCCGGATTGTAAGGAGTCCGCTGCGGAACAAACATCGAAGGACCGGTTTGATCCTGACCCGTACTAACAAGCGACTGCACCTCATTGATTGCCAGATTGGAAGCACGTGCCGGATGCGAATCCCACATCTCCGTTCCGTCCCAGTACCAATAATCGGACGCCTGCCCATTGAGAAAATATTTCCATCCCTGCTCTGTGGAGGAGTGGTTCGGGTTGATTTGATCCGCGGTTTCCACAAAATTCTTTGCAGCAGTGATGACACCCCAGCTGTTCTGATCCGGACTGTATGGACCGGCAGCGCCCGGAAACGACCCCTCATCCCCCAGCCACTTTTTAAACTCCGGATCTCCGCCATCTGCGCCTAGCCAGCTCCCGTCCTGAATATGAATTTCATCGGTGGGATCCGGTGGGAACATCTCCAGATAATCCTGGATGGTGGTCACCTCAAACCGATGAGAATTCTGTTGAAGCCAGCTAATCATCGCCTGGAAATTGCTGTTGTAGTAGGAATCGCTCCCACCGCCATGATTATCCCCGTCGTGATGCAGTACCAGCAGGATCGGGTGATCGGGATCGGTGTTGTACGATTCGAGCTGGCTCATCACCGCATCATACTGCAGTGCTCCAAATCCACCGCGTCCATCTTCGTTTCCAAGATACCGTGATGCCGGCACCGCAATGATCGAACTTTTTTCGCCGGTTTCGGGATCGGTAAAGCTTACGTATTTGGGTTGATGTCCCCACTGTGCAGAGACCGGCATGGGCGCCCACAATCCATTCAACTGCACCCAGTCGCCCGGATTTGGGTTTCGAATATCGGCCTTGTTCGGGCGCTTCACAGAACTTTGATCCCCTACCGGCGCTCCTTCAGCCGCTCGCTCGAAATGAAGATTGTCTACAATCACCCATTCAAATCCCTCCTCTACCAAGGCCGGGATGATACGCGTAGAAAACGCCGTTTCGGGTGGGAAGATCCCTTTTGAGTAGGAGCCGGCAAACGTGGTCCCCATAATCTCTTTGTGCCACTGCACCTGCTTGCGGATATCTTTGGTATCGGTGAGCGGCATCAACGGATGATGATATCCAAATCCGGTCATCTCCATACGGCGATTTCCCAGGGAGGTGGTTTGATTGATTACCCCGTTCCAAGGTGAGGTCCAGTTACCAAATCCCCACCCTGCGTTTTGTGCGGCCTGCAGGTTCTCGATCAGCGAGCCGGAAAAGCTCACCTGTGCCCCAAAATGATCGAACCCCGCGTTGATTCCGGCCTGAACAGCATTTGCAGGCCAAGTTGTGTACGCTCCGGAGCGGCTGGTATGCACTTCCCGTAGAGAAAAACTGTAGGACCCACGGTTTTCGGTCTGCACAACCGATTCGTAGGGCCAGTAGATCGGCTGATGCATGTGCCAGTGAAACGCGATATAAATTTTTGGGCTGGTGGAGGATGCTTCAGGGGGAGTAGTTTCAGGAAGATCTGTTTCAGTAGAAGGTGGGTTTGTTTTTGCCAGGCTGATGTTTGCCGGAATCTGGACAAACGCGAGGGCAAACGCAAGGAAAAAGGAGAGGAGAATCGGATGGATGTGGGAGAAAGAGGGATGTGAAAAAATGGATCGGGAGAAAATGGATCGGCTACTCATACTTCCAAATGCTTAAGTTTTACGTTTCTTGTAAGCGCTTACACCTAATTATAAATTATTTTTTTGAAAAAATCCTGTGAAAATGGTGGAATTACAAATCTTTTGTTTCCGACACACTTAATTCTGCCAGTCGCTCTCCTGCTTCCCGGATCGGGATCGACACTGAGCTTGCCCCCGCTTCCCGCAAACGTTCCGCTTCCGATTCCTTCATGGTGAGCGCATAGATCACCCCGTCAAAACCGGTTTCCCGCAGCGTTTTTGTGGCGTTTACTTTTACCACATCATTTCCCATCGCAATCATGATACTCCGGATCTTCGACAAGTCTACATTTTCCCAAAGATCCCGGTCCTGAATGTCGCCGTACAGCACTTTCCTCCCCTCCCGGATATTGCGCTCGATCCGATCCGGGTCGATATCCATCCCTACTACCGGCTTCTGCTCCAGTTTCAGGCGATCGTACGCCGCCTTCCCGGCATTTCCCATCCCGATAATGAGGAACTGTGCCGATCCAAGGGACAAGGTTTCATGTTCCGTATGGCGCCCTTCCCGCTCCAACCGCCCCAGCACCGGCTGCAAACCCCTCCAAATTTTCTCTTCAATGGTACTCAGCGGAGTGTTTATGATAAACGAAAGGATCACAATCACCCCGAACACAGAAAGCGTTTCGGGCGAAATTACACCTGTCGATGCAGCGATTGCCCCGGCAATGAGGGCAAATTCGCTGTAGGTGGTGAGGGAGAGAGAGGTGAGAAACGACGTTCGTGCACGGTACCGGAACAAGATCATCAACCCGTAAAAAAGAAGGAATTTGAGAGGAAGAAGTAGTGTGAGTACCGATGCAAACATCAACCCGTCGAAAGGAGGAAACCCGTTTAGCCCTACATCGAGGAAAAAGGCGACCAGAAACGCCTCACGAACACCCCATAGTTTTTTGGCGATCTGATCGGAACGCTCATCGGACGCGAGAAGCATCCCGGCAATGAGTGCGCCAAGTTCACCGGACAACCCCAGTTCCGAGAACAACCAAGCACCTCCGGCCGCAAGTGCGAGGCCATACATCATCCAGAGTTCATCCTCCTGCACAAGGGAGAGTAGGCGAATGAGTAGGGGCCGGAGAAAGGGCAACAGCAGGAGCAACGGCGTGAAGACCGAGGGAGCGGCGCCCTCCGACCAGGCGATTACGGCGATCGCGATCAGATCCTGTACAATCAAAATTCCGATGGCGGCCCGGCCGTATAATGCTCCTAGCTCGTTGCGCCGTTCGAGGGTTTTTGCGGTAAGTACGGTACTGGAAAAGCCGAGCAGAATCCCGATCACAAGTGCGCTCTGCAACGAATTCCCAAATATCATTGCAATCGGTGTGATGATCGCCACCGTCACAGCCATATGCAGGATCGCGATGCCGAGAATATCAACCCGAAACATACTGCGAATGCGTATGCTCAGACCCACGGTGAACAGCAGGAAGATGACCCCAAGATGTGCAATTTCTTTGAGGAGTGTGCCCCCGTTGTGGCCTGTAAACGAGAGAACGATGCCCGCAAGCAGGTAGCCGACAAGCGGAGGGAGCCGCAGTCGGGACACCAGAAAACCAAATACAAAGGCAAAACCGATCCAGAGAAATTCCATCATGGAAGATACTTCGAAGAATAGTAACTTCACGTATGTTCAACACGATCTTTTTTGTTATTCTGGCGGCCATACTTTTGGATTTTCTGTTGGATGGGATCGCATCGCGGCTCAATCTTTCCTCGATGACCGATCGCATCCCGAAGGAGTTTGAGGGGGTGTATGATGCGGAGCGCTACGCGAAATCGCAGGAGTACACGCGGGTAACTACCCGGTTTGGCTGGGTGCAGTCGGTATTTGGCGTGTCGCTTCTGGTGGGTTTTTGGCTGGCCGGCGGGTTTCCGGTGGCCGACGCATGGGCAAGATCATTCGGCTATGGCGAAATTGGGACCGGGTTGCTGTTTTTTGGCGTGCTTACGGCGGGTCGATCGGTGTTGTCGCTGCCCTTTTCCCTGTACGGCACGTTCGTCATCGAGGAGCGGTTCGGGTTTAACAAAATGACCCTTGGTACGTTTTTCGCGGATATGGCGAAGGGTGCGGTGCTTTCGGTTCTGATCGGTGTGCCGGTGCTTGCGGCAGTAATTGCGTTCTTTCTGTATGGCGGCGATTGGGCGTGGCTGTACGCCTGGGGTGGCCTCTCCCTGTTTTCCTTTTTGATGATGTACCTCGCACCGACCTTTATCATGCCGCTTTTTAACCGGTTCGAGCCGCTGGAGGAGGGGGAGTTGCGGGATGCGATAGAGGAGTATGCCGCACAGGTGGAATTCCCGCTGCAGGGAATCTATGTGATGGACGGATCAAAACGCTCGTCTAAATCGAACGCATTCTTCACCGGGTTTGGGAAGCAGAAGCGGATCGCACTGTTCGACACGCTCATCGAGAACCACACGACGGAGGAGCTGGTGGCGGTGTTGGCGCACGAAATCGGGCATTATAAGCGGAAGCACATCGGGAAGAATGTGGTGATTTCGGGGATTCAGAGCGGGGTGATGCTTTTTTTGCTGTCCGTCTTTTTGAACGTACCGGCGCTGTATGAGGCATTTTTTATGGATCAGATGAGCGTGTACGCCGGCCTGCTCTTTTTTGGATTGCTCTACAGCCCCGTATCGATGCTGACGGGCATTGCTATGCAGATCCTAAGCCGCAAATTTGAATACGAGGCGGATCGGTATGCGGCGGAAACGACCGGTCACCCCGAATGGATGATTGACGCCTTGAAGCGCTTGTCGAAAGACAATCTCAGCCATTTAACGCCCCATCCGTTTTATGTGTTTTTGAACTACTCCCATCCGCCGGTGCTGCAGCGGATTCGCGCGATTCGGGAGATTGGGTAGGGTTGGTGGCGGAATCCCGAGGGTGCGGTGTGTGTTTTGTCGGGTTGATGGGAGGGTTATTGGGTGATGGCGCACCTGTGATGTTGCGGGGTGAGGTGATGAGGTTGAGTAGGGGTTCGGGTTGATGGGAGGGTTATTGGGTGATGGCAGCCTTACTGGAGGGTGAGTACCCAGGAAGGTTGCCACTCGTTGGAGCTTGGCCCAGATTGCTGGCTATTTTGAGGTTCTTCACGTAGAAACTCCAGTTCGTATAGTTCGCCGGTTCTCCAGGTTTCGACAAAAGCGTCATAGGTTTTGGATCCCGGGTTGCCGGATTGCCCGCCCGGGTACACACCATATCCGCGGACTCCTTCCGGATCCAATTCCACAATCATTCGCCAGCTTGGCCCGTGGCTGCCCCGGATCGCATTGATCGATTCTCCACTACCATCAGTGAATACACGCTGCTTTCCGAGTCCAGGGATTGCCGCCAGATGATTGAGGTCGGTTCGATTTACATATCCCCATTTCCATTGGTCTTGATCTTCGCCAAACCACTCCTGCAGATCGGCGATGGACGACCGAAATGATTTTTGTACATGCAACTGAAGGGTTTCTTTTTCGGGCGTATCTGGATCATCAAACCAAATCGATTCCGGATCTCCCTGGATAAGTTCCACGACAATGTCTCGCTCGGGCCATCGGAGAGGAAGATCCGTATCGTAGATGGGATCAAAAATGCTGGATTCGAGATGATCAAACCATGCATGAAACAGGGTTGGTTCGATGGAATCGCCCAGGTTGTTGTAATCCCAGGACTCGAGCAAGGCACGTAGTTGTATGTGCAATTCTTGCGTGTTGTCTGGGGTTGTTGAACCGTCTGGGTGTGTTGAGCCATCTGCCTGAGAACCATCTGCCATCCCCACATCTCCCAACATCGAAAGCATCACAGGAAGCGCCTCGCTCGCATGATAACTGTAGCTGTCGGTGAGCATCACCCGGAAATCTTCTACGGTAATGTTGTCCATCGACCGAAGCAGATCATTGATTCGGCGGCCACGCTCGTAGGGAGCAAAGTCTTCCCCAAGATAGTATGGATAGTCGGGTTCGGCAGGGTATTGATTGGCTGCACTCAGAAATCCACGGGGTGGATTGATGTCGTACGGATTGTGATCGTACGGAATATATTCGACCCAGTCGTACCGGGGGTCGGTTCCATCCCCGACACTTCGCCCCTGATACGGCCATTTCATCGGAAACTTTCCACCGGTTTGAATCGCAATATCGCCATCCACGGAGGCAAAATTCATATTCTGTGCAGGCGCGGTAAAGGCTCGAAACGCATCCCGAAAATCATCCACATTTTCGGCGCGATTGAGTTCGTAAAACGTTCGTAGCTCGTTGCTGGGCTCGTTTGAGATCCATTTGAGTGCAAAATAACGGGTTTCAGACCTTGTGCTGTCGATCCGAATGGTCATCTCGCTCACCGGCCCGTGATGAGTGAAAAAGAGCGTATCGTTGACGGCCTCCTGTCCCTTTACAGCGATCGTTTCGATCCGTTGCGTGGTTGGCTTCCACTCACCATCGTGGAAATAGTGAGTTTTCTCATCATCCCGAAACTGAATCTCAAACCAGTCCATAACCTCGGCGCCCGTGTTGGTCGATCCCCATGCGACCTTTTCGTTAAAACCGACGATTACGGTGGGTGTACCCTGCAGTGTGACCCCGTACACATTGTGATCCGGCGTATGGAGTTGCATTTCGTACCAGATAGAGGGCAGTGTCATGTTCAGGTGCATGTCGTTGGATAAAATCGGATATCCTGCGGCGGTTTTGCTGCCATCCACGACCCAATTGTTGCTTCCGTTGTAGCGATCGGGCTGCCAGGGATCAATCTCCTCCAGGTAGGACGGGATATACAGGGAGTCCGGACGGTTGGCCAGAGTATTTGCAAAATTATACGTTCTCGAGGGGGGTACCACGGCTTCCATCAGATCGGGCCGTTTGCTCAAAAACTGATCCACAAAATCTTCACCCAGATACGCAAGTGTGTTGCTGGTACGGATATCGGAATGACGCCCCGCCAGCATCTGTGTCATGTATTTCAGCAGATACACGGTGTTGATCGGCTTCCATTCGGACGGTTTCGTGCCAATCAGCTTGTACTCCAACGGCATGGTATCGTACCGAAGGGTGCGGATGTAGGCGTTTACTCCGTCTGCATAGGCCTGAACCGCATTGAAAATCGTTGTGTCTTTGAGCACCTCCTGGAGTTTCAACTCTGCCCCGTATGCCATCCCAAGCCGCCGCTGATAGCGATCTCGCTCCAGCTGCCCCTCGCCGAGCCACTCCGAAAGTTTCCCCGATGCGGCCCGAATTTGTAGTTCCATCTGGAAAAGCCGGTCGCGCGCTGTTACGAATCCTTGCGCAAAATAGAGATCGTGGTCGTTCTGGGCGAAGATATGCGGAACCTGCCGGTCGTCGTAATACACAGAAACGGGTTGATGGGTGAGGCCGGTGCGAATCGTAACGGCTCCGCGGACAGGCGAGGTTTCTGCGTTGGCCAGGAACCCTTGCGTCGGATGAAAAAACGGCCCGAGTGCAGGAAGCGTACCAAACGGAATCGAGAAACCAAGGATGAGCAGGGCGGTGAACACAAGCGATACGACAAGAGGTAAACGGTTTTTCATAGGGTGGAATTTGCGGATCAGAAATGGAAGTTGGGTGGTGTCGGGTTGATGGGAGGATTTTTATGGTCGTGGTTTATGTGACGTTCGTGGTGCGGGTGTGGCTTGGTGGTTTTGGGTCGGGTTGATGGGAGGTGTTTATGATCGTGGTAGATTACGTGGTGTTTGAGGTTTTGTTGTGATCTGGGGTTTTCTCTGTTGAATGGAACATACCGACATGTGATATGGTTCAATGAATGTATGGAAGATTTCCTATTTTTGACGTCCGTTTTTAAGATGGTTCTTGCGGAGTATTTCCGTGCGGGCCATGCGGGATTTTTGAAGCGAGTAAAAAAATTGTGACAGACGAGTGATAATTGAGTGACAGACGAGTCACTAGTAGAGCAACGAAAAGAGAACACACGCAGTAAACCTATGGCGATACAAAAAGAACAGATACGATCTGCACTGGTACATGTAATGCATCCTGATTTTGGGAAGGATTTGATTACGCTGGATTTGATTCAGGATTTGATTGTACAGGATAAATATGTGTCGTTTACCCTGGAGTTGACGGAGAAGAATGATGCACTGGCGCATAGTTTGAAAGAGCAATGTGCGGGGGCGGTGCGGCGCTTTGTGGACAAAGACGCGGTGCTGGACATCACGGTCGGGATCAACATTTCGCGGAAGCGGGAACTGGAAGGAAGCGCCGGGGCGGGGCCTGGGGCGCAGACCGCCGCAAACCACGGAAACTCCCCTCAAGGCCCCACCGGCAGCGGAGCTGCCGGCACCGCCCCCCCACGGGTCCTGGCAAACGTTCGGAATGTAATCGCCGTCGCATCCGGAAAAGGTGGCGTCGGAAAATCCACCGTCGCAGCCAACCTCGCCGTCTCCCTCGCCCAAACCGGCCTCCGCGTCGGCCTGATGGACACCGACATCTACGGCCCCAGCGTCCCCACCATGTTCGGCGTTCACGAACGCCCCGGCATCACCACCGACAAAAAACTCGTTCCCATCCACAAACACGGCGTCCACCTCGTCTCCATGGGATTCCTCGTCGATCCCGACCAGGCCATGATTTGGCGTGGCCCGATGGTCACCAGCGCTATCAAACAGTTCATGCAGGAAGTCCGCTGGCCCGATCTCGATATCATGATCCTCGATCTCCCGCCCGGCACAGGCGATATCCAGCTCACCATCGTCCAAACCGTCCCACTCACCGGAGCAGTCATCGTATCAACCCCTCAAACCGTAGCTCTGGATGATGCCCTCAAAGGCGTGGCGATGTTCGAAAAAGTAAACGTCCCCGTGCTCGGCATCATCGAAAACATGGCTTACTTCTCTCCTCCCGATATGCCCGGCAAAAAGTACTACCTGTTTGGCAAACACGGCGCACGAAAACTCGCAGACCGACTTGAAGTGCCGTTTCTCGGCGAAATTCCCATCCGGGAAGACATTCGCGAGCGTGCAGATACCGGAACGCCAATCGTACTGGCAGACCCTCAATCGGAATCCGCTGCGGCCTTCACCGAAATCGCCGGCCGGGTACTCAACGCCGTCGAAACCAAGAACCGCGAGCAGGAATCCACCCAAAAGATCGACATCACGATCCGGCCCTAACCACGATTCGGTCCTGATTGCCATTCAAGCCAAACCCCGACCCAGCCTCGATTACCCCCGGCACTAATCGCGACCCGACTCAAAACGCCAATCATCCCTAACCGCTACCCAACCTCGATTTCCTCCCGGCTCTAACCGCAACCCGACCTAAATCACCAACCGGCCGCGGTAAAATGATCGGTCCGCTCACCACATAAATCACCACGAAAGTTACTGCTAAACGCACCACGAAAAACACTGCGAAAGTCACCAA
>PZPG01000023.1:0-13680 GCA_003045995.1 Bacteroidota bacterium
GGCTCAGGAACTGAGGTAGGCTCTGAAAATAAAAAATCCACGGAAGAAGGCACGGGAAGTGGCACAGACACAAGCACACACACAAGCACAGACACAAGCGCAGGCATAGCCCAGGCCTCATCGCCGAGCGACGCGAGCTCTCTCATCAACCCGAACCCTACAAATGGCATTTCGCCCCTGCTGGAAACCTCGGATATTCGGGGCGTGGTTCATGCGCATAGTACCTGGAGCGATGGGACGTATTCGATTGAGGAGATGGCGCAGGCGTGTATCGACCGGGGGTACGAGTATCTGGTGATGACGGATCATTCGCAGACGGCGGCGTATGCGGGTGGGTTGTCGGTGGATCGGGTGAAGGCGCAGTGGGACGAGATTGATGCGCTGAATGAGCGTCTGGCTGTGGGCGATCGGCCGTTTCGAATTTTTAAGGGGATCGAGTCGGATATTTTGTCGGACGGTGCGCTGGATTATCCCGACGCGATTCTGGAGCAGTTTGATTTGGTGATAGGGAGTGTGCATAGCGGGCTGGATATGCCGCTGGAGAAGATGATGATGCGGTTTGAGGCGGCGATCCGTCATCCGTTGTGCAAGATGATTGGGCATCCGACCGGGCGGCTGTTGCTAAAGCGGGATGAGTCGAAAGTGGATATGGACCGGCTGATTGAGCTGGCGGCGGAGCATGGGACGGCGATTGAGATTAATGCGAGTCCGTGGCGACTGGATATGGATTGGCGTCACGGAATGAAGGCGCGGGCGGCGGGGTTGCTGACGTCCGTGAACCCGGATGCGCATTCCACAGATGGGATTGATGTGATTCCGTTCGGGGTGATGATCGGGCGGAAGGCGCTGTTTGAGAAAGAGAGGGTGGTAAATACACTCTCAGCGGAAGAATTCGCCTTGTGGCTCGCGGGTTGATGGGAGAGCCAGCGGGAGACACTGGGATCTACCCGGAGCCAGAGGGGATAATAGGGAGCCAGTGGGATTCTTTCTTACTTCACGATAAGCATTTTGCGTGTCATCGCCTCGCCATTCACGATCAGGCGGTAGAAATAGAGGCCACTTGGATAGTTGGTCGCATCAAATGGAACTGCGTAGCGACCGACATCTTCACCGGCCGGTAGTACGGCAATCCGCTGGCCGACACTGTTGAACACCTCCAGCGTTACTTCGGAGGGTTCTGCAAGCACGTAGGGAATGGTCGTTACCGGGTTGAACGGGTTGGGATAGTTTTGTTCCAGGCGCATCACCTGTTCTGCTTCGAGGGATTCTCCCAGCAGTTGCATTTCGACAGGATTATCCATCGCCGTGGAGTTATGATAGATCTGAAGGGTTGCCGTGTGCGGGCGAGCAGATCGAGGTAAGTACCGGATTCGTGCATTCACCGTTTCGCCCGGCTCAACCGTAAATTTCTCGAATCCGGGACCCGGCGAGAAGTTCGTCCGATCAGAACCTTCAATCAAAAGTTCGACCACAAGATTGTCAACGGCGATGGCATCATTGGTGATCGGAACCGAAAGTGTGCGGCTGGTACCGATATTCGATATGCTAAAGTCATAATCCTGCATCTCTACCGAAATCACGGCATTTTGATTGAGCAATGATGCGAATGCATTGATTCTCCCGTCGGTGATGCTGAGGCCGTTCAGGGAAGGCACAAAATCGGCACCGTCCATCATTCGATCTTTAATCTGCTTGTAGTCGGAATCGGGGTAGATTGACAATATCAAACCGGCCAAACCGGCAACGTGTGGCGATGCCATCGAGGTGCCGCCAAAAAATGCATATGCACCATTGGGTACGGTTGACAAGATACTGGAGCCCGGTGCAAAAAAGTGAACTGTCTGATCACCATAGCAGGAGGAGTTTGCCCGCTGATCGAGCCGTGTAGAGTTCCCGACCGAGATCACATTTTCGTACTCTTTCATGAGGTTGGCCGGGTACACGTTTAGAATGTCGTTGTCGTTGTTTTCGTTTCCGGAAGCGGCCACATACAAGTGACCGGCTTCCTCTGCACTTTGCATCATTGATCTATATGCGGGTGGGGGGCCGGATGACGTAGGGTTTGGCGACCCGTAACTATTATTGCTGATCTTTACACCCCGAGACACTGCATAATTCAATCCGTTCACGATGGAAGACTGGGGACAACCGCCGGAACCACACACTTTTACCGCCATCAGGGATACCTCCCACATCACCCCAACTACCCCGAGACCGTTATTACCTACCGCGCCAACGGTTCCGGCTACATGGGTTCCGTGTCCGTTCGTATCGATTGGATCGGTTGGGCTTCCCTCCACAAAGTTTGCTCCGTAGTTGCCGTTCTCATTTGTCCACATATTGGCGTTCAGATCGGGGTGATTGTAATCGATGCCGCTGTCAAGAATGGCAATGACAACATTTCGAGAACCGGTGCCAATGGCCCATGCATCTGTTGCTGAGATATCAGCACCGGCAATTCCATTCGACTGACCGGTGTTAAACATGCCCCACATGTCACCAAAACGTGTATCGTTCGGTATCACCCCGCTCATGGGACGGGCTGCAGAATTTTCCGATGCTTCAGAATTTCCCGATCCTGCAGAGGTGCTGTCATCCCCTTCATCACTTCCCTCATCCAGATAGATGGGATTAAATTCCGGGAGCGGGTACACGATATCAGGTTGTGCATACTCCACAAGCGGATGGTCGCTCAGTTCCCGTAAGATCTCTTCAAGAGGCTGGTCGCTTTTCAGGTCCCACAACTCTGCATCAATGAATGGCAAATCATCAAAATGACGCGCAGTAACCAGTTGACGAACGGCGTCCACTTGTGCGTCCCGGTCGGCTTCGGTTGCTTCCCAAAATGACTGCGCTTCCGGTGTTTGCGTATCCTTGCCAACTATTTTTACGATCACTTTTCCGGGTACAAAGGTGATCTCACCATACCCTTCGACTGTGCGGGTTTCGGTATCAAACCCGGCATTGTACTGGGCAAATGCTGGAACGTTGGTGATGAGGAGGGCGAAAACCATACCGGCAAAAAGAAGACCGGTTGAAATCGAAACGGGTACACTACAAAATCTCATGCTCTATAATCTCTTTGATGAATTGTTGTGGGTGAATCAAGATGTAGACCTGTACGTAAGTGTGAATCAGATCAAACCAATATCAGATCGCACCGATATCAAATCACACCGATACTGCTGAAACGCACAGAGCTCAAAAAATAGTTTATTCTGATCAATTTTTCAGAGAAATTTGCATGCACTTCGAAATTTTCATGCACATCCGTCATTTGATCCGTTCTCTGTTATCTTAGATCGTAGTAGAGTTGAAGTTTTCGCAGTTCGACGTAGCTTACCTCATTGTTTAGGGCAAGATAGACATCGCGAAGTTGATCCGATCCATGCTGATCCATGGCACGCATCACTTTTGCTACCATGCGTTCGGACAGTTCGCATGATTCCAGCAACCCCTCAACTCGAAGCGGATTTCCCTCCTCTTTGAATTTCTTAAGATCCATGAGGATGGTTGCCTCTTTCACACCGAATTCTTCCGCGAGCTCAAGGACAGATTTACCTTCGTTGAACTGCAGCCCGATGATCTCGTGCTTTTCCGGAGTGGCTTTGTTGAGTTGAGCAGCCAGTTCTGGCACAGGAGCGTGATTTGGAACAGAATCAGAATTTGGAACAGGATCTGATGCAGATGATGAAGCCGAGGCAGTTGGATGGGCACTTCCATTTTTGTGGCTGCTTCCGTTTTTATGGATACTCCCATTGTGATGGGTATTAGCATTGTCATAGCCATAACCATTGACGTGATGGCCATTGACTTGATGACCATTGCCGTTGTGGTGTCCGTTTGATGATGGATATCCTTCCAGGGAAGCCTGATTTTTTCTCTCTTGATGGGTTCCCGGGGAGTGATCTCCGCTCGCAGTGTCGTGCCCGTTCGTATTGTTGTACCCGTTCGTAGTGTCGTGCCCGTTCGTAGTATCGTGCTTGTCTGTTGTGCCTTGTCCATCTGCAAGGTGATGTCCATTCGCAGAGCCATTCCCGTTCGCATTCACAGCACCAGATCCGTTCAAAGCACCGCCCGATCCATTCAAAGCACCGCCGGAACCGTTCGATGAACCATGCCCATTCGCGTAATAAGACACTTGTTTTTTGGGGCGTTCTTCAATCCCATGGATTTTGCAGTACTCGCGAACCGCTGTTAAGAAGGGGTCGCCGTACCGTTTCATTTTTACTTCACCCACGCCGTACAAAACGAGCATCGAATCGGCGGTTTTGGGGAAGTAGTAGGCCATCTCCATGAGGGTGGTATCGGGGAAAATGACGTAGGGTGGCAGGTGCATATCATATGCAAGGTCTTTTCGAACCATGCGCAGTCGCTCGAACAACTCTTCATCGTATTTGCCCTCGACCTCTGTGACTGTTTTTGATGATTTTTGGCTGCTCTGTACAGAAGTCCGGTCCATCACCCCGAAAACACTCCCTTTTCCTGCGTGTATGGCTTGTCCCCTTTCGGTCAGCCGTAGACTGCCATATTCCGGATCTTTTTCCATCAACCCTTGTCGAAGCATAAGCCGTGAAAGTTGCTTCCACTCATCCGAGCTGAGATCTTTTCCTTTACCGTAGTCCGGAAGCTGATGATGACGGAGCTCAAGGACCCGTTTGGCTTTGGATCCGCGCAGGACGAGAGCTAGATGCGAAGCGCCAAAGGTTTCTCCGGTTTGAATGGCAACTGAGAGGTAGAGTTGTGCCAGATCGGTGACGTCCTCCTTCTTTTCTTTGTCCTGAACGCAATTGTCGCACATCTCGCAGATACCCTTTTCGTATACCTCGCCAAAGTATTGCATAAGGGGAATGCGCCGGCACTCGGTGGTTTGCAGGTAGCGCAACAGTTCCTGAAGGTGGTTGATGGCAATCTCTTTTTCGTCTCCCTCCTTCTGGTTGATGAAGTAATTGATTTTCTGCCGGTCGCTGTAGCTGTAGAGTAAAAGGCACTCGGAGCGTAATCCGTCTCGTCCCGCACGTCCGATCTGCTGATAGTACGACTCGATGTTTTGCGGCATGTCGTGATGGATGACGAAGCGGACGTCTGGTTTGTCGATGCCCATTCCAAAAGCAACGGTAGCAACAATGACGTCGATTTCGTCGCGGATGAATGCGTTTTGATTGGCTTCGCGCACCTCTTCGGGCAACCCTGCGTGGTAGGGCCGAACCGAAATGCCGTTTTTCCGGAGATCCTGATAGAGTTCGTTGGTTTGCCGGCGTGAGAAGCAGTAGATGATCCCAGATTGGTTTTTTCTGGTATAGAGGTAGTCCAGAATTTGATCGAGCGGTTTCTCTTTGTCGACGACGTTCAGGAAGAGGTTTTTCCGGTCGAAGCTGGCGATGAAGGTTTCGGACGAATCAAAGTCGAGAATCGATTTGATGTCGTTCTGAACCCGTGGCGTTGCGGTAGCGGTGAGCGCTACACAGACAGCATGAGGAAAAGATTTTCTGAGATCGGCGAGGCGCCGGTATTCCGGGCGAAAATCGTGCCCCCACTCCGAGATGCAGTGAGCCTCATCGATAGTAAAACAATCAACCCGAATCCCCTTGAGGATCTCCTGCGTGGTTTTCATGAAGAGCGACTCGGGCGCAATGTAGAGCATCTTGGCTTCACCGCTCAGAAGTTTTTCGATATTCTGCTGATACTTTTCTTTAGGGATGGAGCTGTTTAATACGACGGCCGGCACACCATACTGCACAAGCTGATCGACCTGGTCTTTCATGAGGGAGATAAGCGGGGAAACAACGATGGTGAGTCCGTCAAAAAGGAGGGCTGGAATTTGATAGCAGATCGACTTCCCACCACCCGTTGGCATGATCACGAGCGTATCCTTCTTGTCGAGTATGTTCCGGATGATGTCTTCCTGTAGTGGACGAAACGAATCGTACCCGAAAACGGAGCGCAGAATGGATGTGGCTTTTGATGGAGCTTTTGTGGTCATAGTTCCTTAGTAACAAAATGATTTGCGAATTCATTTACAGGAATTGAAATTATTTTGCACTCCGGATTTCCGGATTTTTTTGTACTTTTCGATGCTATAAATATGTGAAGCAATGCAGTGAGTAGTATGCGGATGTGATGCAAGCGTATTTTTCGACGACATCCATGTTGAGCTGACAGCTGCACTGGTTTGTGCGATGCAGATTTGCCTTTCGAGTAGATATTTTTGCACAGGGAGCTATATACAAGTAATCGAAAAGAGAACTTTCAAACCTTGGTATTTGATATGATGATAGAAGTGTTGCCTGATGAACACCGAAGATACCGGTCGGTGGATTTTAATAACCTGAAATTTGGAAAACTATTTTCGGACCACATGCTGGAGATGCACTACAAAGACGGTGCATGGGGTGAACCGATGATCAAACCGTACGGAACCATTGAAATTCATCCCTCGATGCATGCTTTGCACTACGGGCAGGCCATTTTTGAGGGGATGAAAGCCTATTACATCAACGAGCATACCATTTCGGTGTTCCGGCCGCATGCTCATTTTGAACGCCTTACCCATTCCTGCCGGCGGATGTGTATGCCAGAGATTCCTGAGTCGGTATTTTTGAACGGAATTGAGCAGCTAATGAAACTGGATTACAGGTGGGTCCCAAAAACGTTTGGTCATGCGCTGTATATCCGGCCATTGATGGTTGCGAGCCAGGAGTACATCGCTGCGGTGGAGTCGAATGAGTATAAGTTTTTTATCATGACCTCTCCGGTTGCTGCCTACTACGATTCCGGATTTCAACCTGTTAAGCTTACCACTTCGGAAAATTTCGTCCGGGCAGTGAGTGGGGGAACCGGAGCTACGAAGGCTGCCGGAAATTATGGCGGAAGTTTTCTGCCGGCAAAACGTGCGAAGGAGCGTGGATTTACGCAGGTGTTGTGGCTGGATGCCAAAGAGGGCAAATACGTGGAGGAGGTGGGAACCATGAACATCTTCTTTAAGATTGGGGACACACTTGTGACTCCCGATCTGGATGGTGCCATACTACCGGGCGTGATCCGGCGATCGGTGATTCAGATCGCAAAGGACTGGGGGGTGGATGTACAAGAGCGCCCAATTTCGATCGATGAGGTAATTGCTGAGTACGATCGTGGGAACTTAATGGAGGTGTTTGGCTCCGGAACTGCGGCCGTGATTGCACCGGTTGGATTGATCGATCACAAGAAGAAAGAGCTTCGGTTTGATATGGAAAATATCGGGCCGTTTGCCAAAAAAATGTATCAGGAGATCACCGGAATTCAATACGGGAAGATGGAAGATCGTCATGGGTGGAACAAGAACGTATCCGTGGGGGATTCGTAGAGAGAGCGGTTCCCACTTCGTAAAATGAAGCTCTGTAGGTTCCGGTGTCCTGCCAGCATTCCGGGTTGATTTCCAGTTTGCCCAGTCGAACGCCGCTGTGGCCCATCTGGGTAACGAGCGTAGTTTTTCCGGATGGATTTTGTACCTGAACGGGCTCATCCAGAAAGGTATGTGTGTGCCCGCCTATGATGAGGTCGATTCCCGGAACCTGTTGTGCGAGTGTGAGGTCGTCCGGGGTTGAGGGGCGGTTCGATCCGCCGGAATGCTGATGACCGAGATGGCTGAGACAGATGACCAGGTCGCATTTGTGGAAGGTACGAAGGCTGTCTGCCATGTAGCGGGCGCGTGTGAGGGTTTCATACATCTGAATGTCGCCATACAGGTTCTTCGGCACGACTCCCTCTAAACCGATGCCGACTCCGAACACGCCGATCCGGACAGATCCACGACGGAGTACCGTTAATGGACGAATGGTGTTTTTGAGCGGGGTGTTGTGAACACGGTAATTCGCAGCAAGCATCGGGAATTTTGCGTGGGCAGCGACTTCAGCCAGATGTTCCACGCCGAGATCAAATTCATGGTTCCCAATTACCATGGCATCGTAGCCCATTTCGGACATCACACGAAGGTCCACTTCGCCCCCGTAGAGCTGAAACCAAGGAGTTCCCTGGAAGACATCTCCGGCATCTAGCAGAATGACATGTTGATGGGTTTGGCGTATCTGCTTGATGAGATGGGCACGGCGTGCTACACCACCCAGCATCGCGAATTCGCGAGCGGTTTCCGGGAATGGGTCGATGCGTGCATGGGTGTCGTTGGTGTAGAGAATGGTGATGGTGCGATCGTTTTGCAAAAAAGTTGTGAGCTCGGTATCGTCTTGCGGGACTGCGTCACCGCTCTTTGAGCTCCACGGAAAGAGAGCTGATCCTATTAACCCGCCGCCAAACCG
The DNA here is from genome assembly GCA_003045995.1 of Bacteroidota bacterium. Taxonomy (GTDB): domain Bacteria; phylum Bacteroidota; class Rhodothermia; order Balneolales; family Balneolaceae; genus Sam29DG08-bin30. Next base: position 8,295 of record PZPG01000023.1, read on the forward strand.
TATGCTTCGTCGCAGAAACTCTTTGCGACTGATGCCTTTGCCACTGCTCATCGAATTCGTCCGTCGGTCGTTGGCTCCAGCGGATCGCGATCTCGTAGGTAGTCGATGTAAAGATCCCGAATGGCGACCATGGTGAGGTCTTCTCTTGAAATGGGATTGTGTAGAGCTGTGAAGGGCCCTCCCCCGTTGGCGATCCAGCTGCTGGTTGCCACCAGATATCGTTGTGGTTCTTCAATCGGTTCTGCGTCCACGAGCAGGGCGGTGGCCCGATCATCCCGAATCTGAAACCGCATTCCACTGATCGGCCCGCCCCCGAGCGCCGCAATTTCATCGGCGAGTTGCTTCACGGATGAGCCCGGGAGTTCGAGAATGGTGAGGTGGTTTTCGTAGGGCATGAATTCGAGCATCTCCCCGAGTGTGATGGGGCCTTCATCAAGGTGAAGACGGAAGGATCCCTCGTCGATCACTCCGATATGGACATATTTTCGGAGTTCTTCGGCGGCGCGATAGCGGAGTGCATCCGCGACCAGGTTTCCGAGACTACCCTCCGGTTTGGCGAACCGGGCCGGAGCTTTGAGGATGCTGATCGGCTGTGAGAGCTCGTTGTTGTAGTGGTCGCGATAGGGCTCAATGACCGACAGGATGGTTGGGTCGGAGGGGGTTGCCGGCCTCATTTCTGCGCCGGAGCCCTGCTCACCTGAGCCAAGCTGCCCCACACCCAGCTGTCCCACACCCAGCTGTCCGCCACCTTGCAGCCCTGCACCATGTTGCCCTGCGTCATCCCCGGCGGTTTGTTCTCCCGGGTTGCTTTGTCCCTCCCCCGACAGCTGCCCCATCCAGGCACATCCTTGTACCATCACCAGGATGCCTAACGAAATCAACCAGAAAAAAACAAAGCGGGGAATCGTTCTCATGGGGGGTGCTACGCCGGTTCTACTGCTGCATCATCAAGTCCATCACAAACTGCTGAAAGTTGAGCATTCTCACAGAAGGATTGGGTTTAAGTTTGTCGAGGTGTTTTTTGGATCGGGAGATCTCCGTTGCCTCGGCACTGTATAGCAGGTTGCCGCCCCGGAAAAGATCAACCTTGAGCGGGAAGATTTCTCGCTGCATGACCCACTCCACCGGGGTTGCGTCCTCGAAAATCTCCCGGCCAAAGGTTGCCCAGAGATGGGAGAGCATCGCCCAGTTGCCAGAAAAGTCTTCTGAGTACCAAAAAAGCATATAATCCCCCTCCTTCTCAAACTGAACTTTCATCTCCTTTGCTTTGTAGCCGTGGAACTTTTGCGTATTGCCGGTTTCCTCCATGGTAAGCCCCGCCATGGAAGTACTGCCGGATCCTGTACCTGAGCCAGCTGCGCCTGCATTGCCCCCGCTTCCACCCGCATTCGCCGAATCGCGAACATTCCGAAGCTGCTGCGTGAGCTTCATAAACATATCAAGATCGGTTTTGGCCAGCACCAGCGAACGCTCCGCATCCATCCCGATCACAAAATCTTCTTTATCGTTGCGAATCAAAATGGAGGAAGATTCCGTCCCGTTCATCAGTGAAAAAGCGTCACTCGACTGAATCAGCATGCGATCCTTGTCGGTAATAATCACCAAATCATCGACCTGAAGATCCACATTGTCGCTGTGGTTAAAGGTGTAGTAAATCATACCGGAAAACTGAGCAGAGGCAGTTTGCGAAAACAGCCCGGACGTAAGCACGGCAAGGGCAAAAAGCGTGAGAGCCGGCCCTAAAACCCGATGCCATGAGTTTTTCTGGGATCGTTCTCGGGATATTGTCTGAAACGTTTGAGTCTTTGAAATCATGTCGGTAATGGTTGTGGTTTATCGCAGAAAATTCATGTGTTTGTGATGGTCTTGTGGATCACTTGTGGACCATTCGATCTGTTTATTTGTTGGGTCTAACCCAAAATTATTACACGGGTTGATGCGAATTGCTCCTGCACTGGAGCTGGCACTCTTGGCTTCACAAGCACTCACGGCTTCAAAAACTCTCACGGCTCCACAAACTCTCACGGCTTCACCGTCTCCTACTCCAAAAGCCACTCACACCGAAATCAGTTCCTCGGCCGTAAGGCTCACTTTGTGCACCCAGGCGCCGGCAATCACATCCTCTCCATCATAACATACCACCGCTTGTCCTGGTGTAATGGCTTCACGGCCAGCCGGAAAATAGACTTTGCATGCATCCTCGGAAAGCTGGGTAAGAACGGCCGGAGCCCCTGCATCATTGTACCGAATCTTCGCTGTCACCTCCATCTCGCCGCCGGGCACGGCATCAAACTTAATCAAATTGAGCTCTTTGGCGGTGCACGTGGTTTGGATGAGATCCTCCTTGCCACCAATCGTAATCACGTTATGCACCGGATCGATATGCGTAACATACACAGGATAGCCCATGGGAAGGTCGAGGCCACGTCGCTGCCCGATCGTGTAGTAGGGGTAGCCCTTGTGCTTGCCCACGATCTTGCCATGCTTGTCCACAAAATTTCCATCCTTCACCCGATCTTCCAGTCCATCCACCTGATCGTTAAGGAAACGATGGTAGTTGTTGTCGGGGATGAAGCAGATCTCGTACGAGTCGGGTTTATTGGCGACGTTCAGCAGTCCATAATCCTGCGCAAACTGGCGGATTTCTCGTTTCGTGTATCGTCCAAGCGGGAAGATGGTTCGTGCCAAATGCTCTTGCCTCACCCCCCAGAGTGCGTAGGACTGGTCTTTCCCATGGTCGCGTCCTTTCGAAATCACGTAGCGCCCCCCCTCTTCTCGGACATTTGCATAATGGCCGGTGGCGATAAAATCGCATCCCAGATCGTCTGCCCGCCGAAGAAGGGCTGCCCATTTGATGTGCGTATTGCAGAGCACACAGGGATTGGGGGTACGGCCTGCGGTATACTCTTCCACAAACCGGTCGATCACCCAGTTGCCGAACTCATCACGTATATCCACAATAAAGTGGTTGAAACCGTGCCGGACCGCAATTTGCCGGGCATCGTTCATCGACTCCACCGTGCAGCAACCGGTCTCTTTGCCGCTATTGCCGCCACTTCGATGGTAGTCCCACGTCTTCATGGTGATGCCGATCACTTCATAGCCCTGTTTGTGCAACATCACCGCTGCCACCGAGGAATCAACCCCGCCGCTCATGGCTACCAGTACGCGACCTTTTTTACTCATGATGTTACCTTACTCGTGATGTTACCTGGCTCGTGATGTTTGTTACCTGGCTCGTGTGCTCCAGCATGCCCAAAGATACGTTCTTTCCCGCTACGTTTCACACATCAACCCGAAAGAACAAAACAAGTAACTGCAAACCTACATATACAGATACGGTTTCCACACCTCCTGTACCCCGCCGATAAAATTCTGGAAAAACGTGATGTGCACGGGCCGGTAGGGTTTCATTTTTAGTGGCATTTCTGCTTCTTCCGGGGTTCGGTTCCCTTTTCGCACGTTGCAGGTGTTGCATGCCGTAATCAGATTTTCCCACGTGTCCTTCCCGCCTCGGCTCCTTGGCATCACATGGTCGAGCGTGAGATCCGATCGTTTGGAACAGTACTGGCAGGTAAACCGGTCGCGTTTCATGATGTTGCGCCGCGAAAGCACGATTTTTGTGTAGGGCAGGCGGATGTAGCGCCGCAGACGAATTACCGATGGATAGGCATAATTGCGATGAACTGTGCGGAGTTTTTTGTCGGGATCGTCGTGCAGAAGTTCCGCTTTCTCAAGAAAAATCAGTTTTATAGACCGCTGCACCGAACAGACACTGAGTGGCTGATAATCCTGATTGAGTACGAGGACGGCGCTGTCCATGGTTGGATCGTTGGGATCTGGTACTTTGAATTTGCGATCGTTGAGTTTGTTTAAAACGGATTTTTTAACGTTGAAGTATGTTGGTTTTTTCTATAAATATCAAGGCGGTGGTGCAGGTTTTTGGTGTGTTTTTTTCGGGTTGATGCGGATGCTTGATGGAGTGTGGGAGGTGGGGTTAGGGTGCGGGGCGGACGGGATGGGCGGATGGGACTGGTTGGCGGAGTTGCCTGGCCGGCGAATGGGACTGGTTGGCGGAGTTGCCTTCCAGGTACGAAATGGCCGGACGCGAAGTATCGTATCAGATGAGCAGACCGCTGAGTAACAGAAGCTCGGTTTCGGCAACTTTGGCATCGTATCGTGCGACAATCCAGCGGTTTTCGGCCTCGAGAAGGGTTTGCTGGGCTTCGCGGAATTCGAGCGGGCTGATGGTCCCAAGCCGGAACCGTTCAACGGCGATTTCGAGGGATTCCTGTGCATTGATGAGGTTTTCCTCTTCCAGGCCGACTAGTTCGAGCTGGTTTTGGTAGGTTTGGATCAGAGCGGCAAAGTCAGCGTCGAGCTGCAGGCGAGTTGCATCCAGCTGGAGTTCGCTGTTTTGTATAGCGATGTCGGCATTTTGAATTCGTCTTTGAAGTTGGAATCCGTCGAAAATGGGTATGCGTGCGGTGATGCCGGCCGAAAATCCTGTGGTCTCATTGAAGCTGATGAAGCCCCCATCGTTTTCGCTTCGGTTGAAGCTGTATGCAGACTGCAATGAGATTTCCGGAAGTCGCTGTGCTGCGATTTTTTTACGTTCGAGGCGGATGGAGGTCAAAGTGCGCCGGGCGAGTTGAAGAGCTTTGTTATTTTGCTCCCATCCGGCCCTTAGATCCGATTCGTTGAGGGTAGAGTCGATGGCGATTGTTTCGGTAACCGAGAATGGCTGTTCATGGCTCCGGGCCAGAAGTGTATTGAATGCGATTTTGGCCTGATTGAATCGGTTTTGTTCTCGAAGGAAGGCAGCCCGGTCGGCGTTGAGGTCGGATTGTGCCTGCAGCAGATCTGCGCGCGAACCGGAACCGAGATCCACTTTGGTTTCTTCGATTTCGATACGCTGTTGGGAGATTTCGACACTGTTTTTAAGGTTCTCTGTCTGACGTCCGATACGGATTAGATCGTAGTAGGATACAATGATGGTGGCCACGAGGGTTTCGAGCTGCTGGCGTAATTCCAGGTCTGCGATCTCTTTCTGCTCACCGAGCTGATTTTTTTCGTAAAACATTCCTAACCCGTCGAAAAGAAGCCAACGGGCCTGAAGTGTGGCGTTTCGGCTACTGCTTCGGGCGCCTTCGGTGGTACGGTCGTTGCCACCTGCACTAAATTCGCTGTCTTCCACTCGTTCGGTGAGGGTGGTTGTGCCTTCTACAATCGGCAGGAAACCGGCATTGCCTAGGGTTGCATTGTTGCGGGCGATGGAGAGGTTGTTTCTGGCAATCCGTACCTGGAAGTTTTCTGCCAAGCCGATTTCGAGTGCTTTGCTTAGGGTAAGAACGGGTGGTGCATCTTGCATGCCGTCGGGAGCATC
>PZPG01000023.1:13874-18858 GCA_003045995.1 Bacteroidota bacterium
GTTATTCGGCTACGAGTTCTTGTTCTTCGACGAGGGCCTGGCGTGCGCGTTTTTCGATCTCTTTGCGGGAGGATTTGTCGGATGCGAAGTAGCTGTAGATGGCCGGGATGATGTAGAGCGTGAGGGCGCTTCCAATGACCAGGCCACCGATGACGGCGATTCCCATGGAGGTTCGGCTTTCGGCGCCGGCTCCGAGTGCGAGGGCGATGGGCAAAATGCCGAGGATGGTGGAGATGGTGGTCATGAGGATGGGACGGAAGCGCATGGATGCGGCGTCGCGAATGGCTTCTTGGACGGAGAGTCCCTGTTCCTGGCGCTGGTTTGCGAATTCGACGATGAGGATGCCGTTTTTGGCGATGAGACCGATGAGCATGATGGCACCGATCTGGCTGAAGATGTTGAGGGTTTGATCGAAGTACCAGAGCGAGAGAAGGGTTCCGAAGATTGCGAGGGGTACGGTGAAGAGAATGATGAGCGGGTCGCGGAAGCTCTCGAACTGGGCGGCGAGGACGAGGTAGATCATCACGAGGGCCAGGATGAAGATGAAGTTGAGGCTTTGGGCGCTCTCGGTGAAGTCACGGGACTGGCCGGCGAGATCGGTAATCATGGTTTCGGGGAGGACTCGGGCGGCGATCTCGTTCATCGCGTCGATTCCGTCGCCGATGGTGAAGCCCGGGGCAAGGCCGGCAGAGATCGTGGCGGAGGTGAAGCGGTTGAAGCGGAAGAGCTGTGGCGGGGAGCTGGTTTCGGTGAGGGTGACCAGGTTGTCGAGCTGGATCTGATCGCCCGATTCGTTGCGAACGTAAATGGTACGGAGATCGAGGGGTTCGTTGCGGAAGACACGCTCCATCTGGCCAACAACTTCGTACTGTTTTCCGTCGATGATGAAGAAGCCGAAACGGTTGCCTGAGAGGGAAAGTTGCAGGGTTTGGGCGATGTCGCGTACCGATACTCCGAGGCTTCGGGCGCGGTTTCTGTCGATTTCGACTTGGATTTCGGGTTGATTAAATTTGAGATCCACGTCGGCGAATGTGAAGGCAGGGTGCGTGTTGGCTTCACGGAGGAATGTGGGGATAACCTCCTCGAGCTGGGCAAGATTTTGAGCCTGGAGGACGAACTGCACCGGAAGTCCGCCACGCCGGCCGCCAATCGACTGCGGCTGTGAAACAAAGGTCTGGGCGCCGGACAGATTTTTCATGAGGCCGGTGACCTGGTCGGCGATCTCTTGCTGGGAGCGGTCGCGCTCTTTGCGGTCTTGTAGCCGCATAAAACTGAAAGCGGAGTTCACCGAGCTGGACGCTCCGAATCCGGGGGAGGTGACGGTGTTCATGGCTACGAGTTCCGGGACATTGCTGGTGACGGCGTCGATCATCTGATCTACATAGTCGTCCATGTACTCATAGGAGGCACCTTCCGGTGCGGTTGCGAAGATGCGCATCTGGCCGCGGTCTTCCAGGGGGGCAAGTTCGCCGGGCAGCTGCAGGTAAAATACCGTGATGAGCACGGCGGATGCTCCCAGAATGACGAACGAAACCCATCGCACCTTCATAAAGGAGTCGAGTGTTTGGCGGTACCACTCGTTCATTCGCACGAAAAAGGGCTCGGTAGCTTCGTAGAACCGGTTTTTCTCAGCTCCTTTTTTGAGGATGCGAGTGGCGAGCATCGGGGTAAGCGTAAGCGCCACGAAGGAGGAGATGATGACAGCGCCGGCAATGACCACCCCAAACTCGCGAAACAGCCTTCCGGTCGTGCCTCCGAGAAAAAGGATGGGCAGGAACACCGACACGAGTGCCAGGGAAGTAGCAACCACGGCAAAAAAGATCTCTTTGGTGCCCAGGATCCCCGCTTCGATGACTGGCAGGCCTCGCTCCATCTTGGCGTAAATATTCTCGAGTACCACAATGGCGTCGTCCACCACCAGACCGATCGCCAGCACGATCGCCAGCAGGGTGAGTACGTTGATGCTAAAGCCGGACACATACATCACAAAGAACGCACCGATGAGGGCGATGGGAATCACAATCACCGGAATCAGCGTAGTTCGAAAATCCCTCAGAAAGAAGAAAATCACAAAAATCACCAGGCCAAGCGCAATAAAAATAGTCTGCTTTACCTCGGTGATGGAATCCTGAATGTATTCGGACGTGTCAAAGCCAACCGCCAGCGAGATATCCTCTGGCAGATCTTTTTCGATCCGTTCAACGCGTTTGAAAAACTCCTCGGTAATGTCGAGCTGGTTGGTTCCGGGCTGGGGAATCGCCACCACCCCCACCATCGGCACTCCGTTCCGCTTCAGCACCGTGCGTTCGTTTCGCGCACCCAGCTCGGCCCTTCCAATATCACGAAACCGAACCTTGTTGCCACCGCTCTCTTTCACAATCATGTTGTTGAAATCCTCCGGCGTGGTCAGGCGGCCCATCGTACGTACTGACAACTCCGTCACCATCCCCTCAATCCGACCGGACGGCAACTCGATATTTTGCCGGTCGAGCGCATTTCGAACGTCCAGCGCCGTAACGCCATACGCCGCCAATTTTAGCGGGTCCATCCAAAGGCGCATGGCATACCGCCGCGATCCCCAGATGTTGATCTCACTCACCCCGGGGATGGTTTGCAACTGCTCCTTGAACAGGTTGTCGGCGATCAAGGTAAGATCCGTTAAGTCCCGGCTGTCACTTCGGATGTTCAGAAACACAATCGGGGATGCATCCGCATCGGCTTTGGTTACCGTCGGTGGGTCAGCATCGGGCGGAAGACTACGCTGCGCACGCGAAACCCGATCCCGGACATCATTTGCCGCAGCTTCCAAGTCGGTATCCAAATCAAACTCCACCGTAATCGTGCTGCGTCCCTCCCGACTTACCGACGTCAGCGTCCGAATCCCGGCCACCCCATTAATCGACTCCTCCAGCGGCTCGGTAATCTGCGACTCAATCACATCGGCGTTGGCACCGGTATAGTTCGCACTCACCGTCACCACCGGCGGATCTACGGAAGGGTATTCGCGCACACCCAAAAAGAAAAACGATATCGCCCCAAACAGAATAATCACCAGCGACATCACGGAAGCCAGCACCGGCCGGCGTATGCTTATGGATGTTAAACTCATTGTTGTCCTCTGTCTTCGGGTTGATGCGAAACCACCCGGATCGCCAGACCCGGACGGGCTTGCAGCAATCCCGTTGTTAAAACTTGGTCTCCCGGGTTCAGTCCCTCCAGGATCTGCACCTTTTCACTGGTCCGGATGCCCGTTTTAACGATCCTCTCCTCCACCATACCGTCTACCGCTACGTATACTTTTTGAGAGTTCAGCCCTGGAATCAGACTGATCGTAGGTACCATCAATGCTTCCTCAATCTCCTCCAGCACAAGCTCGATATTGGCAAATGCCCCCGGATACAGAAGAAACTCCGGGTTGTCACTGATGGCACGCAGCGAAAGAGTTCGGGTATCGGTGTTGATTCGAGGCTCGATAGCATACACCTCACCAACAAACGTAGAATCGATCCCCTGCACATCAAACCGCATCAAATCTCCGGTTTGCACGCGTCCTGCATACCGCTCTGGCACGGAAAAGTCGATCTTCACACGGTCCAGCTCCTGCAGGGAAGCAATCGGCTGATCCGGCCCGATAAACTGCCCTTTGCTCACATATTTGAGCCCGATTCTTCCGCTGAACGGAGCACGAATCTCCGTCTTTTCAAGTTGCGCGTCGATGAGTTGCATTTCCGATCGAAATACGTTTACCTGATTGAGTGTCGCATCATAATCTTCCTGGCTCACCCCTCCTTTCTCCAAAAGCCGACGCTGACGCTCCTCCTGCTGAGCTGCCAGATTGTAACGATATTCCGCCCGTGATTTTTGCGCCTGTAGTTCGCTGTCGTTGATCTTCAGAAGCAGATCTCCCTCCTGCACACGACTCCCCTCCGTAAGATAGATCGCTTCCACAATCCCTGTCACCTCGGCTCGCAGATCGATTCGTTCGTTCGCCTCCACTGTACCACTAGAGAAAATCCGATCGGTCACGGAACTGTATTGCATCACAACGACGTCCACTGGCAATAACGACTCTGCACCACCGGCGCCACCAGCACCACCGGCGCCACCAACACCCGCTCCAGCACCGGCACCACCCGCTCCAGCACCGCCAGACCCATCCGGCCCTTGCATCACCCCGTTTTCAAAAAGTGGCGTGATCTTTGGAATCGCGAGCAGAACAATCACAATAAGGAGAATGGAATAGATTATTACTTTTTTCATAGAATCTTCGTGCTGCAGATGTTACGGGCGCTTCCGGTTTTGATTGGATCCGGTTTTGATTGGGCTCCATATTTGTGCTGTTCAGGAGACAAAAATTACAGCGAAAAGGTTCCTTGGACGCAACTCTTTCCGCTACATTGGCCAAAAAAAAGGCGCGGAACAGATGTCCCAGCGCCTTCGGGTTTTGAAAATTTTGCGATCGGCAATCGAACACAAAGAATGCGATCAGAGTACGGAATCCAGATGCTTCTTGATGTGAACTTTCGGTACCGCACCCACAATCTGCTCCGCTACTTCGCCATTCTTGAAGATGAGTAGCGCTGGAATACTTCGAATCCCATACTTCACAGACACTTGCGGGTTTACATCCACATTCACCTTGCCAACCTTCACTTTGCCCTCGTATTCATCTGCGATCTCCTCCACAATCGGCCCGATCAATCGGCATGGTCCGCACCACTCGGCCCAAAAATCAACCAAAACGGGGATGTCGGATTGTTCTACTTCATCTGCAAAATTGTTGTCACTAAATTCTAACGTTGCGCTCATGGTGTATGATTATTTTTGATTGTTTGTGTGTGTCGGATAGTGTGTGATAGAGATCGGTGTGATCCGTTTATCGTTTTCAGATTTGTGCAAATATCGGAAATAACCTGAGAACTATCACATAGTTTTGATCAATTGCCCCTATTCAGCCGGGCTATAGGTAGACTCATCGCGAGTT
>PZPG01000023.1:18945-31128 GCA_003045995.1 Bacteroidota bacterium
TTTGGTTCGGGTTGATGGGAAACGGGATCAGCCCGAGAGATTCATCAGGGAAACGCTGCTCTTCCCTACGATGTCGCGCAAGCCTTTGAGTAGTTCGTTGCTGGGATCAACCACAAACTTACGCATCGTCATATTCAATGGTTTGGGACCGGCGGCACTTTTCACCCGGAAGGATACTGTGGTTTGTCCTTTGTGGGCTTGGAATAGTTTCGCCATCTGCTCCAGATCACTTCTCGTAAGCTGCTCTGTGTGGAGTAAGATCTGCATCCGAAGCTTATTCTGAAATTTTTCACGAAGGTTTTCGACCCGCTCCAGGCTGTTGGCGATGATTTTGGGTTCCCCTCGCCGGGTGTCCAACGATCCTTGGACCATCACCACCGTATCTAAAGCGATGAGTCCCTGATGGCGATCGTACGTTTCACTGAAACATAGCATTTCGGCGCTTCCGCGCAAATCCTCAAACTGAACAAATGCCATGGGTCGCCCTTTTCGGTCTGCGGTTTGTCGTACTCCGGTGATAATGCCTACCACACTCACGGCGGACCGGTCACTTAATTTCCCAAGGCGGTCAGAATCCAGTGTGGTGGTGGAGAACAGGTTGATGTCCTCTTTGTAGCGATCGAGTGGATGGCCGGACAGATAAAACCCGATAAGTTCCCGCTCTTTGTTAAGCCGCTCGATGGCAGTCCATTTATCGACATTCCGGAGGGTTGGTGTATTGGAAAAACCATTGGCATTGGATCCCGCACCGCCCGTTGCACCGTTGTTCGGCGTGGCGGCAAACGCATCAAACAGATTTACCTGCTGTTGTCGTTTTTCCTCCTGTTTTTGGGAACCGTACGCCATAATCTCGTCCATACTGGCCAGCAATTGTGCCCGGTTATCGTGCAGGGTATCGAATGCCCCCGCCTGAATGAGGCTTTCCACCATACGCCGATTGCAGATTTTCGAATCGACACGAGCCACGAAATCGAAAATGGAGGGGAAGGGGCCGTTGGAGGTGCGTTCATCAACCAGTGAATGGATGGCGCTCTCACCGACTCCCTTGATGGCCGACATTCCGTACTGAATATGCCCGTCGACCGCCACAAATTCCGATTCGGCGGTGTTGATGTCGGGGGGCTGCACTTCGATACCAAGGCGCTGGCACTCTTCAATGAAAAAGGCGGTTTTCTTGATGTCGCTTTTGTTGTGGCTAAGTACAGCGGCCATATACTCGGCGGTGTAATTGGCCTTAAAGTACATCGTGTGATACGCCACAACGGAGTAGGCAGCCGAGTGGGACTTGTTGAACCCATAGCCGGCAAACATTGCCATCTTGTCGAACACGTCTTTGGCAACGGCTTTGTCGTACCCTTTGGCGAGGGCCTGCTTCATAAACTTCTCCTCTTCCGGCGGCAGAAGTTCCGGTTTCTTTTTCCCCATGATGCGGCGGAGTACATCGGCTTCTCCAAGCGTGTAGCCACCCATGGTTTGGGCCACTTTCATGATCTGCTCCTGGTAGATCATAATCCCGAAGGTGGGTTCCAGAATCTCCCGGAGGTCATCGTGCGGGTACTCTACGTTCTCTTTACCATGCTTGCGGCGAATATAATCCGGAATAAACTGCATCGGCCCGGGACGATAAAGTGCATTCATTGCGATCAGATCGTTGACGGAGGAGGGCTTGAGATCTTTCAGGTGCTTCCGCATCCCCTCCGATTCGAACTGGAAGGTTCCGATGGTGAGGGCATCGGAGTACATCGCAAAGGTTTTCTCATCATCCAGCGGAATGGTGTCGAGGTTGTACTCTTTTTGATGGTTTCGCTGTACGGATGCCATTGCCGTTTTGAGAATGGACAGGGTTTTCAGGCCCAGAAAGTCCATTTTTAGCATCCCTGCATCTTCGATCACCTTCCCATCGAACTGGGTGACGTACAGGTCGGCATCTTTGGCGGTGGCGATGGGGATATACTTGGTGAGCCGGTCGGGCGCAATGATAATTCCGGCCGCGTGGATTCCGGTATTCCGAACGGATCCTTCGAGGGTTTCGGCCATCGCAAGCGTTTGCCCTTCCAGCTGATCTTCCTGCTTTCGGATTTCCCGAAGATCTCGAACATCACGGATGGCGTCCTGCAATGAGATTCCGATGGTTTCCGGGATCATCTTGGCGAGGCGATCGGCGTCGACCAGCGGCAAATCCAGTACTCGTGCCACATCCCGAACGGAGGAGCGTGCAGCCATGGTCCCAAACGTGATGATGTGAGCCACCTGCTCTTTGCCATACTTTTTGGTAACGTAGTCGATCACTTTCTGGCGGCCATCGTCGTCGAAATCGATATCGATATCGGGCATGGACACCCGCTCCGGATTGAGGAAGCGTTCGAAGAGCAGGTCGTAGCGAAGTGGGTCGATGTTGGTGATTCCGGTGCAGTACGCCACAACGGAACCGGCTGCTGACCCTCGCCCGGGACCAACAAAAACCCCCATATCTCTTGCTGCTGCTATAAAGTCCTGTACGATGAGGAAGTAACCCGGAAATCCCATGGATGCAATGATCGACAGCTCCAGGTCGATCCGCTCCTGTACGACATCCGAAATCTCGCCGTACCGTTCCCGTGCTCCCTCGATGGTGAGGTGGCGGAGATAAGCACTCTCATCATCAAACCCCTCCGGAAGTTCGAAATTGGGCAGAATCACATCCCGACGCAGATCGATCGCCTCCACTTTTTCCGCAATGTCGGCGGTGTTCCGAATGGCGTCGGGTTGATCGGCAAACAGTGCCTTCATCTCCTCCTGCGTCTTGAAATAGAACTCATCATTCGGAAAACCAAACCGATATCCCCTGCCCCGGCCGATGGGCGTACTCATGATCTCCCCATTGTCGATGCACAGGAGCGCATCATGTGCACGGGCATCTTTTTTGTCCAGATAGAAAGCGTTGTTCGTGGCTACAGTTTTGATGCCATATTTCTCTGCAAACCGAAGCAGAACCTGGTTTACACGCTCCTCCTCCTCCAGCCCGTGCCGCATAAGCTCGATGTAGAGATCGTCGCCAAATTGCTGATGCCACCAGACGAGAGCTTTCTCCGCAAATTCTTCCCCTTTGTTGAGAATCAAAAATGGCACTTCCCCTTGCAACCCGCCGGTGAGCGCAATCAACCCCTCGCGATAGGTTTGTACCAGCTCCCGGTCGATCCGCGGAAATTTATAATAGTAGCCCTCTGTGAATCCGAGGGAGCTTAGCACCGAGAGGTTTTCAAACCCTTTTCGGTTTTTTACCAGAAATGGTTGTTGGTAACGGCGGTCTTTGTGATCGCGGGTGAAACTTTTTTGATGCCGGTCCTCCACAAAATATAGTTCGCACCCGATAATCGGTTTGATCCCCTCTGCATGGGCAGCTTGTACAAAATGAAAAACCCCGTACATGTTTCCCAAATCCGTGAGAGCCACGGCAGGCATGCCATCCGCTTTGGCCTTTTTCACCGTTTCTTTGGTATCGGCCGCAGCTTGTAGCACCGAGTATTTAGAGTGGTGATGGAGATGCACAAACGGTGTGTCAGCGATGGGTGTTGCGGCGGGGTTGGAGTCTGTGCCAGCATTTGTGTTGACCCCGGTGCTCGTGCCAGTGCCGGAGAGCGATTGTCCCCCCTTTCGCGGTGTCGGCAGATTCGCTTTTTGCAATGTGCTTCGATCCTCTGCTTCCACACCCCTCGAGCGAAGATCGTGGACTGCGTCCATGTAGTGATTTGAGTCGATCCACTGAGAGGCCGGATGGGAGCTAAGATCCAGTCCTGTTGCGGGATTGTCTGCTGTAGGTAGATTGGTTCCGGTAGAAGTTTTGGTTCCGGTAGAAAGATGGGTTCCGGACGGCAGTGTAATTTGAATCACATTGAGTCGAACCATCTCCAGAAAGGCACGTGCTGTGGCATCGACGTCTGCCGCCGCATCGTGAGCCGACTCAAACCCCACATCAAACAGCTTCTGATGAAGTTCGGCCAGAGTAGGCCACTTGAATCGACCCACTCCACCCGGGATAGCGCAAAATGCCGTTCCGTCGTCTTTGGTATCGATCACCTGCTTTAACTCGAATGGGCTCGGCCGTTGATAGCGCAGGTACTCCGATCCCATAATGTTGAGATCGAACTGCAGATTATGCCCGATAAGAAAGTGCGCACGCTCAATATCCCGCTCGAAGTGTTCCATCACCTCTTCGATCGGGATCCCCTCCTTCTCTGCTCGCTCGGTGGAAATTCCGTGAATCTTTTCGGAAATAAAGGGAATGGTGAAGCCGTCAGGCCGGATAATGAAGTTCCCGTCCGAAAGTAGCCGGCCGGTGTGGTCGTGAAGCTGCCAGGCGAGCTGCACACAACGTGGCCAGTTGTCGAAATCACTGAGCGGTGCGGCATGATCGAGCGGGAGTCCGGTGGTTTCGGTGTCAAAAATCAGATACATAGGTAGGGATCAATATGGCTTGTGCGCGGGGGATTGGGTTACACGTTTGTTTCGGGGGATTGCTCTCATTTAGAAGATACAAAGTGACCGGTCAAACCCAAGGTTGAATCCCGCCTTTCCTAAAATTTTGTGTACTTTTCAAAGGCGAAACCCATCAATCCAAATAAACGACATGACATTAACACAATTGCGTTACGTAGTGGCCGTGGATCGCTACCGACATTTTGCCACAGCCGCGGAAAAGAGTTACATCACCCAGCCAACCCTAAGTATGCAGATTCACAAACTGGAGGAGGAGCTGGGAGTGATTCTGTTCGATCGGTCGCGCTCGCCGGTGGTGCCCACATCGCACGGAGAGGAGCTCATCAAACAGGCGAAAATTGTTCTGAAGGAGGCGAATACACTGCTCGATATGGCGCAGTTTACGGAGTCGGAGCTTCGGGGAACGTTCCGGCTTGGGGTGATTCCTACCGTGGCACCGTATCTGCTTCCGATGTTTTTGCGAACGTTTCAACAGCGGCATCCGGGGGTGGAGTTGTCTGTGGAGGAGGCGCTTACGGATGATTTGACGGATAAATTGTTGCGGGATGAGCTGGACGCCGGTCTGATTGCTACGCCGGTGAATGAGCACGTTTTGTTTTCGAAGGATCTCTACACAGAACCGTTTGTGGGTTATTTTTCGCCGGGGTATCCGTTGTTGCCGGAAGGAGCGTTGCGAGCGGAGGATTTGACGGGGTCGGATGTGTGGCTTTTGCAGGAGGGGCATTGTTTTCGGGATCAGGCGATGCAGATTTGCGGGCAGGTGGATGGGAAGGATGGACAAAAGGTTTCCTCTCGGAGAATTGCGTTCAAGAGCGGGAATTTGGAGACATTAAAGCGGGTGGTCGAGCAGAATAATGGTATGACGCTGTTGCCCCTTACTGCGGTGAATGAGTTTGAGCGAAGTTGTACGCAGGCGGTGATCCGGACGTTTGAGGAGCCGGTTCCTTCACGGAAGATTCGTCTGGTGTATGCACGTGAGCACCTGAAATCGACCATCGTGGAGGCGATGGCGTCTGCCGTGATGGAGTCTCTGCCGGAGGAGCTTCGAAACGAGGCAGGGAGACGGGTTATCGACCCTTGACACCTATGACTTGGTTTGACTTGGTTGTGCCAAAAAGGGTTGCTGCAAGGAGGTTGGATGCCAGAAAGTTTGATACTGAAAGGCTGGGTATTAGAAGTTGAAGGGTTGATTGTCTAAGTCTATGATTGTAGAAAAAGCAGGGTATCAGGGGTTTTATTTGCCGGAGCTGGGCGTGGCGATGGATGGTGTGCACCCGGACGCCAGGTTTACGTTTGTGACACATGCGCATGCCGATCACATGCACCGGAATTCGAGTGTCGTGACGATCGGTTCCGCTCCTACGCTGGATTTGATGGCGCTTCGGGGGTTTCGGGGTGGACGGGTGGCGTTGCCGTTTCTGGAGCCGGTGGAGTCGGGGGACTTGTGGGAGTGGATGGAGGAGGCTGGGAATGTGCAGAACGTGCAGAAGTTGAAGGAGGCTAGGGTGTTGAAGGGGGCTAGGGTGTTGAAGGGGGGGGGCCAGGGTGTTGAAGGAGTCGGGGGCGGATCCCATCAACCCGTTTCGCGTAACATTGTACCCTGCTGGTCATATTTTGGGATCGGCGATGGTTTACATTGAATCGGAGCTGGGGTCTTTGTTGTATACCGGTGATTGCCGGACTCCGCCCTCCCCTGCAACGGAGGGTTTTTCTGCTCCATCAAGTGTGGATACGCTGATTACGGAGGCTACATTTTCGTTGCCGATTTACCGATGGGAGCCGCATGAGGTTCTTGCTTCACGTGTGCGGGAGTTTGCGGAGGATGCATTGCGGGAGGATCGAACGCCAGTGTTTCTGGCGTATAATTTGGGGAAGGCGCAGGAGATTATGCAGATGCTGGCTCCGATGGATCACCCGATGATGATTCATGGGGCTGGGTTTCCGCTTTGTGAGGTGTATGAACGGTATGGGTTTTCGCTTGGGAGGTATGAAACGTACCGGCGAGAGTCGTGCGAAGGGAAGATTTTGATTGCACCGGGGTCGGCGCTGGGGTCGGGTTTTGCATCGAATGTGAAGAGGAAAAGGATTGCGTATTGTTCTGGATGGGCAACGCTGGAGGCGCGGCAGAGCCAGTTGACGGTGGATGCGCTGATTCCGCTGTCGGATCATCTGGATTTTTATGCATTGCTGGAGTTTGTGGAGCAGGTATCACCAAAGCGGACGATTGTTACGCACTCACCGAATGCGGATGTGGTGTTGCATTATTTGGCTGAGATGGGGATTCATGCGGAGGCGGGGTTGAGTGAGAATGGGATGAATGAGTCTGAGCTGGGCAACGTAGGGCTAGGTGAAGCTGAAGTGAAAGTATCGGAGAACACTAAAAAGGGTTCGGGGTGATGGAAGAGCATACGAGCCCTACTTTCTTCTCGCTGTGCACGACCCTGCAGCAGGTTCGTGAGACTCGAGGTACCTCTGCTAAAATTTCCGTATGTGCAGCGTTTCTGGAGCGGTTGCAGAATGTGGATGAGATTCGCTTAGCTACGGAATTCATCGGCGAGGGAGCCTTCCCATCAAAAAGCGGACATCGCGCCGCAGTAGGTGGACGTACCATCGGTTTGGCCGCCTCCGAATTTTCTGGCATCGACTATGATTTGGTGTTCAAACCCTCGCGAACTGCCGTAGGAAGCACGTCAGAGACTGTTGAGAAGTTGATGGCGGCAACCCCGGAGGGTCAGAAGCGGCGTTCCCCCAGGCCAATCCCGCTAGGCCAGATGCGTGCCCACTTTCACGAAATCCGAACCGCATCAACCCGAGAAGAAAAAATGGATGTTTTGCAGAGGGTTTGGAGGCATATGCAGCCGGTGGAAAGCAAGTACATGATCCGGATGATGGGGCAAGGGTCGCTTCGGATTGGGTTTGAGGGACGTTCGCTGATTCAGGCGATCGCGAAGGCATGGAATCGGGATGCGGAACAGGTTCGATATGCGCACATGGTGACGGGCTCGATGGGGGAAACGGCGGTGATGGCATTTGAGGATCGGCTTGATGAGGCACAGTTTCGGCTGTTTCATCCGCTTGCGTTTATGCTTGCGTCGCCGGCGGATCTGCCGGAGGGGGTTTTGGGAGATGTGGGTGAATTGGAGGGAGTGGAGGTTACAGAGGGAGTGGAGGGAGTGGAGGTTACAGAGGGATTGGAGGGTGTAGAGGGTTTGCGGGGTGCAGAGTTGCCAATGGACCTTCCATACGACTTGCGCGATTATGTAGCCGAGGAGAAGTTCGACGGAATGCGGTGCCAGTTGCATACGGATGGACAGACTATTTGCTTGTTCTCGAGGGATCAAAACGATGTTACGGTGTCCTTTCCGGATGTGTGTGATGAGATGCAGGAGCGGGTTCTCCCACCGATGGTGCTGGACGGGGAGCTTGTGGTGTTTGTGGAGGACAGGATTCAGCCGTTTCAGATGTTGCAGAAGCGGATGGGGCGAAAAAAGCCGGGAGCCGGGACGCTTTCGAAGTTTCCGGTTCGGTTTATTGCCTACGATCTGCTGTATCACGATGGTCAGCCTTGCTTTCACCGGCCGTTGGAGGAGCGGAGAGCGATGCTGGAATCGCTGGGTCGAAGGCATGGATTCATGGTAAGCCGGCAGTATTCGCTGGGCGGGGATGGATCCGCATCAACCCGAATAAAAAGTGGGCGTGAGGTGGACAGGAGTGATGAGGTAAGTATGGGGCGTGAGGGAAGCGTGGGGCGTGAGGGAAGCGTGGAAATGCTGAGAATGTTGTTCCAAAGGGCATTGGAGCGTGGAAATGAGGGGTTGATGCTGAAGAAGCGCGACAGTGTGTATGAGTATGGGCAGCGCCGGCGTTCGTGGCTGAAGGTGAAGCAGCCGGGTGGCTCATTGGACACGGTGATGATGTATGCGCACGCGGGTAGCGGGAAACGCGGTGGAACGTTTTCCGATTTTACACTGGGGATTTCGGTGCGGGAGGATGACCGGTATGAGGAGGAGTTCGTCCCAATTGGGAAGGCGTATGGCGGGTATACGGATGAGGAGTTGAGGATGTTGAACCGGCGGATTAAGGAGTTGACGGTGGAACGGTATGGGCCTACGGTGGGGCTGCGTCCGGGTATTGTGGTGGAGTTGGAGTTTGATGGGATTCAAATCAACCCGAGGACAAAAGCGGGGTATACGCTACGGTTTCCAAGGTTTCGGGCGATTCGATGGGATTTGTCACCTGATGATGCGGATACACTGGCGGATGTGGAGCGGCTGGTGGAGGGGAAGCTTGCACGTACTCCGTTGATGCAACGGGAGGACGGAAGTTTGCTTCGGTTTGATTTGGCGGAGGATGGGGATTTGTAGATGTGTCTAATGCTGTTTTAAAGTACTTGCTTGATGCCGAGAAATCCAGGTAAAAAACACAGACGCATTATGAGGTCTGTGACTTGAAAAAAGTCTGTGACATGAAAAAAGCCAGGCGGTTGGAAAGCAAACCAGTGTTCCCTATTTTTGAGTTGATTTTTTGAATCCAAATGTTTCACTCCTCCATTTCGTAACATCCAGCTATCCCAAGTTTGAAACGAGCAAGGATCTTATCCGGCGAAGATCTCAAGCGAACCTACCTTCGGCTTGCCCATCAATTTTTAGAACCGTTCGACGACCCACAATCCCTGGCGCTCATCGGTATGCAAACCCGTGGGGTATATATCGGCCAACGCATCAGCTCCATCATTGAGGATCAGTTTGGCTGGAAACCTGATTTCGGGATGCTGGATGTAACCTTTTACCGCGATGATTTTCGTACAAAAGGGAGCATGCCGGAAGTAAAGGCATCTGAGATTCCATTCGATATTGAAGAGCGGGATATCATCCTGATCGACGATGTTTTTTACACCGGCCGAACGGTTCGTTCTGCCATGGATGCACTGATGGGATATGGACGTCCCCGATCGATCCGGTTTTGTTGCGTCGTGGATCGAGGCCATCGGGAACTGCCAGTAATGGCCGATTATGTTGGCAAAATGATACCAACCCATGAACGGGAGGAGGTACGTGTTCTGGTAGAGGAACTAGACGGCGAAGATGCTGTGTACGTGGTTAGCGAGCCATTGAATCCAAGCCACCCATTGAATCCAAGCCTCCAAAGTAATCCAAATCCGCGCCCGAGCCCGTGAACGAATCGCATCAACCCGAACAAAAATCCTCTGAAAAAGCCGGCCAGGCGATGGGTGGCCAAGCAAAGGGCTCAACTCCGTTCGCGCAAAAGCACCTGCTCGGCCTCGCCGACTACTCCGCAGCCGACATCCTCTATGTACTGGATCAGGCAAAGATGTTCCGTGAAGTCTTGGACAGACCGGTCCCAAAAATTCCAACGCTGCGGGACAAAACCATCGTGAATTTATTCTACGAAAATAGCACCAGGACGCGGCTATCGTTCGAGCTCGCGCAAAAACGAATGGGGGCCGACGTGGTGAACTTTTCGGCGGGTACCTCGAGCACGAAAAAAGGCGAGTCGCTAAAAGACACGATCCGCAACATCAGCTCCATGAAAATAGACATGGTAGTGTCGCGGCACGAGAGCCCTGGGGTACCACATTTTCTTACGCGATGTGTGGACGCAACGATTATTAATGCCGGGGACGGGGCGCACGAACACCCAACCCAGGCACTTCTCGACATGTTCACGATGCGGCAGCTGGCGCCGGATCTTCGCGGCAAACGGGTGGTGATGATTGGGGATATTGCCCACAGCCGGGTGGTACGGTCGAATATCATCGGGCTGCGGAAGGTGGGCGCTGAAGTCATGGTATGCGGCCCGAAATCGCTGATGCCGCTCGACGTTCGGTCGCTGGGAGTGGAGGTGAGTTTCGACCTGGAGGAGGCGCTGGGTTGGTGCGATTTTGCCATGGCGTTGCGGATTCAGATGGAGCGGATGAACGGCGGTACGGATCTTTTTCCGAGCCTGCGCGAGTACCACGAGCTGTTTGGCATCAAAATGGCGCACCTGGAGCGGTATCCCGATTTTACGGTGATGCACCCGGGGCCGGTGAATCGGGGGGTGGAGCTGGAGAGTGACGTGGCAGACAGCGACCGGGCGGTCATTTTGAATCAAGTAACCAACGGCGTGGCGGTGCGGATGGCAGTGATGTATCTGTTGAGCGGCGGTTTGCGCACGGGGTGATGGGAGAGGCTTTGGAATCCGGAATGAATTTTGGGCATGCGGGGAGTTCAGGGATTGAGGGGAACACCGAGAATGCTGGGAATACGGGGAGTACTGGGCTTGAGGGGAACACCAGGAATGCTGGGAATACGGGGAGTACTGGGCTTGAGGGGAACACCAGGAATGCGGGCAATACCAGGAATGCGCTGTACCTAATCCCCTATCCGCGATTTTCTTCGCAGCACCGGGGGGTTGGCGGGCATATCGTACATGCGTATAGCATCACGCGGGCGCTGGCGAAGGCTGGGTTTGCGACGCGAATCCTAACGGAGGAGGAGATTCCGTTGTTGCAGGGTGAGGATGGAAATCCGGAGCTTGTCTCTGTGCCGCTGGCAAAAAATGACCCGGTACGAAGGATTTTGTGGGGGAGGCGCTTTTTGCGGGCAGTTCGAAATGAACTATCTGGCCACCCTTTCGAGACTTCGCAGAACCACTGGCCCACGAACAGACCCGAGTTTGTCTACATTCGGTATTCGGTTGGATTTATGAACTGGCTTCCTGCGTTGAAGCGAATCTGTGGGGAGATCCCCCTGGTGCTGGAGGTAAACAGTTTCGGAAGTCAGCGGCGATCGTGGCTTGCCGGGATTGAAGGTCGATTCTTACAGTCGGCCGATCTGCTGATTGCCATTTCGGATGTGGTCCGGCAGGGAATTCACGATCGCTGGGGGGATGCCTTGTCGGGGAAAACCCATGTGGTAACGAACGGCGTGGATCCGGGTCGGTTTCCCGTGTGGAAGGAGGCGTCGGAGCGGAGTCGGGGTGATGTGATTCGGATTGGATATACCGGCCTGATGGAAACATGGTACGACCTGGACTTGGTCGCGGAGGGGTTTTTGGATGCTGCAAGGCGGTGGAGCAACACCGACCAGATCAAGCCAACCCCAAGCGAGTCAACCCCAACCAAGCCAACCCAAGGCAACCCAGCCCCACGCCTGGAGCTGCACTTTTACGGTGACGGTCCCTACCTGCAAACGCTCCGGCAGCGCTACAAAAACGAGACTCAAATCGTGTTTCACGGGGCAAAACCATACACATCCATGCCGGATGTCATGAATCATCTCGACCTGCTCGTGAATGCGGAGTCTGCTGCCAAGGCCTACACGTCTCCCATCAAACTAATGGAATACATGGCAAGCGGGCGACCTGTTTTGTCGGCCAGAACCCCACAGTGTGAGGCGATGCTGGGAGCGGGCGATAAGGACAGCGAACGTGGCTGGATCTATGAGCTTGGCAGTAAGGATTCGTTTACCGACCGGTTGCTGGAGTGGCTGGAGACACCGGATGATGAGATTCGTGCCCGAGTTGTGAAAGCACGTACCTTTGTCGAAGAGCATCACACCTGGGACCAGCGACTAGCTCAGATTTTAGCGCTTGCCGGCATACCGCCTGTAGATCGTCCGTGAAATCGCTAGTGAAATCGCCTCCTCACAAATAGGCACATCTTGTTTTTGGCCATCTGAAAGCCAAACGAAAAAAGATTAAGGA
>PZPG01000024.1 GCA_003045995.1 Bacteroidota bacterium
TGTATCTTGAAAGAGTTCTTCTTGATGGTTTTTACTGTGCAGGTATCAGGATGGTGTTGGGGTTGAGGGGAGTGAGTATTCCATCATTCCTATTGACAACCGTTGTATTGGTTACCTTGCTGTCATTCGCCAGCATACTGCCCGGGAGGTCTGCGAATGGCTTTAAAAGCGGACATATCAACCCGAAACCTTACAATCTTGCATGCTTGCTGCCTACTCGCCTGGCTGGGGATCGACCCCAACACCCGCCTTTTCGCCTGGCTCGAGCTAGCTCCCAACCCCCGCCTCCGGATCTAGCGCCACTCCCGCCATCACCGTCGCACCGGTCAAAAACGCCCGTTCATCCACATTGTAATTCGGGTGGTGCCAGCTCCATCGCGAATCGGCCTCGTCGCTGCCCGTGCCGAGATAGAAAAACGTGCCCGGAAACTCCTGCAAATAGAAGGAAAAGTCCTCTCCTGCCATCTTCGCCTTGGGAATTTCGACGAGCGCTTCCTCGCCCAGTAATTCCCGCACCGCTCTCCGCACCCGGTCGGACGACGCCGGCGTGTTGATGACCGCTGGATATCCTTCGGTGTATTGAAAGGTGTAATGACCGCCGCTCCCCTCCGCGATCCCTTTTAAAATTTGCTCCATCCGTGTGCGAATCAGCTCCGCATGTTCGCGCTGGAAGGTACGCACGGTGCCGGTTAACTCCACAAGGTCGGGGATAACGTTATGCGCCGTGCCGCCCCGAACCTTACCGATCGTTACCACGGCAGGCTCGACAGGGTCCATTGACCGGCTCACAATCGTCTGAAATTGCGTGATTACCTGGGCGAGCATCATCATCGGGTCGATGGTTTCGTGCGGGCTTGCCGCGTGCCCTCCTTTGCCGATGAGCTGGATTTCGAATTCGTCGGGACGGGCCATGAGCGGGCCGTTTTTCACAGCTACCTGGCCGG
Organism: Bacteroidota bacterium; assembly: GCA_003045995.1. Taxonomy (GTDB): domain Bacteria; phylum Bacteroidota; class Rhodothermia; order Balneolales; family Balneolaceae; genus Sam29DG08-bin30. The sequence goes on from PZPG01000024.1 coordinate 945, forward strand.
GCGCGTAGAGTGGACTGGTGTGAAGGCCGAAAATCTCGCGCACGCCTTCTTTTTGGAGCAGGCCGGTTTCGCAGAGCAGGCGGCCGCCGCCGGGGAGTTTCTCTTCGCCTGGCTGGAAAATGAGGACGATTTTGCCGTGGATGTGATCGCGCAGATCGTGGAGGATGCGTGCGGTGCCGAGAAGGTTGGCGGTGTGGGCATCGTGTCCGCAGCAGTGGGCCGCTCCCTCGCGCTCCGAAAGGAAGCTCTGTTTGGCCTGGCCGCGTTCCTCCATGGCGAGGGCGTCGATGTCGGCTCGGAGGGCCACAACACGGGTTGAATTTTCTGCGGGGTCTGCACTGTTATTCCCGTCGCCATTATTCCTGCCGCCATTTTCAATGATCGCAACGCAACCGGTCTCAAGTGGGCGTTCAATCCGAAATCCAAGAGGCTCCAACTCACCAATAATAAACTCCGTGGTATCGAATTCGTGGTAACTCACTTCAGGGTTCCGGTGCAGATGCCGTCTCACATCCACCATATAATCGTAGTGTTTGTGGGCCAGCTGGGCAAGGGTTTGCTTACGGTTTGCTGCAGTAGTCATGACGGGTTTATCTCTTTTTTTCGGGTTGATGGACTTCCTCTTTCCATTTTAAGTGAGGTAGTGTTGATGCAGGCAAACTCGTGTTCCATACTGGCTTACGAGGGAGGGTGGAAGCACAGTGCTCTTGTACTTATTTGCTCATTTGCTCATGCGCAAACATCGATCCATTCATAATCAAATGTACAGGAAAAGTGCGACTTCTTCATGCCTGATGTTTGATCTTTCACGGTTTTTGATCGAATTGTCCATGGAATTTCAGTTCTCTTTTCCGGAATGATTCAATTTCAACAGGAAAGATGGTTCATTTGCTGTGAATGTATGTTTTTAGATGGTTCAGGCCGTGCGAAAGTGTTGTGGTTTGGATACCTTTTGATCGTGATCCATTTCACAACATGGAAAGACCATTACTGAATGAGTAACACCGAGTGTACAACCAATGAACAACCAAGACCCATCCATATCTATTCAGACGCACCGGGCAAGTCTCGAATCTACGGGTGACGGAAGCACTACGCTTTTTTCCGAACCATTTCAGCAGCCCTACCATAATCGTGGCGGAGCAGCTTCCGAAAGTGGGTATCTGTTCCTTGAGATGACAGGCTTAACCAACGCGGCCTCACAGGAAGATGCTGGTGAAGCTACCACGTTGAATATTCTGGAGATCGGGTTTGGAACCGGCCTGAATATGGCTCTTCTCTATGACAAACTGCATCATGACAAACTGCTTAATGGCAAACTACATGACTCGCGACAGAGAGATCCGGTTTCGTGCCACTTCTACTCCGTGGAGGGCTTTCCGCCTAACCCCTCACTACTCGAAAACATGGAGTATGGTGTGTCCGCAGATAGTACCCGAATCGCCGGAATCATTCAGCACACCCTTCACTACGCCAAACCTGGGTGGAATGATGTAGTGATCGAGCCATCATTTCATCTTCATCTTCTGATCAGCCGGTTTGAGGAGTTTGCATCCAAGGATACGCTTAGCGAGAAGATCCCTCCCATAAACCTGTTTTTTCATGATCCCTTTTCCCCCGAAACCAATCCTTCGGGCTGGACGCCGGAATTGTTTCGTCGACTCCGGAAGCTTGCCGCAGAGGATGCCTTGTTGTCGACTTACAGTGCTTCTTCCAGGGCGAGAGCAGCCATGGCAACGGCTGGATGGTATGTTGCCCGCGCTCCAGGGGCGCTAAATAAGCGGGAAATGACTCTGGCCTCTCCAAATCCGGATCGATTGAAGTCTTTTAAACGGGTGAACGAATCCCGGTTGGCGGAGCGTTTGAGAAACGGCGACTTCTCAGAAACATCGAAATAGTCAATCCATCAACATGCCTGATAATTACACCCAATAATTGTACCTAATAAACGTACCCAATAAACGTACCCCATCAGTCCCATGAGCCAGCCTTTCGACCATCTTGCAAAGGATCTTCAACCACACTATTCCCGGTTTGATGTAGCTAACCGATTGCTGTTTACCGGTCATTCGCATCAAGCCTGGCCCGATGCCGCATTTGAGGGGATGCATGAGTACGAAACGACCGTTGCGAGGGATGTGGATCAAAAGTGGATTGCTGCTGCTGAAAAAACCGAGATCTTACGCAACTATTTGCGCCGGTACTATGATGACCCGGATGGATACTGGTGCAGGGAGCAAAATACCCATGTGCTGATGGTATCGTGGCTTTCATCACTCGACCTGGTGCGTAAACCCGTTATTTTGACAACCAGCGGTGAGTTCCATTCGATGAGTCGTCAGCTTCGAAGTCTTGCCAAGATCGGTGTGGAACCCGTCATCCTGGATCATACCGAGGATGAAACACTCCTGCAATCGATTCGATCGCATCTGAATAACCGGGTTTCAGCGGTGATGCTGTCCAGAATCTATTTTCAGACAGCGGAAATTCAGACCCGTTTGACAGAGATTGCAGCGATTTGCCGTGACGCTGGAGTTCCCTTGATGATTGACGACTATCATGGGACGAACGTTGTTCCTTTATCGCTACGGGAAGCTGGTCTGGAAGATTGCTATCTCTTGATTGGCGGATACAAATATTTGCAGTGGGGTGAGGCAAACTGTTTTCTACGATTCCCCGGAAATTGTTCTTTAACACCGCTGATTACCGGCTGGTTTGCTGCGTTTGGAAGTCTGGATCAACCAAAAGACCAAAACCGGATCGACTTTGATGAGGGAGATCAAAAGTTTGCGACTGCTACATATGATCCGGTGTCTCAGTTCCGTGCGGCATCGGTTGTCCATTTTTTTGATCAGCAGGGACTCACACCGCAGGTGCTGGAAAATCAATATCGTTCACAAGTTCAGTTCCTCACGGAGCTTTTCGAGGGGATGAACGGTCCGGGATCGGGTATTTCGCGGGCTCACAACCGGTCGCCCCAACAAACGGGTGGGTTCCTCTCCTTGCGGTCGGACCGTGCCCGTGAGATTCGGGCTACTCTACTCTCAAAGGGAGTGTACACAGACGCACGGAATGATCTTCTGAGAATCGGACCTGCTCCGTACACCACATCAGAGCAGTGCATTCAAATGATGAAAGAACTTTTTGCCGTTTTATGACCGAAAATTTTTTAAAAAAAAAGGTGTATATAACATCATGATTTCCTATCATACATATATTGAACATATATCTCTATCGCCTTTACATTCAACATATAGTTACATCCAGCATATATCTAAATCTAGCATACATTTAAATCTAGTATACATACTCTAGTCATCTGAACCTTTAAATCAACTATTATGGCATCAAAAACCGAAGACAGTCGTTTAAAATCTCTCGACTCTGCGATGGGGCAGATTGAGAAACAGTATGGAAAAGGAACCATCATGAGACTGGGAGATAATCCTTACAATGAGGTGGATGCGATCTCAACCGGTTCCATCATGGTCGATTATGCTCTTGGGGTGAATGGAATTCCAAGGGGGCGGATTACAGAGATCTATGGTCCGGAATCCAGCGGGAAAACGACTCTTGCCATGCAGGTGATTGCGCAGGCTCAGAAAAAGGGCGGATATGCTGCATTTATTGATGCTGAACATGCTTTCGATCCGAAATACGCACGTAATCTGGGGATCAATACCGATGAACTGCTTATCTCCCAACCCGACTCTGGAGAGCAGGCACTCGAAATCACGGAAACTTTGATCCGATCCGGAGCCATTGACGTGATTGTGATCGACTCTGTGGCGGCCCTGGTTCCCAGGGCAGAATTGGATGGTGAGATGGGCGATTCCCACATGGGACTTCAAGCCAGACTGATGTCCCAGGCGCTTCGGAAAATTACCGGCGTTGTGAGCAAATCCCATACGGCCTGTATTTTTATTAATCAGGTGCGAGAGAAGATCGGGGTGATGTTTGGAAATCCGGAAACAACGACTGGTGGACGTGCATTGAAATTTTACAGTTCGGTTCGAATCGATATCCGTCGGATTGGTTCGATCAAGAAGGGGGATGAGGTGATGGGGAATCGAACCAAAGTGAAGGTTGCCAAGAATAAGGTTGCCCCTCCGTTTAAAGTGGTCGAGTTTAATATTCTGTATGGCCAGGGTGTTTCCCGAATTTCTGAAATACTAGATCTTGCCGTGGAGTACGATATCATTGAAAAACGCGGAAGCTGGTATCGTTATGAAGGAGAACCGATCGGACAGGGATCGGATGCAGCGATGCAATTTTTGGAAGAGGACGAGGAGCTGACAATCAAAATTGAAAAAGCCGTTCGTAACAGGCTGATGCCGGAGGAGGAGCCTTCCGATTCCAAGCCGGTGGCAGAAAAAGCCGCTAAGTCTGATGATGCCTGAACCGGAAAATTCAAATAGGGAGCACACTCGAGACGAAACCGGTGATGCCTGGCTTCTTGAGAAACTTCCTTTGGAGATTACCCGGACAGAAACCCAAAAAAAGCGATCCGACAGACTCTCTTTATTCCACAAAGAGCAGTTTTTGGCCGGTGTATCCACTACGATCGCGGATCGATTAGCGCTCCATGCGGGATCCATTTTAACGCAGGGACTGCTTCGTAAAATCCGGCAAGAGGAGGATCGGGAAAAAGCGTTTGCTTCCGGCTATTCATTGATTGCCATTCGGGATCATTCGGAACAAGAGTTTATTCAAAAACTAAAAAGGAGAGGGTTTTCGGATGAGATTGTCCAATCCTGCAGACGTTCCTTTGCAGACAAAGATCTGTTAAACGATGAGCGTTTTGCGGTTCAGTTTGCTCAAGGTAAATTTTCTGTAAATGGCTGGGGGCCGTCCAAGATTCTAAGCGCGCTTCGACGAAAAGGAATTTCTGAAGCGATCGCACGAAAAGCCCTGGAAGATACGTTTCAAGAGGATGATGCTACAGAGAGTTGCATCCAACTGATCCAAAAAAGAGAAGCACACTTTCGAAGAGAAGTGGATCCCATCAAACGAAAGCAGAAGGTGTTTCGTTTTTTACATTCGAAGGGATATACCATGGATGTGATTCATGCTAGTTCCAAAGAGATTGAGTGGCTTTGCTAGCACTGAATTCCTATATTTGTTTTTGATCTGATTTTGTTACTTCTATCAACATACTGATTCGCCAGTCTTGAGAAATCTTCTGCTTTTTGCATCCGGAGAGGGAACCACCGTTCAGGCAGTTCTGGATGCAATCGTTTCCGGTGAACTTCGCAATGTTCGTGTTGTTGGACTGATTACAGATCGAAACAACGCCGGAGTGATACAGAGAGTGATGCGGAGCGGTATTCCGGTTTCTGTAATCCCCGCAGAATCTGAGGATGTATTCGCACCTCTTTTGATGGAAGTTATGGCTCGTTTCAAGCCCGATTTGATTCTTTTAGCCGGGTATTTACGGAAAATTCCCGCGCCAATTGTCCAGCAGTACAGTGGCAAAATGATCAATACGCATCCATCTCTTCTGCCAAAATATGGTGGCCGAGGATTTTATGGTGATCATATTCACAAGGCTGTGATTGCAGGAGGAGATACAGAAACAGGTTGTACTATTCACTATGTGAATGAGGAGTATGACTCAGGAGATATTATCCTTCAGACAAAAATCCCTGTAGACCCGCGGGATACTGCTACCACTCTTGCGGAAAAAGTGAAACGGGAAGAAAAAATCATCCTTATTCAAACCCTTCAGCAGTTACTCGGCTCGGACACATTATGACACTACAACCACTTCATCACATCCATCAGGAACCAGTAATACTCAAAAGGGCACTACTTTCTGTGTATGACAAGACGGGAATCATACCCCTGGCAAACACTCTTCAGGAAATGGGGGTAGAACTCCTTAGTACCGGCGGTACGGCCGAAACACTCCGAAAGGCCGGGCTGACAGTAACCGATGTAGCTGAGGTAACCGGTGAGACCGAGTTCCTCGACGGACGTGTGAAGACGCTTCATCCATCGATTCATGGCGCCATTCTGGCCCGGTTGGAACATGCACCGGATCTGGAGTCACTGCAGGAACGAAAGATCACACCCATCGGACTGGTTGTCGCTAATTTGTATCCCTTTGGGGAAGCTGTGCAGGACCCGCCGCAAGATCAGGAAAATGTATCCGGACACCTTGCAAAGGCAACAGAATTTATCGACATCGGAGGGCCGGCCATGATTCGGGCAGCTGCCAAGAATATGGGCCATGTAACGGTCCTTACCTCTCCCGGCCAGTATGAGTATTTCCTCGAGGCACTATCCAATACAGGGCGAATTCCTTTCGAGCTCCGCCTGGAACTTGCGAAAACAGCATTTCAGAAGGTATCTGAATATGATGCCGGAATCGTGACGTATCTCAGCCGTTTGCCCGGAAACTCGCAGGCGGAATCGTATCCCCGCTCATTCTCCCTTCGATATGGAGAAAATCCTCATCAGGAAGCAACCGTTCATATGGATTCGAACTCTTCGGTGAACTCCTCGATGAAATCCTCCATCGAACAGCTGCATGGCAAACCACTGAGCTACAACAACTATCTGGATATGGATGCAGGGCTTCGCATGATGCGGGATTTTAAATCGGAAAAACCGACCATCGCAATTCTGAAACATACCGTTCCCTGTGGACTGGCTGAGGGGAACACTGCTTTGGACGCATGGCAGAAGGCCTTTGAGACCGATCCTGTCTCACCCTTTGGCGGGGTGATTTGCAGTACGCACGAGGTGACACCGGAACTGGCCACAGAGATCGATACCATCTTTTCTGAAATCGTTCTGGCTCCCTCATTTCATCCGCAGGCTCTTGAACAACTCATGGAGAAGAAAAACCGTCGTCTGGTGCTATTTCATCCGGATGCACCACGTCGCAGTTCCGAAATCCGGTCCTTTTTTGATGGAACCTTGGAGCAGACCTCAGACGTACGTCCGCTGACTGAAAGCGATCTGAACATCGTTACACACCGATCGCCAACAGCATCAGAGATGAGCGATCTGAAATTTGCCTGGAAGGCAGTACGATACGTTAAATCGAATGCCATCCTCTTCTGCAAGAACCGACAAATTCTGGCCATCGGGGGCGGGCAAACCAGTCGCATCGATAGTTTTGATGTGGCCATCCGTAAGGCGGAACGAACCGGGGTTTCTCTCCAGGGTTCTGTGGTTGCATCCGATGCATTTTTCCCCTTTGCGGATGCCATCAAAGCGATGCAGAACGCGGGAGCTTCTGCTGTTATTCAACCGGGAGGGAGCGTTCGAGACGACGAGGTCATTGAAGCAGCAGACAATGCAAATATTGCAATGGTACAGACCGGTTTTCGTATCTTCAGACATTAAAAATCATTCGCAAATCGCATACGAATATGGTATTTTCATTGGCCATAACTAATTCTTTAATTTTATACCATAAATGAGTGAACCATATACAGTTACCAAGACAAGAACTGGGAAAAATCAGACCAAAAAAAGCATCTTTGATTTTCTGTACACCGATATCGCGATCGATCTTGGAACAGCAAATACGCTCATCTACTCTCGTGACGAAGGAATCGTACTGAACGAACCCTCCATTGTTGCCATCAACAGCCAGGGAGATACCGTTGCTACTGGATACGAGGCCCGGCTGATGCACGAGAAAACCCACAAGAACATCCGAACCATCCGGCCACTGCAGGATGGTGTGATTGCCGACTTCGAAATGGCAGAGCAGATGATTCGTGGTATGATCAAGAAAGTTCGTGTAAAATGGTACTCTACAACCCGCCAAATGGTGGTGTGTGTTCCAAGCGGCATCACAGAAGTAGAGCGGCGAGCTGTTCGGGACAGTGCAGAACATGCAGGTGCCAAGGAGGTTTATCTGGTGGATGAGCCTATGGCTGCGGCTATCGGAATTGGGCTGGATGTTCACGAACCCTACGGGAACATGATTGTTGATATCGGCGGCGGAACGACAGAGATTGCTGTGATTGCACTGTCCGGAGTCGTGTACGCAGAATCCGTTCGGCTTGGAGGAGATGAATTAAACGAGGACATCATCGGCTACTTCCGAAGAAATCACAACTTGCTGATTGGAGAGCGAACAGCCGAGAAGATCAAATGTGAAATCGGAAGTGCCACGCCTCTCGACGAGGAACTGGAGATGATTACCAAAGGACGGGATCTGATCAACGGAGTTCCGAGAACCCGACAGGTTACTTCCAAAGACGTTCGTGAAGCGATCTCCGAATCGGTGAATACCATTGTTGAAGCGATCACAAAATCCCTGGAACACACGCCACCCGAACTGTCTGCCGATATTCTGGACCGCGGGATTATGCTTACCGGCGGTGGTGCCCTTCTGCGAAATCTGGATAAATTGATCATGGAAACCACCGATCTGCCCGTTCATATTGCAGAGGATCCGCTGACTGCAGTGGTGCGCGGTACCGGAGCCATTCTGGAAGATCTTGACTACTATAAAACGGTGATTACTTAGTCTCCCAGAGATCACCGGATCCCCTTACTACACTCTAATCCCCTTATTGTGGAATGCGTCGGCTGATAGAGGTTAAAGACACAATCCTTACCGCACTTCTGCTGGTGGCAGCTCTTTTCCTGATGGCAGAGAGAACCTCTGGCGGACTCAATAACGTACGAACCGTATCGGTGGCATTCCTGAGCATTATCGAAGAGCCTCTATCCCAGGTGTCTACGTATCGACAAGCTCTGGAAACCAACCGGTACCTTCAGCGCCAAAATGTACTGCTTCAGGACGAACTCAATCGCCTTCGAAGTGCAGAATCGGAACTGCAATCCCTTCGATCGATGCTGGCGCTCAAAACAGCCGGTCAACCCGACCTGATCCCGGCCAAAGTGATAGCAAAGCAACTCACAGGCCTGAACAATTTCATCACCCTGGACGCCGGTGAACGACAGGGTGTAAAGCCTGGCATGCCGGTTATCTCCTCGGATGGCCTGGTGGGCACCATCATTCTTACCGGATCCGGCGTGTCCCAGGTTATGCCCTATGCCAACACATTGTTTCGGGCAAGTGCACGCATTCAGGACTCGAGAGCATACGGCGTGGCAGGATGGAGCCGCGATCAGCAAAGGGTTCTTCACCTGGACTATATCCCAAAAACCATTCCTGTGAATATCGGCGATATCGCTGAAACCTCCGGATACGGCAATCGCTACCCCTCCGGACTGATTCTGGGTGAGGTTATTCAAACCGATTCCAAACCTGGTGAAGACACACAGCGTGTACTCATACGAAGCAAAGTAGAGCTCCACACCCTTTCTGAACTGTTTATCATTCCCTTTCAGCCCGACAGCAGCGTTCAAACACTGCAAAATCTCCAGGAGGACCTATTTTGAACCTGCCAGGCATCATCAAACTTGTCCTGTCCGGATCTCTGGTCCTAATTCTGCAGGCAGCCGTTTTGAACAAACTGACCCTGGCAGGTGGTATCATCGACCTGGTTCTGCTCTTTCTCATCTTGCAAAGTGGCAAATATTCACGCACTCAGTCCCTCATCATGGCTGCCATCCTCGGCTTTCTGGCCGATGCAACCACCGACCTGTGGGGCCTGCATCTTTTCTCCAAAGTCAGCACCATCTACCTGTTTCATCCCCTCATATCCCGCATTCAAAACAACCGTTTCCTCTTTTGGCAGATCGCACTGTACCTTTTTTTGATACTTTTCACCCATAATGCCATCTTCATCACGATCTCGCTGTTTACTGAGCTCTATGCATCTGAATTTGTGGTAGCTACCAAACTATTCAGTGACACACTGTTCACGCTTGGTGTCGGGTTGATCTACTACTTCACCGCAGGAAACCGGTAATCTTGCCATGAGTCCAACACAACGATCCGGCCAACTGCAGAAACGATCCACAAGGGTCCTCAAAACCATCGTAATTCTGGGTTTTGTGATCCTCCTATTCCGACTCATTCAACTCCAGATCCTCAACTTCGACACCTACGCTCCTCTCAGCATGAAAAATTCGCTGCGAATGGAAGTTGTACCGGCCTCGCGGGGGATTATCATGGACCGAAATCAAAAAATTCTTGTTGAAAATACGCCTGTATATGCCATCACAGTTACCCCTTCTCTGTTTGATGAGGAAAAAATCCCGCTCCTGGCACAACTCAGCGGATTTCCGGAGGAGGAGATTGAAACCCGGCTTCGGGCAGCGCGAAGCTACTCCTGGCACCGCACATCCATCCTGTTTCAAGAGGTGTCCTTTGATATTTTTTCCTCCATCGAAGAGAACATTTGGCGTCTGCCCGGTATTGGTAATCAGATCGGAAGCAGACGAAATTACCCGGGAGAAGTACTCGCTCCCCATATTTTTGGCTACCTGCGGGAGGCTTCCCCTGAAGATCTAAAGCAGAACAAGGAGCTTCAGATGGGGGATCAAGTTGGCCGGAGTGGGCTCGAACTTACCTATCAGCAGGAGCTTCGGGGTGATAAAGGCGCCCGCTACATCCGTGTAAATGCATTTGGAGCATCTCTCGGTGAGTTTCCGGTGGAGGATCTGGACCGGGATCCGGTTCGAGGTTCGCACCTAATCACAACCCTGGATGCAGAGCTACAACAGCTTGGGGAAACGCTCATGGAGGGAAAAACCGGCGCCATCGTTGCGATGGATCCAACCAATGGTGAAATATTGAGCCTTGTGAGTGCTCCGCAGTTTGATCCGGAAAAACTCTCCTCTACCACCGATCCGGAGTACTGGCAACAGGTAAATGCCGATTCCCTCACACCCCTGTTCAACCGCGCCATCTCGTCGCGACAACCACCCGGATCCACTTTTAAACCTTTCATGGGTCTGTTCGGTATGGATCTGAATCTCATCACCCCGAGAACTGAAATCGTAAGTACCGGTCCCTATATTCGTGGGAGAGCGTATGGGGATACAGCAGAACCCGGTGTCTATGATCTCGAAAAGGCACTCGCAAAGTCCAGCAACTACTATTTTTTCTGGATGATGGAGCGAATTGCCACGCGAGGACACCTAAATAGATGGTCTGCCAAGATGAAAGATTTTGGGATGGGTGAAAAAACCGGAATCGATCTGCCATTTGAGCGAAGCGGGATTATGCCCGACAGTACCTGGATGAATCAGACGTTTGGTGAGCGAAAATGGGGTGTAGGGGATTTGATGAGTTTAGGGATCGGTCAAGGGATGGTATCGGTCTCTCCCCTGCAAATGGTGGTAGCTGCCAGTGTAATTGCCAATGGCGGTTACGTGGTGAAACCCCATATTGTAAAAGAGGTGATCTACCCGGATCAATCGCGGACGTCCGTTGCGGTTGAACGACGACGAGTGGAATGGCTTCGGGAGTCGGATTTGCAAGTGGTGCGGGAAGGAATGCGGCGGGTGGTAACAGAAGGTGGAGGGCGATTTTATGTGAATATGCAGGACGTGGCCGTGGCAGGAAAAACGGGAACAGCCCAAAATCCGCACGGTCGGGATCATGGCTGGTTTATCTCGTTTGCTCCGGCCGAAGATCCGAAAATTGTAGTCGCCGTGCTGTTGGAAAATTCCGGGTTTGGCTCGATCTCCGCTGCACCAGTTGCATCACTGATGATTGAGCAATATCTGAAGGGCACCATTGAACGAACAAGGGTGCTCGACTATGTGATGAATTTTGACGTGGTAGAGATTGAGGCTCGCAGGGCAGAACGGGAGCGGGAAGCAGAGGAGGCGCGGACGCAGCAGGAAGCAGGGGAGGCTCAGGGAACACAGGGAACACAGGAAGCACGGGAAACACAGGAAGTACAGGGGGAGATCCGATGATTGAATTTGGCAAACTAAACTGGCGATTGATTGGGATCTGGGTTTTGCTATCCGCTGCAGGGTTGACTGCCATCTACAGTGCCACCAGAGGTCCTGTATCGGAATTTCTTCCTGGTTTCATTGTAAATAATTTCAATCGACAACTCGTATGGGTCGGAGCATCCGCCCTGATGATTATAATCGTTCAGTTTATATCCCCACGAACCTTTCAGGGGGCTGCCTATATTTTCTACGGGTTCGGGGTCGTGCTCATGATTCTTACCCTGTTCGCAGGTGTGGAAATCAACGGATCGAAGAGCTGGATCCGGGTGGGCCCGGTGAATGTTCAGGCCGGACTGCTAACACTGCCAGCAACCATTCTTGCGGTGTCTAACTATCTTACACGAAAGCGGAACATAACTTCGGAGGATATACGGACAGCCCTCACAGCCCTGGCGTTTTTCCTGGTACCGGTGTTGCTACTACTCCTGCAAAATGAAACCGGATTGGCGCTGGTCTTTTTGCTTCTGATCCCTGTGATGTTGTTTTGGTCCGGCCTGCCATCCGGCATCACCCTGCTCATTATCTCTCCCGGAATCATCGGGTATTTTTCGATTCTGGACTGGCGGCTGGGACTAACATCCGCAATTTTAATTGCTGGCATTACATTTGTACTGCAACGTCGAATGTGGATCAGTCTCAGTGCACTGGTACTAGGACTTGTGATCATTGGCGGTCTGGAGTTCGCATTCCAGCAAGTCCTTCAACCCCATCAAATCGCACGGATTCAGTCTTTTGCTAACCCCTCTCTGGATCCACAGGGAAGCGGGTGGAACATTTTACAAGCCAAAACAGCCATCGGTTCCGGAGGCCTGACTGGTAAAGGTTTCATGGAGGGTACGCAAACACAGCTTCGGTTTTTACCCGAACAGTGGACCGATTTTATCTATTGTGTGGTTGCCGAGGAGTTTGGGTTCCTGGGAGCAGGCGGGTTGATTTTGCTGTTTACCCTGCTGTTTATCACCTTGCTGAATATGGTGGGATCCCACAAAAATCCATTTGCGCAGTTGGTCATGGTTGGTTTCACCTTTCTCCTTTTTATTCAATTCATTATCAACATCGGAAGCGCAACGTCTCTGATTCCAATCATCGGAATCCCTTTACCGTTCATCAGCTACGGAGGTGCTGCATTTCTCATTAACTCCCTGATGATCGCCGTGTGTCTCAATTTTGACCTGTACAAACGGTCCTTCAGTATCTACAGCTGACACCAGTATCTACAGCCGACACCAGTATCCACAGCCGACTTCAGACAGCATCTTACGAATCACAACAACCGAAAACTCATCCGATGGTATGGGGTTGGACCGTACTCCCGCAAAGCTTCCCGGTGCTCACGCGTCGGATATCCAACATTCCTGTCCCATCCGTACTGCGGAAACTCTTTATGAAGTTTTTGCATCCAATCATCCCGAAACACCTTCGCCAGCACGGAGGCAGCAGCAATGGTTGCAGATCGGTCGTCCCCTTTCACCATGGTTTGCTGCGGGATTAGCAGATTCAATGGCTGATTTCCATCGATAAACAGCATATCCGGTGCCGGATCCGCTGCATCTACACATTGTTGCATGGCTAGCAACGAAGCCCTCAAAATATTGATGCGGTCGATCTGCTGATGCGAAACGCACTGTACCGACCAAAAAAGACAAGTCTCCCGAATCTCCTTCGCCAACCTCTCTCGATTCTCTCTCGTCAACTTCTTGCTGTCTCTCAGTCCGGCGGGCGGTTCATAGCCGGGCGAAAATATCACCCCAGCTGCAACAACCGGCCCGCAAAGACACCCCCGCCCTACTTCATCCAGCCCCATAACGCGCGAAAAACCTTCCGACCAGACCTGCCGTTCCGCGTGAAGCCGGTCTACTTCCACAATCTTAGATACCCAGCTAATCTTAGATACCCAGCTCCATCATCACAGCGTCTGTGATATTATACTCCTGCTCCATCTCCTCGGATACATAGAGAATAATCACATCTCCGGCAGATGTTGTGGTATTCAACACGTAACTCAGCCCCTTAGCCTCGGCCACGCTGTTGATCGCTCCCTGGATCTGCTCGAGCAATGGTGACATCAACTGAACGCGCTGCTGATCCAGTTCTTGCTGTGCCAGAGCCTGCTGCTGACGTAACTCAAGATCCATCTGTCCAAGCCGCTCCTCCTCCCGTGCCATCGCTTCCTCATCCATCATACCGGTTGCAGACCGCTCCTGATACGCCAAAAACTCCTGCTGAAGCTCCTGCTCTTTTGCAGACAGTTCGCTCTGCTTGCGCTCCGCAAAATTTTGCAACCGCTGCTGCACCGCCTTCATCTCCGGCATCTTTTCCAAAACCACCCTTGGATCCACATATCCAATCTTCATGTCCTGTGCCTGCAGTTGTGGCACCGATAGAATCACACAACTCAGCGCGATCAAAAGCGTAGAAAAAATTCGAAATGTGTTCATTTGTAATGTATTCATGTTTGTTCCTGTTTTAGATTGAATTCTTCCTTCGTGATAAGTTTACTCGTTATTTTCCAACAAATAGTTCAAAACTGACTCAGTGATATCCACACTCTGCCCACCTGCAAAATAGATGATCGGATCCCCCATCCCGGTCTGACGGTTCAACACCATATCCAGCCCCATCTGCTCGGAAACTGCCCTGATACCACGATCCAGTCGCTCCAGCACCGGCGTAAACAACTCATTCTGCCGTGCCGCAATCTGATTCTGAATCCGCGTCTGCAAAAGCGTCAGCTCCTGCTCCTCCTCGGCAAGTTCCTGCTCTTTTGCAGCTATCTCCTCCTCAGTAAGCAATCCTTGTTGCGTCTGCTCATTATACTCACTAAAGAGTGCAATCCACGCCTGATACCGATCTTGGAACGCCTGCTCACGCTCCTCAATGTACCCCTGAACCTGCGCCTCAATCGTAGCAACCTCCGGCAGATCCCGAAGTACAGAGTCCGGATTCATGTATCCGATTTTCATCTGCGAAAACGCCGATAATGGCAACAATGCCATCGTCAGCAACATGGTCAACAAAATTCCTTTTTTCATATGGTATACTCTATTTTTAAGGTTGTCGAAGATAAAATCTTTTCTATTCAATTTCTTATGTTTTCCTCGTCAATTCCAAGCTCGCGCAAAACCCGATCTGTAACATTCCAATCCGGATTTGTATAGAGATACCGCGTATCCCCGCTCCGGTCAAAAATCAGATCATAATTCCCCCGCTCTGCCACCGCATTCAGTGCCTCAAAAATTTGCCTCTGAATCGGCTCCAATAGCTCCGCCTGAATCGTAAAATACTCCCCGTTCGGGCCAAATTTCTCCTCAACAAACCGATCTTTCTGCTTCTTCAGCTCCTCAATCTCATCCAGCCGCTCCTTCCGAATCTCTTCGGTAAACAAAATCTCCCGGGCATCAAACTCTTCCTGCAGCTCCTGAATCGTCTGCTCCATCTCCCGCACTTCATCATCCCACCCCGTTGTCAGTAAATTCAGCCGTTTTTCGATCCCGCTATACTCCGGCATCAGCTTAATGATCTCATCCGAATCGATATAGCCAATTTTCTGGGCATTCAGTTCCCCCGGCGCTCCAATCGCAAACAGCCCGAACATTGCCACCGCAACATACAAGAATATGGACACTTGCTTTCGTTTCATCGCTTTCGTTTTATTAGAATGATGTCAGAACGTTTATAAACTTGTTTTCTTTTTCGGGTTGATGGAACAGCACTTCGGCCCGTCAACCCATTAGAATGGTGCGCCAATATTAAACAGGAACTCCCATTCGCCTGCCTTCAATCCTGCCCCTTCATTCGATGCCGGTGTTCCATCAAACCGATACCCGTAACTCAAGTCCACCAACCCAAGAATAGGAAGGAAGATTCGTGCACCCAGTCCAGTGGCCCGTTTGATATTAAATGGATCAAACTCGCTTAGATCGTTGAATGCATTCCCGGCATCAAAAAAGAGGTAGGGAATCAGCTGAATCTGCTCGGAACTTACGGCGGGATACCGCACTTCAAAAGAGTATTTGCTGTATACACGGCCGCCTACCAAATTTCGGTTTTCATCCAGTGGAGAAATCACCCCATTGAATCCTCCCGGAAAACCCCTCAGATCGATGTTGTCGTTCAGGAAGTTTTGACGCTGCTGGAGCGGCGTTCCACCCAAAAAGTAACGCTTGAAATTGCTTCGGTTGTCCTTGCCAAAATAGCCCATGTATCCATATTCAGCCGTAGAACTTAGCACCAGTTTTCCCGCAACGGTAGCATGCTGCTGATACGCCGTCTGGATTTTATAAAACTGGGCAAATCCCGGCATAGGCAGAGCCACTTCGGCAGACACGTTGAATTTTGAACCTGCACGAGGAGAAATAGGGTTATCCGTGGAGTTTCGCTCGATCACCTGCTTTAAACTCAGAATATTCGCCTGACCGTCCTCAAACACCTCGTCAAATCCGCGCACATTGAAGAGGTTGTAGGTGAGGATCGTCCGCTGAGAGAAGAAATCGTCGGGCCACTTCAGGCGCCGTCCAAGGCTAAGAGATGCCGAAAAGAGTTCATTTCGTTGCCCGTTCGAGATACCGGCCGACTGAAACCCAAAAATTCCGCTGTTGCTGTAGTTGATAAAATCGTAGGAAAGAGAGACCCCGAGTGAGGTGGGGCGACCACGAAACCATGGCTCCACAAAGCTAAAATTGAAACTCTGATACCCCCGTCCCGTAATCTGAGCGCCCAACGAGAGCTTCTGACCGTCGCCGGACGGTATCGGGTCCCATCCTCCCGGTTCAAAAATCCGTTGTGCCGAAAAGTTGTTAAAATTCACACGTGCTGCCAAGATCACCCCAATCTGCCGGCCGCCAAACCCGCCCGAAAGCTCAAAATTGTCGGAGCCCTGAGATTCTTCAAGCTGGTATGCAATGTCCACCGTACGATCTACCCGGTTCGGGACAATATCCGGCGTGATCCCTTCCGGGTTGAAATACCCTAGCTGAGCCAATTCCCGGATCGATCGAATAATTGCCGACTGGCTATAGGTTTGGCCCGGAATGGTGCGCAAATTCCGCCGCACCACATCATCGTGAGTCTTAGAATTCCCGGAAAAACGCACTGCGCGGATGGTCGCAATTTCATCTTCGAAGATCTCGAACGAAAGATCCAGTGAATCTCCATTCACAATGGTAATCTGATCAAACACATTGAAAAACAGATATCCGATGTTCTGATACAAGCTGTTGATGTCGGTATCTTCTCCGTTGTAACTGAGGTTTTGACTAAACTTCGTTTCGTTAAATACATCCCCCTTCTCAAAACCCAGTGCCTCTGTGAGCTGTTCATCCGTGTACACCGTATTTCCATCCCAGATGATGTTCCGAACCTTGTACTGAGGGCCCTCCTGCAGAGTAAATGCAAAGTACACAGCGTCTTCATCCCCTTTCCAACGATCGACATACACGGAATCAGCTACAATCCGTGCGTCCCTAAAACCCCTGTCGCGATAAAACGATAGCAGATTTGCCTTGCCCTCCTCAAAGTCCTCTTTTATATAGACGTGCTTTTTAAAAATCTTCCACCAACGATCCTCCTTGATGGTCTCGAATGCCTTTCTCAACGTGCGATCACTAAACGTATCGTTGCCTTCGAACAGAAACTGGCGAACCTTGTGCTGCTCGCCCGGGTCGATATCGAAAATCAGTTTTACCCGCGATCGCTCTTCGTCCGTTACCTCCTGCCGCACCTCCACGGTGGTTCCCCAGTACCCCTCACCCCGAAAGTAACGCCGGATCGTGCGAACCGCCTGCTCCGTCATCGATTTCGTTACAGAATAACCGCTTAACAGATTCAGTTCATCCCGAATCTCATTGCGCTGCGATCGCTTTCCTCCCCGCAATTCATACTCCTGAAGACGTGGCTGTTCCTCCACAATAATGGTTACGGCCACACCCCCTGCTACCCGTTCGTGCCGAATCTGTACGTCGGAAAAAAGTCCGGTTTGATAAAGTTTGCGGATCGCCTCCGAAATCTGCTCTCCCGGGATGCTCACTCTGGTGCCAACCTGTAGCCCACTGATCGACGTCACATACGTTTCCCGCGCGGTGATCAGGCCCTCCACCCGAATCTCCTGAATCTCAAGCTCCTGAGGCAGGATTTTGCTGGGATCTTCAGGAGTGAACGTTCTCTGCTCCTGTGCGTACCCAACTTCGAATCCGGAGACAGATTGCAAAAGAACAAGGGCCAAAAAACAAAAGAAAGTCGATTTTAAATTCACTTGATCCTTCTTACTACGTTTCGATCGGATAGTTAATTCGGGTTTGGATAGCATAATTCAGATGGCATTACTCGGATGGCATTACTCGGATAGCGTAGGTCAGATTCCATTGCATTGCATGATTCAGATAGCATGATTCAGATAGCATGATTCGAACAGCATTAATCGGAAAGTAGCGATTTGATAATCGCGGGAGCCTGCCGAATCAGCCGCCCGTTTTTGACGTCGCCATACCTGCGTTCACGTTCCTGGAACGATTTTATTGCCTTGTACAATTCTAGTCGACGAAAATCCGGCCAATACGTTTTTGTGATATACAATTCCGAGTATGCAAGCTGCCATAACAGGAAATTACTGATGCGATACTCCCCGCTGGTTCGAATAATCAAGTCGGGATCCGGAACATCCGCCGTCGAGAGATGCGCGCCAATCAATTGATCATTGATCTCCTCCGGTTGCAACCTTCCCTCCTTCACTTCCACCGCAATTTTTTTCACTGCCTCCGTGATATCCCATCGCCCCGAATAACTCAGCGCCAAACAAAGCTGCAACCGGCTGTTCTCTTTCGTAAGCTCCTTCACCTCGGCGATCTTGGTCTGGCAATGATCCGGAAGCCGGTCGATCTGGCCGATGGTTACAAATTGAATATCGTTTTTGTGCAGCGTTTCCGCCTCATCGCGAAGCGCATCCACCAGAATGTTCATCAACCCGCTCACCTCCGCTGACGGACGGCGCCAGTTTTCCGTTGAAAACGCATACAGCGTGAGATGCCGAACCCCCATCTGCGTGCAAGCTTCGGTAATATCCCGAACCGACTCCACCCCCGCTTTGTGCCCGTGCAATCGAATATTCCCTTTGGTGCGTGCCCATCTCCCGTTCCCATCCATAATAATGGCGATGTGGCAGGGCATCTCTCCCGACTCAGACAGCTGCTTCTGGAGCAATTTATCCTCTTCCGAATGATTTTTACTGGTCAGGGAGTATTCTTTCATAGAATTCAATTATAGCACCCTATATTAGAGTAATTCTTGCCGATTTTCAACCCTCATCTTCTGTTATCATTCCCGCTCATCTGACCCCGCTCATCTGACCCATTCATCTGCCCCAGCATCTTGCCACCTAACCTCAGCATCTTGCCACCTAACCTCAGCATCTCCCCAACTCATGCACCCGCACCCCGAATCTCCCCACGCAACTCCAGCATCTCCAGCACCGCAATCGCTGCCTCCGCCCCCTTGTTCCCCTTATCCTGCCCGGCCCGCTCCCTCGCCTGGCGCACATCATCCGTCGTCAGCACCCCAAAAGCCACCGGCTTCCCAAATCGCAGATTCAGGTCCGCAATCCCACGCGTAACCGCATCACACACATACTCAAAATGAGGTGTACCCCCGCGAATCACGGCACCAATCGCCACAACCGCATCCGCCTTCCCCTGTTCGAGCGCCCACTGAGCAGCCAGCGGAAGTTCAAAAGCCCCCGGACAACGATACACCGGCACCTGATCCTCCCCATACCCGCGCGCAGCGAGTGCTTTCTTTGCACCCTGCACCATCTCGTCCGTCACAATCGAGTTCCACTTTGCCGCAACAATTGCAATAACAGGTTTGGAGGAAGACATATTCTGGTCGTTCATGGCAGTGACATTATGTTATTCGCGACAATCTTGGTATTCGCACTAAGTTGAGTGTTCGCAATCTTGGTATTCGCACTAAGTTGGGTGTTCGCAATCTTGGTATTCGCACTAAGTTGGGTGACCCCGGTGTGTGGGGCGTCCATCAAAAAAACTTCCATTTGAATTTTTTATCGGGTTGATGCGGTTGCGCCTGCAGGCCTTGGGAACCGATGGACTTCACCTGCTTTACCCACCTTGCTTGCCAGGGGTGAGGGACGAGTTCCATCAACCCGACTCCCCTCCATGGTGCTTGCCTTACTTTTCCATTCGAAACTGCGAGCCTGCAGCTGGGATACATGATCCTCGCTTAGCGTTACGATTCCAAAGAATGGATGAAAGCCGTTTTCGTCGTTCTTGTGGAAATCGCTACCGCCCGTAAGCAGTTTCTGAAACCGCATAGCCAGGGTTTTCATTCGTTTTTGTATGTGGTAGGGATGGCTTGGATGGATGCACTCGATGGCGTCGAAATCGTGCTCGAGCAGGTCGAGGAGCTCGGGAACTTTGAACATGCGGCCGGGATGGGCCAGGGAGAGAACACCTCCGGCACGGTGGAAAACGTGAATGGCCTCCTCCAGGGATGCGTATTCGGTCTGAATTTGAAGTTTTTGCTGGTCTAGATACCGAACAAAGGCTTCGGGTATGGTTGCAACAACCCGTTTTTGGATGAGTACCGCTGCCGCGTGGGGTCGGCCTACATTTCCCTTGTAGGCTTCTGCAAGTACTTCGTCCATTGTGATGTCCAGGCCCTGGGCTTGGAGTTTTGCAACGATTTTTTCCATGCGCAGGCGACGTGCACGCTTTTGCCTGGCCACAAACTGTAGCACTTCGGGGTGATCTGCATCAAAAAAGTAGGCGAGCAGATGTACCTCTTTACCACGCCAGAGAACGGTGTTTTCGATACCGGTAATGAGATGGATTCCGCGTTCATCTGCCCGGGGTTTGGCTTTTTGGTACCCGTCGAGCGTGTCGTGGTCGGTGATTGCAAGGCTTGTTAGACCTTTCTCCAGTGCCAGATCGACCAGGCGCTCCGGATTCTCTCGTCCGTCCGATGCTGTGGTGTGTGTGTGAAGATCTGCTTTCATGGAGAATACTCGTTTAAAGAGGGGGATTGTGGCTTATGCAAATGTTACGGCGTGAGGATGGATCGGTAGTTATCCCGGTTACGAATCATCTCCAGGGCCGTGTCAATCCAAAGATCGTTTTCGAGCAAAAACTGCTGTTCGGCGCTTCGTCCACGGCTTTGGGAGACCAGCTGGCGTTCAATGTGGCGAACGATAAACGCACGGCTGTTTCGCAGTTCCGCACGTTTGTAGTTCTCGGAAAGCTCTATCAGCTGGTTCACCTGGCGCTCCAGTTCCGCTTCGTCCGAAAAATACTCCGAACGGTTCTTCAGCTCGGCAATTGCTTCATCTGCCGGTGTGCGAAAATCGAAATTTACCGCCTCCAAATACTCCAAAAACCGTACGAAAAGCTCCTCATCTACTTCGGGGAGGGATTCTGCAGATAGTTCGGATTTTTCTTCCGGACTGTCACTTGCTTGTAGCGCCTCCGTTTCAGCAAGCACACGATTCACAAAAAAGAAAAAATGATTGTCTTGCAGCAGTGCGGTTTCCACCTGGGAGGTGTTCTCCTCCGGCATCTCCACATCTGGTTTGATGCCATTTCCATCGTATACGGTTCGGCCGTTCTTGGTTTTAAAGGCGCGTGCAGCTAGTCGTGATTCGGAGTATGCACCAGTGCCAGCCCCTTCTCCTGTATCTGTGCCAGTGCTAGTGCCTGTATTCACATCAGCGCCTGTATCCGTGTCAGCACTTGTATCCACGTCAGCGCCTGTATTCCTCTCATCCCCATACCGAATCGCCTGAATGCGCCGGCCACTAGGAATGGTGTACTCCGATACCGTAAGCTTGAGAGAGGTGTTATAGGGTAGCGGCCGGATGGTTTGCACAAGCCCTTTACCAAAACTGGTTCTGCCCAGTATGACAGCCCGATCCAGATCCTGCAGCGCACCGGATACAATTTCCGAAGCACTGGCACTTCCCTCATTGATTAGAATCACAATGGGCAAATCTTCAAACATCACCGGCTCCCTTGTTGGGTAGATGTTGTTTTGTGATGGATTTCGGCCGAGCGTCTCTACCACCGTCACTCCCGGTTCAATGAATTTATCCACAATTTCGACTGCTTCATTGAGTAGCCCCCCGGGGTTGTTCCGAAGATCCAGAATCAATCCTTGTGGTTCGGGAAGTACTGTATCGCCATCGTCACCTCCCAAAATCGCCAAGCGGATCTCCTCTGCAGACTGCTGCCCAAACTGTGCAAGCTGGATGTAAAGGATCTCTTCGTTTGGCCCGAGCCGGCCGGTATAGGTTACATTTTTGGCCTCGATCTTCTCGCGTGTAAGCTCAAACCGGATCTCCTTGCCAATCGCCGGCCGGTACAGAACCAGCTCCAGAATCGACCCGATATCACCCAACATCACATTCTGAAACTCTTCCACCGTGAGATCCTCCGCAGAAATCCCGTCCACTGCTACAACGATATCGCCTGGTCGTACACCTGCCCTCTCTGCAGGGTAGCCCTCAAGCGGAGCGATGACCACCAGTTCCTCTCCCCGAAACCCTGCATCCAAACCAATCCCGCCGAACGACCCGGAGGACATAATCTCCATTCGCGACTGCTCCCCCTCTGCGATGAAAACGCTATAGGGATCCAGCTTCTCAAGCATCGCATCGATGCCCGCCTCGATCAGCTCTGCCGGTGGAATTTCATCGATATACAAAATCGAAACCTCTTTGTAGAGTTCCGAAAAAATAGACAGGTTCTTGCGGATCTGAAAATAGATGTCTTCCTGTTTCAAAAACCCCGAAAAAAGCACAGCCATCCCCACAAGGAGCGCAAAAAGACCGGTTTTTAGGGGTTTTGACATACAATCTCTACAGATTAGAATTTCAAAGAATTAACGAACCGGGATCTGCAGGGATTGCCCCGCATAGATCCGTGTATTGCTCATGTTATTGGCCTGCTGGATATCACGTACCGTGACACCATGTTTTCGGGCAATGCCGCCCAGGGTTTCGTTACGCCGGACCGTATACTCTACAAATCGTCCCGATCCAGCCGACCCCGAAGACCCTCCATCCGACGTCTCCCGCAATCGCACCGAATACACCGACTCGCCATTTTTCTGTCGCTGCTCTAACCCTTGCTTCTCCGCAAACGACAACTGGTCAATCTGACGGAAGTACCCACTCGCAGACTGCGGAACGTACAGCGTTAACGTCTGTCCCACTCGAATCGTGTTTCCAATCCCGTTCCACGATCGGATCTGCCAGGCCCTCACATCATACCACTCGGCAATATGGCCAATGGTATCGCCACTTTTCACCGTGTAACTCACAGCGGTACTATTTGCCGGCGCTTGAACTCTCGCACGGGAGGAAGAGGATGAACTAGAGGAGGTGCGGCCCGGCGCATTTGAAGGACGATCGGCCGTGAGGGTTTCCATCGATCCGGGTGCAATCGGCACCACAATCCGCTGGCCTGGGTAGATTAGACTCGACAAATTTTCATTGGTTTCATACAGTGAACGCACCGAAGTGCCATACCGGCGGGCAATTGCCCCGAGCGTCTCCCCTCCCTTCACAATATGCATGGCGATCTCCGATGCCCGTTCCTCCCGCGGAATCTGATCATACGCCGCCAGGAACGTTTCTTTCACTTCCACCGGCAGTTTCAGCGGATAGGAATCTCCGGGCGGTGTTGCCCATCGGAGAAGCTCCGGATTGTACTGTTTTAGTTCCTCAATCCCGATTCCAGCGGCCTCCGCGAGCTTGTCGAGCGGCATCAACCCGTCCACCTCAACTACTTCATACCGGAACCGTTCCCCGCCATAATTTCGCTGAAACCCAAACTCCTCCGGATTCATGGCGATTGTCGTGGCTGCGATAAAACCCGGCACATACCCTCGCGTTTCCCGCGGCAAGTAGGGAAATGCCGTCCAGTAGTCTTCCACCCCTCCGCCTGCGCGAATTGCGCGGCGCAACCCCCTCGGGCTGATGTTATAGTTCGCAATTGCCAAATGCCAATCCCCCCAAATATCATACAGATCATTCAAATGCCTTGCCGCTGCCCGTGTCGCTTTCACCGGATCCCTGCGCTCATCCACCCACCAGTTCACCTCCAGGCCGTACGCCGACCCGGTAGCCCGGATAAACTGCCACATCCCCACCGCCGAAGCCCAGCTCCGCGCCGTCGAAACCAACCCACTCTCTATCATCGACAAATGGATCAATTCCAGTGGCGCCCCCTCCTCCTCAAAGATCTCGCGCATCATCGGAAAATACCGCTCCGAACGCTGCAACCATTTCTCCATCACCTCCGGGCGGCGCATCGTATAGTACATTAGATGCCGGCTTACATGACGATTCTGCACCAGCGGCACCTCTGTCCTTGCAAAAGACAATCCATCCGGAAGCGAAAATCCCTCCACCATCCAGTCATCCGATTCTACCGCCAGCTCGTCGAGAATCTCAAACACCTCACCCTCGGTCTCCTCCACGGGCTCACTAATCGCATAAAAAGCCCGGTATTCTGCCATCACCACACGATACAGTGCCACAAAACGCTCCTCATTCCGAACCTCGGGATAGTCGTCCAGCATCTCCTGGATGTCGTTGAACGACTCAATGATATGGTTTTCCGCCTCCACAAGCCGCCCCTGAATTTGTGCATCTACCGCCAGAACATGCTGCTTATACACCGCCGAAATACGCGTTAGCAGGTCATTCGGTAAGGTTGAAGAGGGCCTTGGCTCATCCTTTTCGAATGTTTCCCGGTTCTCATCAAACGGGCTTCCATAAGGGAGCAGCTGCTGCAAAGCCGGAGGGGCATCATTAAACTCGGCGTCCTGGGTGTCGGCGTTTTGGCTACCGGCGTCCTGATCCTGGGCATACAACAAACTTGCATCCGGACTTGTCCAAGGAGAAGTGAACGGCGAGAACGTGAACAAAAAGATCGCGAATAAGACTGGATGGATGGATACGTTTCGTGAGAATGGTGTATTACGTGGGATCTTTCGAACCATGCAAATCATAGTTTTTCGGGTTGATGTGCAACAAAATCGGGTAACTTTGAATATACGAAAAATCGCGCAATGTTTAGAATGGGATGCACCCGCGCTACGATCCGGACCACCCCTGAACAATCGGACGACGGCGGCCCGTGCCAAACGCCTTTACAGACATCTTCAGGATCGGAGCCGCTTGAAATCTCTTGAATTCGTTTCGGTCTACCATTTGCAGAATGCGATGGACTACATCGGCCGGTGCCACTCCCGCCTTTGCGATCTGTGCCTCTCCAAGTTGATCTTCAATCGCCAGTTTCAGGATGGCATCCAGCTGATCGTACGGTGGTAGGGAGTCGCTGTCTTTTTGATCCGGTCGTAGCTCGGCACTGGGCGCTTTTTCGATCGTGGCCACCGGAATCACCTCTCGGCCGAAGTACTTCTCGTTGAACCATCGGCTGAGCGCATATACCTCGGTTTTCCACAGATCACCGATCGGTGCAAGGGCTCCGTTCATATCCCCATAAAGCGTGGAATACCCTACCGCATACTCCGACTTGTTCCCGGTTGCCAGCAGCAGATCACCGTGTTTGTTGGCGTAGGCCATAAGTAACGAACCCCGAATTCGGCTCTGCAGATTCTCCTCGGCGGTGTTAAAAGGCAGGTCGCCAAACACTGGTGCCAGGGCTTGAAGTGCGGTTTGATAGAGGTCACCAATCGGTAGTTGATACGTTTGGATTCCCAACCGAAGGGCCAGCTCTTCAGCGTCCAGAATACTTCCCTCGGACGAAAACTCCGACGGCATCAGCAGCCCGGTCACGCGATCGCTTCCAAGTGCTTCCGCTGCCAGAACCGCAACGAGCGCGGAGTCGATCCCCCCGCTCAATCCCAGAACAGCCCCTTTTCCAGCACCGGTTTTCTGAAAATAATCACGGATTCCGCTGCAGATCGCTTTGCAAAGTCGCTCCTGCGGGTCGGGATAAGTGGTTGCGGGATGATTGGATAGAGGATGGTTGGTTACAGGATGGTTGGATACGGAATGATTGGTTGCGGGATACGTGGATCCATGGTGTGAGGTTTGGAGGGAAGCCTCACCTCGCATGTCCTCACCCCGCATGCCCGTAAGTTCGCAGCCCTGCCCGGTGGCGTCCCGCATCACCCCGAGATCGATAAAATCTTCGCAAAATGAGGAAGCCCCAGCAATGAGCCTGCCGTCTCCGTTGAATGCCATCGAGTCGCCGTCGTACACGATATCGGTTTGGGTACCGGTTTGATTGCAGTAGAGAACAGGCACGCCACATCGTTCGGCGTGAGCCTGGAGCATGCGAAAGCGGCTTTCGTGTTTGGTTTTAGTGAAGGGGGACGCGGAGATGTTGAGGATGAGGTCGGCGCCCTTGCGGAGAAGTTCGGTAACAGGGTCGATGGCGTAGGTGTGGTACTGGATTTCGTTCTCGTTGATCCAGATATCTTCGCAAATGGTGACGCCGAGGGACCAGCCGTTGAAGGTGAGGCAGGCGAACGTGGTGTTGGGTTCAAAATAGCGGAGATCGTCGAAAATGTCGTAGGTGGGAAGCAGGGTTTTGTGCGTAATGCCCAGGATTTTGCCTTGTTGTGCGAGAATGGCGGAGTTGTAGATGGGTCGGCCGGGACCATCGTGGCGGGTTATGTTGCCGAACAGCAGGGCGGTGGGATGGGTAGGGTAAGTGGGATGGGTGGGGTGGTTGGGGGAGGTGGGGTGGTTGGTATGGGCTGCGTTCGTGGAAGACGTTCCTGACCCCAATGTGCCTGTGGCTTTCACCAATCGGTCGGTCATGGCGTAACACTGCTCGCGGAAGGATGCCGATTCAAGCAGGTCTTGCGGGGGATATCCGGTTACGGCCAGCTCCGGAAGGACGAGGAGATCTACTTTGTCGCGGGCCGCTTGCTGCAGTGCCAATTCGATGCGCTTACCATTTCCTTCGAGGTCGCCGATCGTTGGATTCAGCTGCTGCAATCGTACAATCATCGGCCGATATTCTCTTCTGAATGCAGATCGGACCCATCCCCGCTCCTATCCCAGCTCCCTTCACCACTCTTCGCAGCCACCTTCTGCTGCGCATATTTCAGTGCTTCACCCACAAATTTCACAAACAACGGATGCGGCGTGTATACGGTACTTTTCAATTCCGGATGAAACTGCACACCCACAAACCAAGGGTGATTGGGCAGTTCCACAATTTCCACCAGGTTTTTTTCCGGGTTGATGCCCGAGCAAAGGAGCCCGTGCTCCTCCAGTTGATCGCGTAGTTCATTGTTCACTTCGTACCGATGCCGATGCCGCTCCTCAATCTCCTGCGCTCCATACGCTTCGAACGCTTTGGATCCCTCGGCTAGCCGGCAACGGTATTTCCCGAGCCGCATCGTCCCTCCCATTTTTTCCACATCCTTTTGCTCGCTCATCAGATCGATGACCGGGTAGGGCGTGTTTACATCCATCTCGGTGCTGTGGGCGCCCTCCATGCCAGCTACATGCCGGGCAAATTCGATGACGGCGCACTGCATTCCGAGGCAGATCCCAAAAAACGGCACCTTGTTCTCCCTGGCATAGCGAATCGCTGCAAATTTTCCGTTGATGCCGCGGTCGCCGAACCCGGGTGCAACCAAAATTGCATCTGCATCCAGAAGGGGTGCGAACGAGTCGTTATCACCCGCAGAAATATCCTCAGAAACACCCGCAGAAATATCCCCCAGCTTGTCCGAATGAAGCCAGGCAATTTCGACCCGCGTGTTGTTCATCGCCCCGCCATGAATCAGTGCCTCGCAAATAGATTTGTATGCATCGTGATGCTCCACATACTTTCCAACCAGCGCAATCCGTACTGTATGTTTTGGGTATTTCACCCGATCTACAAACTCCGTCCAACGCTTCAGGTCGGCATTTTTGCAAGGCAGTCCCAGCTTTTCGATCACTCGTTCATCCAACCCCTCCCGCTGCATCAGGAGCGGCACCTCATAAATACTGCTGGCATCCAGTGATTCAATCACATCCGCCACCTCCACATTACAAAATTGGGCGATCTTTCGACGGATTCCAGTATCCAACTTGTGCTCTGAACGGCATACAATGATATCCGGACTCAGCCCGATCTCGGAAATGGTCTTCACCGAATGCTGCGTTGGTTTGGTTTTCAGCTCTCCCGCCGCTGCCAGGTAGGGAACCAGCGTCAAATGGATCGACAATGTATTTTGCCGCCCTACTTCATACCGCAACTGTCGCATTGCCTCGATATAAGGCAGCCCCTCAATATCTCCGACCGTTCCTCCCACCTCTACCAGCACAACATCATAATCCTCCGAGTTTCCTAGCTTCAGCACATGAGACTTAATCTCGTCGGTAATGTGCGGAATCACCTGGACCGTCTTCCCCAAATAATCCCCGCGACGCTCCTTGGTGATCACATCAAAATAGATACGACCCGTTGTTACATTGTTTTTCTGCGACATCCGCTCGTCCAGAAAGCGCTCGTAGTGTCCGAGATCCAGATCCGTTTCCGCACCATCGTCGGTTACATACACTTCGCCGTGTTCGTACGGGTTCATGGTTCCCGGATCCACGTTGATGTAGGGATCCAGCTTTTGAATAGTGACACGAAGTCCGCGGGCGATGAGAAGGCGGCCCAGAGATGCGCAAATGATGCCTTTTCCGAGAGAAGATGCGACCCCTCCGGTCACGATAATGTATTTGGTAGGCATGGGGAAATCGGGTTGATTTAGGAAAACTGAAAATAGCAGACCTGCCCTTCCGATTCAAACCTTATTTCGATCTGTTTTCAACGTCAGATAATTTTGCTGCAACTGCTTCTGGCGTGTTTACAATACGGTTAATCCGGTTTTGCTCGGATTTTTATTCGGTTTGATGGGAGATCAGTTTTGATCCCGGACGATTCGATGGACAGCGTCGCGGGTGAGCTGACTGACGGAATGTTTCGAAGAGACGGATTGATAGATCCAGAAAGCACCCAGCAAAAACGAAAAACATCCGGCGATGGTCACCAGTGCAGTACCGAGTGCGGTTGCAAAAGGAACAAAGAAGGGAAGCAGTGTCATGAAGATCCCGGAGGAAAGCAGAAATAACCCCGTAACAAACCCAATCAAACTCAGGAAGCTAATACTACGGAACGTTGGATTGAGCCCGAGCCGTTTCTGTTCGCGTTTTCGAATGGCGGGCGGAATTTCCACCCGATCGTAGGGATACGTTTTCATGGAGCTACAAACTTTTAGACACTCTTGAATGTGCACTATTTTTTGCATTTCCTCAACTTTTATTTTTATTGATGCGTTCAAAAAATTTGTTTCGGGTGGATAGGAGACTTTCGAGTGGATAGATAACTGAATGACCATATGACAGGGTGACTAGGTGACCATGTGAATGAGTGATTAGAGGACTGGGTGACCAGAGGACTGGGTGACCAGGTGACCAGGTGAATGAGTGACCAGAGGACTAGGTGCCCAGGTGATTGAGTGACTAGAGGACTAGGTGATTAGAGGGATTGGCACTGAAAAGATTGGGTTTGATGGTGATTTGCGTATTTTTGATGCGAGTAACCGGCCGGATGCCGGAAAACCTGTTAACTCATCGAATCTATGACCGATCAAACCAACACATTTCCCTGCATTTACGGGGTGAATCCAGTGACGGAGATGCTGAAACATCAACCCGAACAGATTAGTAAGATTTATATAAGAAAAGGGGGAAATCCGCGGGCGTTTGGGGAGATTTTGAGGGAGGCGTCTGCGAATCGGATTCCTGTGACCGAGGTGCATGGGCGTAAACTGGAGGAGTTGGCTGGTGTGGAGCGGACGCAGGGAGTGGTGGCAACGATCACGGAGATTGGGTATAGCGAATTTGAGGAGTGGCTGGAGGCGTTGGAACCGACGGCGGATACGGCGGTGTTGTTGCTGGATGAAATAGAGGATCCGCATAATTTTGGGGCGATTTTGCGAACGGCTGCGGCTGCGGGGATCGAGGGGGTGATTGTACCCAAGCATCGGCAGGCACCGGTGAATGCGACGGTCTTTAAGACGAGTGCAGGAACGGCGGGGCGGATTCCGATTGTGCGGGCGGGGAATCTGAATCAGGCGATTTTACAGTTGAAGGATCGGGGGTTTTGGATCGCAGGGCTGGAGCAGAAGGCGGAAATGCGGCTTTGGGATTGTACGTTTGATGTGCCGATGGCGTTTGTGATTGGCAATGAGGGGCGGGGGATGCGTCAAAAAACGAGCGAGCACTGTGATTTTTTGCTGTCGTTGCCGATGGCGAATGCGGTGGAATCGCTGAATGCATCGGTGAGTGCCGCGTTGGTTT
>PZPG01000006.1:0-5609 GCA_003045995.1 Bacteroidota bacterium
GGGGGTTGGGGGCGGGTTCCCGGTGGGGGCTGTGATGATGACGCAGGCGGTTGCTGATGCGATGGAGAAGGGGTCGCATGGGACGACGTATGGCGGGAATCCGCTCGCTTCGGCCGCGGCGCTGGCTGCGATTGAGGTGCTGGAGGATGGTGGCTTGATCGAGGGGGCGAACGAGCGGGGTGCCTGGTTTATGGAGGGGTTGCGGAAGCGGGTTGGCGGGCACCCGCTGGTTCGGGATATCCGGGGTGTTGGGTTGATGATCGGAGTAGAACTCACTGTACCGGGCCGGCCGGTTGTGGAGGGGCTGCTGAAGAGGAAAATATTGTCGAACGTAACGATGGATTGTGTGATCCGGATATTACCGCCACTTCTGATCGAGAAGCCGGAAATGGACCTCTTCATCAATGCGCTTGCGGAGTGCCTGGAAGAGCTTTAATCCACTCGATGCGTAACCTCGATACGTGTCACATAAACACATCTTTGATCTTGGAGAAGAAACTTTTCTCACGCTCTTTGGCACTCTCCGGATCGAAATGTTTCTGTTCCCGAAGTGCTTCTACATGTTTTCGCTCTGCATCGGTAAGATCTTTCGGAACGTACACATTCACCCGGATGTACTGATCTCCGCGTCCGGACGCATTGAGTGCCTGAATCCCTTTCTCACGAAGTCGAAGCAGCTTACCCGGCTGCGTTCCCGGCTCTATTTTGATGGTGGCAGTTCCATTTAGAATTGGGACTTTCACGTCGGTTCCGAGAATGGCATCCGGAATACTGAGTTGCAGATCGTAGTATATATCGTTTCCATCGCGCTCGAACTGTTCATGCTGCTTCTCCGCGATCAATACAATCAAACTCCCCGCTTCTCCACCGCGAACACCGGCGTTCCCCTGTCCGCGCAGGGTGATATAATTTCCATCCGATACTCCGGCCGGAATCCGCACTTTGATCTTCTCCTCCCCTTTGGTTCTTCCCTCACCCCGACAAGCCTGACATTTTTTCCGGATAATACGACCCTCACCGTGACAGGTTGGGCATGGCTGCACGTTTACAAACTGCCCAAACATGGTTCTGGATACCTGACGGACTTCCCCCATCCCATTACAGGTGGAGCAGGTTTCGAAATCGCTATCCGTCTCCGCGCCGGTGCCACTACATTCACCACACTTTACAAATTTTTTCACCTTCAGGGTTTTCTCGACCCCGTCTGCAATCTCCTCCAGTGAGAGCTCAACCCGGATTTTCAGGTCACTGCCCGGCTGGCCGCCACTTCTTCTTCGACCCTGCTGCGATCGACCTCCACCAAATGGGTCACCACCAAAAATATCCCCGCCAAAAATGTCGCTGAAGCGGCTAAAGATATCTTCAAAGTCCACATTGCCGAAGTCGGCTCCGCCAAACCCTCCATTGCCTCCCATACCCGCATGGCCGTACTGATCGTACCGGGCTCTCTTTTGCGGATCACGAAGCACATCATACGCCTCCGAGGCTTCCTTAAACTTTTTTTCCGCCTCGGCATCCCCTTTGTTACGGTCGGGATGATATTTCATCGCCAGCTTGCGGTACGCTTTTTTTAATTCGGCATCACCGGCGCTGCGGTCAACCCCGAGTACAGTATAATAATCTCGTTTTGACATGGGATGTTGGTTTATTCACTCACAATCACTTTGGCGTGCCGGATCGTTCGGTCTCCGAGTTTGTATCCGCTTTCCAAAATTTGCAGTACCGTGTCACTCTCCATAGAGTCATCGGGAGCTTTTTGACGCATCAAAGCATCATGATCATTCACATTAAAGGGGACGCCCGTTTCATCGATCCGGGTAAGACCTTTCTCGGTGAGTATATCGTTGAACTTGTTTACAATCATCTGCACACCTTCAAAGTATGGACTCTCTGTGTCGGAACTTTCCATCGCCTGAAGAGTACGCATCAAATCATCAAACACGGGTAAAAACGACTCAACGGCACCAATTTGTGCCTGCTCGAAAAGCTGAATTCTCTCCCGCTGCATTCTTTTTTTGATGTTTTCCATCTCCGCGACACGACGCAATTGCTGGTCCTGAAGGTTTTTCACCTCTGCTTCCAGCTCCTGCACTCGGTAGGAAAGGCGTTCCTCTTCGGTGATAGGATCCTCTGAGGCCTCCGTTTCCCCTGCATCTTCCATCTCCCCTTCGGATTCTACCTCCTGTGTTCCTGCCCCCTCATGCTCCCCTTGATGATCAAATGCACCGAACTCCTTCTCATTCTCCTTCTCATTCTTATCCTTATTCTCCATTTCCTCTGCTCTCGTCGTTTCTTCCGTTTGATTCCTTTCCGTTTGACTCATTGTGGGTTTGCTGATTTACATTCCTCGTTTAGAAAAATTTTGCTCACATACCGCTTAGCAAATAACGTGCCATGACCACCCACCTACTCCGATTTCTCGTAAAAAAATTCGATCATATTTCCATCCGGATCCGTTGCAAACAAAAACCGTCCGTTTTTCCGATTCGCCGGCCCGCTTAAAATGGTAACTTCATGATCCCGCAAATATGCTTCCATCTCATCCACCTCTTCCGGCGAATTCAAATAAAACCCAAAATGATCCACACGAAAATCACGCGAATTTGGATCGTAACTTGTCTCCGCCTCCACGATCACAATCGTATCCTCACGTCCAATCCGGTACACGGCCATGCTTCGCCCCATTTTTCGAACCAGTTCAAACCCCAGTATTCCCCCGTAAAACTCTTCGGCCGGTTCGATTTTGTTCACACGTATGGTGATATGATTAATCCCAGATGGTTGAAATTTCATAGCGGAAAAAACGTTTGTGTTAAATGTGTTCGAGTTCTTTACGACAAGGCAAAGAAACTACGGGTTTTCCTGTTATCTTTACAGGGCAATTTGGTATCCCATCAACCCGAACCATTATGTTAACCATTGTTGCTACCCCGATTGGCAATCTTTCCGACGCAAGCGAGCGGATGATTCAGACCCTCACCGAATCAGATCTGATCGCCTGCGAAGATACCCGGGTTTCGGGGAAGTTGCTCTCACACTTCGGGATTGACACAAAAATGATCTCTTTCCATCAGCATAACGAACACAAAAAGCTGGAAACGCTTATCGGTTGGCTGAGACAGGGGAAAAAAGTAGCGCTCATCACAGACGCAGGGATGCCTGCCATTTCAGATCCCGGTTTTCTTGCCGTTCGGGCGGCACATCAACAAGGAATCCCGGTTTCGGTTGTGCCCGGACCCGATGCACTTACGACGGCGCTGGCTGTGAGCGGTCTGCCATCCGACCGCTTTCGGTTCGAGGGATTTCTACCTGCAAAGAAGGGACGACAAACCCGTGTGAAAGAGATTGTGGATTCGGACATCACAACCGTTGTGTATGAAAGTCCGTACCGGGTTGTGAATCTGCTGGAACTGCTGTCTGAATTTGCAGAGCCGTCGCGATGGGTCTGTGTGGCACGTGAGCTTACCAAAAAATTCGAGGAGATCCGGCGCGGGCAACTGGCAGAGCAAACTCAGGAGTGGAAGAACCGGCCGGTCATCAAGGGCGAATTTGTGGTTGTGATTGCAGGGAGGGAGTATGCCGAGTAACGCAATAACAAAAAAACGGCACAACGCTTCGCAAGACCGCCAACTACCGTTTCGTCTCCACAAACGTTCTCCACTGGCACTGGCACTGCTTTCCGCTCTGTTTCTGTCTTTTTCCTTTCCCCCATTCCCACTTCCGTTACTTCAGATTCCTGCTTTTTTCGGGTTGATGCAATTAGCCACTCGGCCGATCCCACTTCGCTCATTTCTTGGCTACAGTTATTTATCGATGGTTTTGTGGAATCTATGTACCACATACTGGCTGATGATGGCGCACGTGGGTGCCGGAGTGGGTGCAATCCTTGCCAACGCCGCAGTAATGCTGATTCCGCTCATTGCCATTCGTGCATTTTTGCAATCATGGAATCGCGGTCGTGGACTGTCGGGCGTTGTCTCTGCCATTTGCATCGCATCCACCTGGACCGGGTATGAATTTTTGCACCATCGATGGGATCTGGCCTGGCCCTGGCTTTCACTGGGAAATGCGTGGAGTCAGTGGATTCCGCTCGTTCAATATATCTCTGTGACAGGCATATTGGGAATTACGTTCTGGGTCGTTTTCGGATCCGCTCTGCTCTATATTGGGATCGCCACGACCCCAGAGTCTGTGGAGCCAATCCCATCAACCCGAAACAAACTTCAACCGAGATTGCGCAGTTCCATTGTGCAGTTTGCCCTGTTACTTTTTGTATTACCACCGGCCTTGTCCCTGATGTATTACTCTTTTGCCTCTCTGGATAGCGGCCTTGCTTCTCAGGATACTCGACCTGTCACTCCGGATACCCGCCTTACCTCTCCGGATACCGGCACTTCAATGACCCAAGTCGGCCCGCACGAGAAAGCGATCACACCCAGAACCGGCGAGGTGACTGCACCGTCCCGCCTTGAGATTGTCATCGTGCAGCCCAACTCCGACTCGTATCAACCGCTGGGTGGTCATCCATCACTCACGCACCTCACCGATCATCTGCTGGAACTCACCCGTCGCGCCCGTACTGATAGCACCGACCTCATTTTATGGCCGGAGAACGCGCTCGATACAACACTTTCCCTTCAAAACGGAATCATCCAACGCCTTGCAGACAGCACACGTGCCTGGAATACATCACTCGTAACCGGAGCCGGATACCTTAAGACCTATCCTTCCGATCCTTCCGATCCTTCCGATCCTTCCGATCCTTCCGACCCTTCGAATCCTTCGAGGTCGACTACCCCGCTGCTCAACCGGCAGTCGGAGGGTGGAATTCGCTACAATATCTACAATGCAGCACTCTTTTTGGGTCCGGACGGCGTGCCTCCAGAACGCGACGCAACCTATCTGAAAGGCCGGCTTGTTCCCTTTGTGGAACGCTTCCCATTCGCCAACTTTCTGTTCCGGCTGGATCACTTTGGCTGGATCCCGTGGGAACGGTTTTTCGGGTACGGTCTGGGCACGGAGCCGCTCCCCTTCACACTTCCATCCGGCGATTCCTTTCCGGCACTCATTTGCTACGATTCGGTGTTCCCAGGTTGGGTAAATCGCTTCGCAGGGCAAGATTCCGGTCAAGACTCCAAGCAAGGCTCAGGGCAAGGCTCCGGTCAAGACTCCAAGCAAGGCTCCGGGCAAGGCACTAGTTTCAGTTCAGGTACAGAGCTCAGTTCAGGTACCGATCTCACTTCAGACTCGGGCCGCAACGTCGGTTTTATCGCAATCATCACCAATGACGGCTGGTGGGGAGATTCCGCCGGCCATGTTCAGCATTTCGAGTATGCGCGCTTACGTGCGGTGGAGCACAGGCAGTGGGTTGTCCGATCCGCAAACAACGGAATTTCTGGAGCTATCAATCCGCGTGGGCAGGTTGTTCATAAAACAGATTACTGGACGGAAGACGCTTTCCGCCAAACCATTACGACCCATCCTTATCCAACATTATACGCGCGCTACGGCGACTGGGTTGGTGGTATCTCTCTGTTATTTGTTCTGTTCGGGTTGATGCGATTGCGATACAGGCCCAAACAACCCTGACGGCTTGCGGGTCACGGACG
>PZPG01000006.1:5750-21939 GCA_003045995.1 Bacteroidota bacterium
CCCCTACGAAGAGCGA
Source organism: Bacteroidota bacterium (assembly GCA_003045995.1). Taxonomy (GTDB): domain Bacteria; phylum Bacteroidota; class Rhodothermia; order Balneolales; family Balneolaceae; genus Sam29DG08-bin30. The sequence goes on from PZPG01000006.1 coordinate 5,767, forward strand.
ATATTGATCCGGATGTTAAACCGAATGTCATGGGTTGTGCGCCGGAACGTTCTCGTGGATTTTGGATCGATCTGACTAAACGTATAATCCAGATTCACCTGTAGTGTACTCGAGAACCGATACCCCAGCACCACCGATCCATTAATCCGCTTCTGCCCTGAAATCCGTGGCTCCGTGGTTTCGTATTGTGTGGGATCTCGCACAATCTCCTCGGAACCGACATTCAACGCATTCGTCAGATCTGTGTCCAGCAGAAAACTCTCCTCCAGGTCATCAATCAAACTTCCATTAAGGGTGATATCCACATTGTTCGTTGCTGCAAACAGAAACGGTATGCGGAAATTTTTAATCGTGTAGTTCACCGAAAATTTCACCCCCTTTGAGTTCTTCTCCGTCACCTGAAAATTGGATAGAGCAAAGCTGGTAAGACGACTTACATCATATCCAATCTGCGTCCGAAGACCATTGGTCCATGTAATACTGAGCTGCGCAAACGGAGAGAAGCGCTGTTCGATATTTACCGAGTTCGGTTCATATTCCGGTTTGATGTAATCCACGGTGTAACTCCCGATCGACCGGCTTAGCTCGGCGCCAGCGTCGTTGTTCCTAGCCCACCCCATTCGATAACTCCCGCTGTAGGAGTGCGACAGCGTAGCCCGTTGCATAAACCGATTGATAAACGGAAGCAGATTTTCTACCCCCGTCAAATTCACCTTCCAGTTCGGTAGCGGAAACGGAATAAACCCACGCGAATCGATTACACGACTATTGCCCAGGTACGCTGCCAGAAAATCCTCCTGCACCGTCGACCTCTCCAGAATCGTCCGGCCGTCTGCATTTCCAAGGGAATCGGAAATAGAATTGTCCACAAACGACATATCATCAAACGCCGTCTGCAACTGTGTTTCAAAAAGCGAACGGTAGCCCGGTCCAAACGCCCACACCGAAGAGCTCACATTCCCGTTCGACGTAATGACCGATGAAATTTCATTCATTTCACTTAGTGTGATGGTTTCCGATCGTTTCTCATCCCACTGCGCCTGCCAGCTCAGATCGATCGACAGGTTTTTAAACGGGTTGATTTTGGTAGACAAAGAGACGTTATCGGACCTGGATCGGTTTGCAGGCAACTGGATGGCTGAATTCTCCTCCGGATTTTTGATCAGCTGACGATTGGGTATGGTGTCCAGAAACCCAAGACGGTATCCGATATCCGGGGTTTGATCTGGATTGTTAAACTGATCGAAGAAGGAGGATCCGCCAGCATATCCCGCCTGAGAGGAGGTTTTGTTGATTCCGTAGGTAACGTCCAGCGACTGCAAACTGAACGGCACAAGAAAGAGTTTACGTGCATAGTAGACCAGATGCTCCGACAGAGCGATCGGATCCCGCTCACTGCGCTCCTTTTTAGCCCTGTTTACACGTTCCGTAGCCTCTTTTTTGTCGGCATCAAAGGCCTTGCTGTAGAGCGGCACCTTCTTGAAGAGCGATCCGATATCCAGTCGTAATGTATTGTCGAGTCGAAACGAGTTCCCAAGGCGAGCACCCAGATTGGATCCGATCGGAGTATTTTCCCATCGGAATCCCCCTGCATATCGGGACGAATAATTGATCCAGCTAAGCAGCGGTACGGCATTGAACTTGGGCTGCCAGTTGGCTGAAAACTCCTCCGAATAGCTGCTTTTTCGGGCCCGGAGCGTATCTGATATCATCCGGTCAATCACATCAAACGTTGGAATCGGGTTGAAAGCGGTACTGTCTGCACCCGTCAGACCCGCGTCTTCGATTGAAAACGGACTCAAATCGTATGCCCCCTTCGATTGAAAATTGAGACTGATCGAGCGGGTGAGATTGTACCCCACACCCACATTGGTGTTGTAGTTGAAGTTGTGCGTTTGTTGAAGAGGGAGCTGTTCATCGGCCGTTTGAGGACGCCGTTTCCGCTCCTCATACGTCCGGGAAGTGGAGATGGAAGAGGTAAGATTGGTGGGCAGCAACCCGAGTTCGAAACCGGAAAGAAGATTCAGCACGGGGATCGGACGCAAAAGCCAAAACGGCTTGATAAACCTCGCACTCCTCAGACTAAGATTGTACCGCACCGAGGAGGTGAATCCCCAGTTGTTCTGAAACGCAAGCTGCGGATTACGGCCGGAACCCTCGTTATAGTTGTAGTTGAAGGAGAGATTGTCCAGCGTAACACGGGTAAGCCAGAATTCTGAGTTCTTTTTGGAAAAATTCGACAGGTTAATGCTGTACTTCTCCGTAAAGGTTTCCACCGCCCGACGTTGCAGGCGAATCTGCTCATCCTGCTCCTCCAGAGTGAGATTGGTATTGGCTCGAACGGCTGACTCGTAATCGGACAATCGGATGTCCCCCTGATTGGGCAAAAACTTAGGGATGGAGGAGGATCGACGAGCCGATAGACTCACGGGGATGTTCCATCCAAAACGCTCTGGAATGAACTTGTGAAGATTTACGGTGGTGTTAAGATCATACGAAAGTTCATTGTTGGTACGTCGTTGGCCCAATCTCGAGTTGAGCGCCCCAAATCCTTGCGTTTCTCGGGAGATATTTCCGTTTACAGTCGCAAAATCGGCCAGTTTCAGGCTTGCATTCGCTTTGGCAGCCCATCCCTGCTCGTTGTCGTACCCCGAAACACGAAGCTCATTGAGCCAGACCTGAGCATTGAGGAAGGGTGTTCCCTTTGCTTCCGGATCTTCGGCAGAGAATGGGTTTCGAATCCCCAGACCAATCTCCGACACGCGGGTAAGCGACGGGTTTCCCACGATCGCAAGCGTAGAACCCGGTGCTCCTTCGGGAAGCAGGTCGCCCCGTTCGTATGGTTCGGATGGGTCAAGGTCGGTTTCCTGATCGCGCAACTGTTTGAGCTGATTAAAAGCCGACAGAATGATGTTCATACTGTTGAGATCGTAAAGCCAGATCTGGGCGGCTTCATCCTCCAGTTGAGCATTGTTGGAGGGATCGAACGGCTGAAACGGATAGGCTTCATCAGACGGGGTTACCGGTTGCCGATATTCGTAATAGTTGTTCTTGAGGTCGTTACCGAACCGCAAAACAAGCTCGATGTCCTCTCGGTTTTCAAATCCCTCCCCATGCACAAACATCCGCATATTGGAGTAGTTAATAAGGTTGATTCCGGAGGGATAGACTCTTCGCACCAGTTGCACCGACTCCGGCCCTAAATTTTCCACTTCCAGTACCAGCGACTGCTCATTTTGCAGCGATTGAAGCTGAGAGCCACGGTTTTGTGCCCGGATAGCGCCTTCCGGCTGACGATAGGGAAACGGAGTCCGGTTGGAGTTTTCTTCGATGTTGATGGTGGAGATTTTCAGCTCGGCGGCCGGGTCGCTTTCGTTGTTGATGGTTTCATCCTGTCGCCACTGGCTTCCCACAAACTCGAAACTTGCAAACCGCATCGTAAACGGTTTCTGGTAGCCAGACATCCACATTCGTACATAGGTGATGTTCTGAAAATCGTTGATATCTCCGAATTTTCGTTTGAAATCGCTAATCGGGATTCGAACCTGATACCAGCGGTCTTCCGGTGCAGCAGCATCCACTTTGTCGATGATGTAGGAACCCGGTGCTCCGATTTCGAGCTGTGCCGGGTCGGCGGGGTTCATCTCAACTTCGTACTGATAGTAGGCGTTCGTGAGCGCCACGGTGGAAGAGTTTACAAGTCCCTCGTTGTCGGGCCGGTTGGTGGAGGGGCGCTTGTCGCTTTGGTCGATCGGCGTATTGCCATCGGGGAATCCCAGCATACGATGGAACCGCTCGTGGAGTGGCAGATTATCGACGATATTTTGCCCGTAGTAGATGTAATCATCCCCCGCCGGATCGTTTTCAATCATGGAAAATGTTTCGCTGCCTTGTCCAAATTGGGTTCTCATCGCATCGAGGAAGCTGGAAAACACGGTTGTTTCGTCGAGCTGGTCGCCCCGGTCATTTAAGATCCCATTCCGGTTGGGAAGTCCATCCAGACCTACATCCTCGATGTCCCGGTTGGCATTAGAGAACTGCCCCTCGGGTGGGGGCGGATTGGCCGGAAGTGCCGATCTTGGTTCTAGTTCGTCGTCCAGAATGAGTGAACCGGGGTTCTGCGCGAGCCCGTCTTCGGAGTTGAGCTTGGCGTTGGGGATCACATCCTCCGAAATAAGCCCAACGTCGATGTACACTTTTCCGCTGTAGTCGCTGATGTTTTCCGATCCGGGGGCAGCGCCGCCCGGGAGCAGTGGCTGCACCCAAAACTCAAGAAATTCAATGTTGTTTTGCGTGAAATCTTCCTGGCCGGATGGGATTACGGTGGTCATGCCGCCCCAGGTTCGCTCCGACTCCTGTTCGAGCAGGGTTTTTAATTGCGGATTGAAGTTGTATTGCCCGCGTTTCTGCGGGTTGAAATGGATGTCGAGGGTGGAGATGAACTCCTCCTGCGGGTTGTTGGTTTCGCGACCTGGGAAAACGTCGGTGACTCGTACGAGTCTGGATTCGGGGGTGAAAGTGACGGATCCAAGGATGGAGCTGATGTTTCGGGGGATGGAGTAGAAGGAGAACTGGCCGCGAAGATCAGCGCGGTCGGCGCGGGCGGAGTTGCTGGCGACGGGGTCTCCGGGGAAGTCGTCCTCTTCGAAGATGCCGGTATCGGGGGCGTAGCCAGGTACGGCAGCAGGCGCGGACGCGAGGTTCCAACGGGTGGGGTTGAGCAGGTTGAGCTTGATGCTGGAGCCTTCGAAGTCGTCGAGGAAGGAGAGTCCGCGCTCCTCATCGGAGAAGAGGTCGCCGCTTCTGGCGGCCTGCCGTACCGCCTGCGTCTCCGCCGCATTCGGCCGTAATTGAGCAAACTCGCCACTAAACGTAAACTGAGACGGTGCCCGGGTCTGAATTAGCGGAAGGGCATCCAACGCCCGTGTGATCACCGGAGCTTCGAACTGAACCTTACTGTCAAACCCGATAATGGAGTTATTGATCGGCTCATTGCCTACCCGGATTTTGTCGTCGAGCGGTCGCTCATTGAAACGGAAAAATGTACCGCCAAACAGAATGTTCTTGTTTACCTCATACTCAGCCCGAATCCCGGTAAACGTCTTCTGCTCGATCGTAAGGAACGACTGGTTTTCATATTCAATGGTGATATCCTGCCCGGGTGCTGTGTAGCGATCATTTAAAATCGTAATACTTCCAAAAGCATAATCGACCTGATAATCCACACCCTCCTGCAGCTCTACCCCATTGGCCCGAACCACCACCGACCCCTCGACCAGGGCAAACCCTAAGTTGTAGTTATCCTGCACGCCTCCCTTGCTCACCCCTTCAAACCGATAAAACCCGTTCTTGGAGCTCTGGGCGGCATTTTGCTGGCGCTCGTTGTACAGTTCGGTATAACTGAGCCGGTCGATATCCAACTCCGAAGCTCCGGTTTCCTGTAATAAGGCACGAATTCGTGCTCCAAAAGGCTCCAAATAGGGAAAAATAATCTTGCCTTCCGCCGCATCCAGCGTTCCTGTTCCAAAGTCGATCAGGTTGTCCGGGCTCGGAGCGCCCTGCGCATCAACCCGATCCAAACCCAAATCCTGCAAAAGCGTAGTAGTTCGCCCAGGGAGACGGTTTTGAGACACGTTCTCCTCGGTATAGGCCAGATCGATCTCCAGATTGTCCGGAACGATCGAGCTCGAACCGATGGAGTAGATGTTTCGCATCGTGAGTCCAAACAGTGCATTATCGGTGGATACATTACGCGGACGGAGCATTTTGAGATAGAGCCGGTTGCTTCCACCCTGGTTCAGCTCTCCTACCGGTATGATCTGCCCGCCGGCGCCTCGATAGTTAAATGCAACCGCAAGCACATCCCGTGCCGACAGTGCTCGCCGAAGCGAAATGTACCCTGAGGCCTTATTGATGGTATAATCTTGTCCCTCCTCCAGCGGCGTAAAATAACCCTCCTCGAAATTCCGGGAATCCTCTACCCCCAGATCGGCGGCGGTTACTCCAACTTCCGGATCCCGAAACTGATCGAGAATTTCATCGGTGAAGATGTCCTGGTTGTTGTCGGGTGGGAAAAAGTTGGCACCTTGCTTTACTACGCCAATATCGGCTAGTGCGACCGCCCGGCGGGAACCCTCTTCGGTTTGAGTTGTCTCTTTGAGAATCCACACTTCCACATCGGCGATCTGGAGAGTCTGGCGAAGCTGCTGTGGATTGGATACACTGTTTTCGAACTCCTGCCGAGTAAAGAAATCGATAAAAAAGTGGCGATTATCTTCGTAATCGGAAGGGCGAATGTTGATCTGCTGCTCCTGGGATCCGCCAGAGATCGTTTCCACGTTGCTTTCGCCATCCTGCTGGGACAGGACAGACGTTACCCGCAGTGGGCCAAATTGAGCGACAGATTTGATGCCAAAGAGTGCCCCACCCCCCCGAATCAGAGAGTTCCCGGTGTTCATATTCACATTTCCAAGCTCGATACTTTGCAAAATCTCGCTGTCGTATCCTTCGTAGACAATACTTAAGCGGTTTTGAAAATCAAATGCACGCTCTGTATCCCAATCGGTTTGAATGGTAAGTTTATCGCCGATGGTTCCCTGAATATTGAGCTGAAGACTTTGGTCGAACGTGGGGTCAACGCGGGAGCGTTGGTCTTCTGGGAGGCTGATATCTTCCGTGTTTTGAATGGAAGCCCCCACGTTCATCGTGGCAACCCCATTGACGCGTAAGTTTACCTCCGGGGAACCAAAAATTGTGGTAAAGGCAGACTCCTCGCCGCCTGGGATTGAGATGCTGAAATCGAGCAATCCACGGCTTCGCTCCTCTTTACGACGTGCTTCCAGCAAGAGTTGTGCCCAATTTTTTTCGATGGCCAGGTTTTGTCTGGCAAGAGAATACGAAGGACGGGAATAGATGGAGGTGGCTCCGCTTGGATACTCTTTCAAAAGTGCCCGAACCCGGTAGCGATCATCCGGCATCCTTTCCGTTTCGAGTTTATAGACCGGAAGATTTACGTAGTAGAGCGCTGGATAGGATTTGAGAGAGATGGGTGATACCCTGGCACCTCGGACTCGCTTGAAATAGGGATCCAAATCGTCCGTGAAGATGGTGTCGGCAATGGCGTTGCTGAGACTGTCTGCCGGCATCGGAACTCCCTGCTCGGCCTCACTCCCCCTCCGCTCGGCCTCACTCCCCCTCCGCTCGGCCTCACTTTCATTGGACTGTGCAAGAACCACACCAGGCATCCATATCACCCCAGACAAAAAAACCACAAAGGTGGGAGCAAGAAGAAAGACCCAGCTTAGCGCAATACCCGCAATTCGATTGATAAGGAACCGATTGTTCACGTGAAAACCTCATAGTGCTACCCGATGATCGTGATTAAACGGCGCCATTCTACTACACCGCTGAACCCGGTCGCCGGACAGCTGATCCAACATTAACATGAGAAAGTTTGTATCGCTATATCGATAAGCAAGGATTTTGGTGATCAAGTGAACATAAACAACGGGTCTTCCGTGTTTGTCGCAAAGATACGCAATTCGGCTGACGAGACAAGATCTGATTCCGGAAAGATCAAACTGGGTGTAAAGTCCATTCTTCTCGGTGCAAAGTCCATCCTCCTCAAATCAACGGAAAATTATGTACCTTATTTTCCGGTGCCAGATAACTCCTGGCTGGCGGTCAAACTACTCCACCATCATGATTCAACGATACTCACTGGACATCATCAAAAAGCACACAGGGCCGTTTCTGTTATGCTTCTTCTCGCTGATGCTTCTGCTGCTGATGCAGTTCTTGGTGCTCCATGTGGATCATCTGGTTGGGAAAGGATTACCGTTCGCGATCGTTGCCGAGCTCATTCTCACCAATTTGGCGTACATGGTGGTTCTGGCAGTTCCCATGGCGGTTCTGGTTTCGACTGTGATTGCCTTTGGGAAAATTTCCGAATGGAATGAGCTTACCGCCATTCGGGCTGCGGGAATTAATCCGGTGCGACTGATCTATCCAATCCTTGGAATCAGTGTGCTGTTTTTTCTGGGACTGGCCGCTTTTTCCAACGAGGTCCTGCCCGAGGCGAACCACAAGGCAAGATCCCTTTTTATCGATATTCGGATGGCTAAACCGGGCTTTGATCTGAAAGAGGGGGTGTTCTATGAAGGAATCAATGGATATGCATTTCTAGTGGAGGAGATCGATCACGAGTCCGGTACGCTGTACGATCTCACCATATTGCAGGAAGCACGCGATAGCCGGAATCGAGCCTTTATCAAAGCAAAAGAGGGGCGATTGCAGAGCGAAAACGAGCGGATTCTGTCCCTGATCCTCGAGGATGGGCAAATGATTCGCTATGTATCTTCCGGCGGGCGTAATGAGGACACTATTGAACGATCCAGGTTTTCCACGTACCGCATGAGCTTTGACCTTTCGGAACTGCTCTTTTCGCGGGTAAATCCGGAACAACGATCACGAAACGACCGAACGATGAGTGCCAGAGCGATGCTAGCGGTGGCAGACAGCATCCGCACCCAAACAGAGCGCGAGTTTCAGCGGTTTCTGGAGCGGAGCGGTCAAAAGCAAACCATGCCGTTTCGACGGTTTGATATGACTCCCCTTTCACCCCGCTCCTCTTTCCAAAGTGAGACTCCAAGCACCGCCCAAAGTGATATCCAAGTCGTCGAAGCCCAAGGTGATACCCAAATCGAAGCCCAAGTCGAAGCCCAAGTCGAAGCCCAAGGTGAGACTCTAACTAACGCGCAAATCGACACCCGGGCAGTAGGCGAGACTGGGATCGCAGGAGAGACAGGAACCGCAGACGAGACAGGGATCGCAGAAGAGACAGGAACCACAGGAGAGACAGGGTTGGCAGACCAAACTAGGATCGCAGACCAGACCAATACGCCACTCCAATCCACTTACCTCGCATTAAATATTCTCGACGATCCCTACCTTCAAAAAGAGATCGCCGACCGCGCCCGAAACAGCTCGATCCGCTACGATTCGGAGTTTGTTCAGTTTCAGGGGAATACCCGTCACAACCGCTCCCGCGTCACCAAATACCTGGTCGAAGTTCACAAAAAATGGTCGATTCCGTTTGCCTCCGTGATCTTTGTCATGCTGGGCGCCCCCATTGGACTACTCACACGCAAAGGGAATCTCGGATTTGCCGCCCTGGTTAGCGCCGTGATTATCGCCATCTATTTCTCCTCCATCATTCAGGGAGAACGACTCGCAGACCGCCTGGTGCTTACCCCCTTCTGGGGCATGTGGGGCATCAATTTTGTCCTCTTTTTTTTGGGTCTCGGGTTGATGGGATGGGTGGGCAGGCCGGTCGAGCGCATTCCGTGGTTCAAGCGTCAACAGAGCAATGATAACGCATTGAAACCGTCATGAATCGTTTCGACAGACATATCATCGGCCGGCTGAGCGTCTACACTGCGTTCCTCACTATGGTGCTGATCGGCATCTTCATTATGGTCGATTTTTCAGAGAATAGCGACGATTTCATCGACAAGGGTGCTTCGGCAGGAGCAATTTTGCGCGATTACTACCTTCACTATGTTCCGGAGATGGTTCGGCTGGTCGCACCACTGGCTGCATTCATTGCCTGCCTCTTCCTTACAACAAGAAAAGCGGAGCGGCTGGAATGGATCGCCCTGAAGTCGTCCGGCGTTAGTTTATACCGCTTGTTTCTGCCCTATCTTCTGTATGGGCTCTCGTTTTCCGCCATCATCAGCCTGCTGGACTCTTCCGTGGTTCCGCAATCCAACTCACTTCGATTTCAGTTTGAGCAGCAGTATATGTCGAAAGGATCGGACAAACTGGACCGAGGTACGCTCTACCGACAAATTTCGGACAGTTCTGTTATTCACATGAACTTTTTCGATGCCAACTCGAAAACGATCTATCGCGCTAGAATTGTAACCTTTGAGGGAGATCAGGTACATCAGATCCGTTCAGCCAACCGGCTGCACTGGGCAGATTCTCTTGCTGTCTGGAAAACGGATCGTCTCAATACCAAAACGTTCGGAGACAAGACCTATGCGGAGAAAGACACTACAGGCGTTCTTCTGGATCTTAATCTGCTCCCCAAAGATTTGTCCCGACGAACCTCCGATGTGTATCAGCTTACCTATGGAGAAGCGTTTGATTACATCGAAGCGACTCGTCGGGTTGGTGCAGGAGGTTTGGCACTGCCTCAAACCAAACTATTCAGCCGCATCACCTATCCAATTTCCATCTTCACGCTGGTACTCATTGGGTTTGCCGTAGCGGGCAAGCGACGCCGGGGCGGAAAAGGATTCTTTATCGCCTTTGGGTTTGTCGTTACAATCCTCTATCTGGTCGCAACAAAAATGGCTGAGCCGTTCGGTACCAACGAAGTGATCTCTCCTCTTTCAGCTGCCATCATCCCGCATCTGCTCTTTCTTGCAGGGGGCTTGCTGATGCTCCGTCGAGCCGAAACCTGATATGAGTTCATACTCCAGGGCTTTGATCCCCAACGCACGGAGTTACATATCAAAAATCAGGCTTCCTCAGGCTTCCGGAGTCGGCCCCCGATAGTTCAGCGGCACATCGAATTTTTCTCTCGATTTGATCTCGATGGTTCCATGCTCCGCTTCATATTTACGAATATTTTCGAATAGTGCATTCGCTAGACGCTTCGCATGATCCGGCGTAAGGATCAACCGTTTTACCACCTTAGCCTTGGGCAAGCCTGGCATTGAAGCAATAAAATCGAACACAAATTCGGAAGGCGAATGCGTAATCATCACCAGGTTCGAGTAGGATCCTACCGCCTCCTGCTCCTTCAGTTCAATTTCCATCGGTTTGTTTTTGTTCTTTTTCATGTCCATGTTGTTCTCCGTTTATACTTTTTCTTGATGGGTTCCGGCAACCTGTTGCCTGGTTTAATTTTCGTGCAATTTCATCACAAATCGACTTCATCACAAATTGATCTCTTCGCGAACCCTTCTTAAAATCTCAGAAGTTTCCGCCTCAGACCCAGCATCGACAGATCCATCCACCGCAGATCCATCCACCGCAGACCCGGCAACTCCATCCACCGCGTCCTCCAAAAACCCATGATCGCGCATCCACGCATCATTATAGATCTTGGAGATGTACCGTGTCCCGCTATCCGGAAGCATAATAACCATTACATCACTCTCTTTCAGCGGAAATTTATCCACATACTGCAGCGCACCCGCCACCGCCGAACCGCAAGATCCGCCAATCAGAAGCCCCTCCTCTCGCGCCATTCGCCGCGTCATCAAAAACGAATCCCGGTCATTCACCTGCACCACCTCATCAATCACCGTAAAATCGATCACCGACGGAATAATATCCTCGCCAATCCCTTCGGTCAGGTAGGGCCGGATCTGCGTCTCATCAAACCGACCCGTTTCAAAGTACGTTTTGTACACCGACCCCTCCACATCCACCCCAATCACCCGAATCGCCGGATTCTGCTCCTTCAAATACGCTGCCGTCCCGCTAATCGTACCCCCCGTGCCCATACCCGCCACAAAATGTGTAATCCTGCCCTCCGTTTGTTCCCAGATCTCCGGCCCCGTCGAACGCACGTGCGCCATCCGATTGCTCAAATTATGGTACTGATTCGGATAGTACGAATTCGGAATCTCCTCACTCAGCCGTTTCGCCACCGAATAGTAACTCTTCGGATCGTCCGGCGCCACATTCGTAGGACAAACCACCACCTCGGCACCCAGCGCCCGCAAAATATCCATCTTCGCCTCGCTCTGCTTGTCCGTCGTCGTAAAAATACATCGATACCCGCGCTCCGCTGCCACCAGCGCCAGCCCGGTTCCCGTGTTCCCCGACGTCCCCTCAATGATCGTTCCACCTGGCTTCAGGAGCCCCCTCTCCTCGGCATCCCCAATGAGCGCCAGCGCAATCCGGTCTTTCACACTCTGCCCCGGATTCATATATTCAACTTTCGCTGCAATCGTCCCGGTTCGATTCCCGGTCACCCGCTTCAGCCGCACAATCGGCGTACCTCCAATCGTATCGACAATCGATTCATAGATCATAATCACTCCCTGGTAGCATGCAATCTCCAATTTGTTTCGCTCCTGAATATAGGAAAAATCTTTCAACCCGCGCAGGAAACCCTTCCCGTTTCTCATTTCATCCCAGGTCAAACAACTCCTTTTTGCGTCGTTTTCCACGTAGTTTGTCTCTATCTATGGCTCGCACCAGTACTGGGTCCGGTTTTATTCCGGCCTTATCTGGTCTTATTCCGGGCTTATCCGGTCTTATTTCGGCCTTATCTGGTCTTATTCCGGCATTGTTTTTTGTTTTCGGGTTGATGGGGATGCTGTTCGGCCCGAAACCACTACAGGCGGAATGCGGGGATTGCAGCATGGGGATGCGGAACCATATGAAGCTGGAGCATACAGTTACCCTACCTGAAGAAGCCCCTTTCGTGCGGATTTCACTCTATCACGCCAATCCGCCTTCGCAGGTTACCCTGATCATGACGGGTAGCAGTGGCATACTGTGGTTTGGTAACAAGGTGGTTCCGGTTTCCGAAGATCGTGTGCTTGAAATTCAACCGGATCCAGGGGGCGTACGAGTCTCTCTTTTGAAATCCGATACAGAAACGTTGCAAACCTTTCAGACCTCTGCATTCGAGATCGAATCCCATCAACCCGAAGGAATGCTTAAGGTGGTCACCCCGGAACATGGATACCGAAACTATCAGGGGCGGATTGGAGTATCGAGCCGAAGCGGACCATCCCTGATGCTGATTAACACGTTACCATTGGAGGATTACGTGGGATCTGTGGTTGGCAGTGAAATGCAGTCGGAGGAGTTTGAGGCATTGAAGGCACAAGCGGTGATAGCACGCACCTATGCCTTGCGTATGATGCAGCGGGATGGGTATGATGCCTATGATATGACGGATGATGAGCAGTATCAGGTGTATCGCGGTGTGCATTTGGGCAAACCGTACTACCGGGTGGCGGCCGAAGAGACCCGATCGCAGGTTCTGAGCTGGAGTGGCCAGATGATTCTGACGCCGTTCTTTAGTACCTGCGGGGGGTCCACAAGCCACAATGAGGATGTTTGGGTTGGGAAACCGGAACCCTATCTGAGGGCGGCGAAGGACCAGGCTGTATGTCGTATTTCCCCTCATTTTGCATGGTCGCTGGAGCTGGAACGGAGCCGAATCGATGGCTGGGTGTTTGAGCGGTATGGAATTCGGCCGGATCTGCAGGGGATTCGCTTTTCACAGGATGAGGGAGGGCGTGTGAAACAGGTGATATTGACCGGCGGCGGACGTGAATTGAGGGTGTCCGGAAATGATTTCCGGCTGATGGTGAATGAACGATTGCATCCTCTGGCGATGAAGAGTACACGTTTCGACTGGACAGAGAGCGAAGGCGTGGTTTCTGTTGAGGGTACCGGACTTGGGCACGGGGTTGGAATGTGCCAGTATGGAGCGATCGCTCTGGCTGGTAGTGGCTGGGCCTACGAGGATATTTTACGTTTTTACTTTCGTGGGACAAATGTAGTATCTTTTGCTCTGTAAATGGATGAATGCAATGCGTGTTCGTGCGCGCGTACATGTTTGCACAGTAGAACACACGTCTTTTCGCTAAACACGTTCACCAACCACGTTTAATAACCACGTTAAAAACACCATGTTTCTAAAACAACGAAAACCAAGAGATTTTGACTGCGGGTTCAATATGGACCTGATGATGGCCGCCATCCCGAGAATTGCCGAGGAGTCGGAGCGGATCGAATACGCAAAACGAATTGTGGGTCTGATCAAACAGAGTCATCCCAACTGGGTTGAGGAGGATGGTCAAAGCAAATTGGCCTGGGACTACTATTTCGAACTGGCTCCATACGATCCGGAAGAGTATGGAATTCGCAACCCGTTCGTGTATGGTGAAGTAGATGACGCGCAGTAACCTTAAGAGGTACGCTCACCGATAATTTTTATTTTCAATTTTTTTTGAAAGTTTCGTATTTTCAGTCGAAATGATCTGAAATACGCGATTCCGTTCTCAGGTCGATCCGCAAAACGATGGCTTGATGGCTGATGAAGGATTCGAAAAAACAGATTCCCACCGACTTTATTGATCCGCTCAAGAGAGATGATTTCACCTCGTTTCTGCGGTCCCTTACCCTGGACATGAGTCATGAGCATCGGTACGTTTCCATTACACTACCCGTAGCCCGTATCGACCCCCTTGCGGTACTGGAGATGCAGGAACCGGGAGGGGAAACCTTTTACTGGGAACATCCACAAGAGGGTACTTCACTTGCAGCATTTGGAAGTGCCCACTCTATTCGGGCAACCGGAGTAAATCGGTTTCAGGAGATTGCTGAACAGGCAGAACAGATTCAAAAGAAGACTCTCTCCTACACAGCTGTCGATGACCGGCTCGCAGGTCCGTTATTTCTCGGCGGGTATTCGTTTTACGATTACAATGTAGGAACTCCCTGGAACCGATTCGGAGCTGCCCGATTTTTCTTACCGAACTGGGTGCTGATCCGACAAAAGAACCGGCATCTCATCACTCTGGTTATTCCAAAACAGGGTCGGAGGCCGGACGAAATCTTTGATGAAGTTCTTGAGCGTCTTACCTATTTCATCACGTTCGCCGGACAGCAACGCACCGGATCACAAAACGCCAAACTCCAGCATAGCGAACAACAGGCGAATCACTCAGATCAACGAAGAGGGTCATCATTAGCGGAACAAGACACCGCTTCCCGTCAGGAAATTTTATGTGATATCGGGTTGATGGGAGAGCAGGAACGCTGGAAACGAAATGTTGAAGCATGCAGGGATCTTATTCGAAACGGTGAATTTGAAAAAATTGTGATTGCCCGAAAACTAACGGTATCCGCTCGCAGACCGATTCGGCCGACACGGCTTTCTTATGTTCTTCGAGAACGATATCCAGACTGTACTACATTCTTCTATCAACCCGAAACCAAAGAAGGAGCAGAACCCATAAGTTTTGTAGGTTCCACCCCGGAAACCCTCGTTCGCTTTCGTAACGACACCCTCTCCACGGAAGGGCTTGCCGGAAGTATCTCAAGAGGCGGATCTGCACTCGAGGATCATACCTTGGAACAGAAACTGCTTCACAGTCAAAAAGATTTGAATGAGCACCAATACGTTGTTCAATCGATCCGCGAGAGCCTGAAAAAACTAACCATTAATGTTACGGCTCCTAAAAAACCGGGGATCAAAAAATTAAAGCATGTACAGCATCTTCACACACCGATTCAGGCTACCCTGAATGGGAAAACATCCATCCACAATGCGGTCGCTGAACTTCATCCTACCCCAGCTGTCGGAGGCTTTCCAAGAGACAAAGCAGTACGGCATATCGAAGGAATCGAACAGGTAGACCGGGGTTGGTATGCCTCACCGATTGGCTGGTTCCATGGTTCCGGTGAGGGGAACTTTGTTGTTGCCATCCGTTCTGCCCTGCTGGAAACCAAACGTGCCACCTTGTATGCCGGATGCGGTATTGTCGAGGATTCCGACCCCGAAACAGAATGGCAGGAAACGATGATGAAATTTTCGACACTCCTGGATGCACTTGTCATGCAGTCAGAACCATAAGACTCCTCGATCCGATGAACAAAATCTCTGCATACCGGTGGAGTTTTCACTTGCTGGATGCACTCACAAAAGCTGGTGTCCAGCATGCTGTGGTTTCTCCGGGTTCCCGCTCCACTCCACTCACCATCGCTGCCGCTGATCACCCCGATCTCACAACTTCAATCATCCTGGACGAACGCTCTGCCGGATTTTTTGCTCTTGGTGTGGGAAAAAAGACAGGTATTCCGGCCGTTCTGATCTGTACGTCCGGTACCGCTGTGGCCAATTATCTTCCAGCCGTCGTTGAAGCTCGGAACTCCGGAGTTCCCATGGTGATTTTATCGGCAGATCGTCCGCCGGGGCTACGGGGAATCGGTGCATCCCAGACCATTGATCAAATCAAATTGTTTGGGGACTACGCAGTGTGGTTTCATGAGGCCGGTGAACCTGCATGGGACGCAAGTTGTGAGTCTTCCCCCAGGGTTGATGGAACCGATTCAGAACCACACCCTGCAAGTACTACGCACCCTGCAAGTACTGTACATCCTCCGGGTATTATCCATCCTGCGGGTACT
>PZPG01000006.1:22087-38878 GCA_003045995.1 Bacteroidota bacterium
GGCTGGCCGGATCCCAGGCTGTTCACGCGGCAATTCTCAAAGGAGGAGCATCCCACATCAACCTGCCGTTTCGAAAGCCGCTGGAACCTACGCTGGCCGAACGAAAAGCGCTCCGGCAGGCTCATGCAAATGAAAGCCAGACTCCACCGTTGTTCTTTCCCGCGAAATCACTGGAACCAACGAGTATGAATCTGCCGGCAGATGTGATCGCCCTGCTCACCCGATCAAAACGGCCGCTTTGCATCGCCGGACCTGCGCATCCACATACCTCCTTCCCGGAAGCTGTGTCCATTGCAGAGTGGCTTCAAGCACCACTTCTTGCCGAGCCGGGATCTCACTTACAACCTTCCCCTACCACCATTTCCCACGCAGGCACTGTGCTAGCTTCCGGCCGAAATGCGAATCCCATCAACCCGAATGAAACCCTGAATGAAACCCTGAATGAAACCTTGAATGGGAGCCAGGATCCGGATCTGATCCTTCTCTTTGGCCATCAGCCAGTTACCAAATCGGTACTTTCCGCGTTGCGAGCCTGGGAGCATGTTCCGCTGATTCACATAGTGCGCGAGGGTTCGGGGCTGGATCTGCCGCTTGGAACAGTGGCAAGTGTTCGAATTCCAGCCAATACCGTGCTAGATACCGATTTTTCTCGGGGTGATGGGGGGGCTTCCGCGCTGTATGATCCTGCTTGGCTTGCACGATGGAAAGCGGAGGATGGACGGGCTGCATCTCGGATCGATAGCATTCTTGAGTCGTACAGCAGCCTTACAGATCCGCATGTTTTTCGAACCATTCCAAGGCGACTGAACGGTTTTGGGGTGATGGTATCCAATTCATTTCCTGTGCGTGACTTTGGGATGTTCCGGGGTGCCAGCAGGGGTACTAGCGGTGGTGGTGATGCTAGCGGTGATGGTAGTGTTGGCAGTAGCGGTGGTGCTGGAGGGAACGGTGAATCGCTGGTGTTTGTAAACCGGGGAGCAGCGGGGATCGATGGCATTCTTTCTACTGCAGCAGGTTTGGCGAAGGCCTCATCGCAAAAGTGGGCCTGTTTTATCGGTGATCTGGCCTTTCTTCACGACAGTAATGCGCTCATGACACTCCGCAATCTGAAGCTTCCCATGATTGTGTTTGTGATCAACAATGGAGGCGGGACGATTTTTCGTATGCTACCGGTTGCGGATCAGACCGATCTTTATCAAACCTATTTTGAAACTCCACAGCAGGTTTCTATCGGGCAATTGGCAGGAGCACATGGTCTGGGTTTTCAAAGGATCGAAACCCGGGAGCAACTGGAAGCGTGGAGGCCGCCGGAATCGCTGGATGTACCGTTGGTTGTCGAGTGTGTGACGAGTGCGGATGACAGTATGAAGATTCGTAAAGCGGCGGATAGGGTGTATTTGGGAGATGCGGGATCACATGCTTCCGTTCGTTCTGCTACTGCTCCTAAAGCCGACCCGAAATGAAAGCCTTCGCCGGCGAAATCTACTATCACGTGCGTATCCATCAGGCTTTTCCGAACCTGCCCTGGGTTCTATTTTTGCATGGATTTATGGGTCGGTCTGAGGATTTTGAACCGCTTACTGACGCACTTTGTGACGTTTGCAACCCCGTGACGCTTGACCTGGCGGGGCACGGGCTATCCGATTCTCTTCCGCGACTAGAATACCCAGATTATCTGAATCATCCAGACTATCCAGATCATCCAGACTATCCAGATCATCCTGTATCTCCAAGACTTTCTGAACACTCGGATCATCCGAAACCTCCGGAATCGTATAGCATCGGTCATCAGGCAAGGAATCTGATCTCGGTTGTGGAACGTCTTCAGATGGATCCCCTGGTCCTCTACGGATACAGCATGGGTGGGCGTATCGCACTGGAGGCTGCAATCCAAAGACCTGAACTTTTTCGGGGTTTGATTCTGGAAAGCAGCAGTGCCGGGCTTTCTGGTAACGCAGAACGGGAGAAGCGGCGAACCATTGACCGGAAACGTGCAGAGGAGATTCGAAGGTCGTTCCCTACGTTTTTACAGAGCTGGGTTGAGCTGCCACTCTTTGGACCTATGACCCCTTCGGAGCGAGAAACGATGATTCATCATTTGGGGCAGTCTAACCCGGAGGCTATGGCTGATATCATCGAAGCGGCCAGTCCCGGCCTCGCCCCATCCCGAATGATAGAATGTGCCTCGTTGCACTTGCCAGTTCTTCTCATCACAGGTGAGCAGGACGAGAAATACAAGGCTATTCATTCGAAACTGCATGAAACCTTTCCCATTTCTGAACGCGTAGTGATTCCCGGTGCCGGTCATCGGGTGCACAGGCAGCAACCCAAAGCCCTCATTGAGCCGATATCTTTGTATCTTTCGGAGATAAATATCAATCCGAAGAGAAACATCAACCCAAACCCGACGGAGTAACCTCATGACTAGCAAACCCATCCAGTGGACTACGGTGAAAGAGTACAGCGACATCACCTATAAAAAAATGGACGGTATTGCGCGAATTGCCTTTAACCGCCCCGAGGTACGAAATGCATTTCGGCCGCAGACCTTGTTCGAACTCGAGGAAGCACTTATTGATGCACGCGAGGACCCGTCTGTCGGCGTTATTTTGCTCACCGGAGAGGGGCCGGCCAACGATGGGGTCTATGCATTTTGCTCGGGCGGTGATCAGAAAGTTCGGGGAGCCAAAGGGTATGAGGGGGCCGACGGCGTGCAACGTCTCAATGTACTCGATATTCAACGTATCATTCGTTTCATGAGCAAAGTGGTGATCTGCGTTGTTCCAGGCTGGGCTGTGGGTGGCGGTCATAGTCTGCATGTTGTGTGCGACCTTACCTTGGCCAGCCGTGAGCATGCGATCTTTAAACAAACGGATGCAGATGTTGCAAGTTTCGATGGTGGATTTGGATCTGCCCTACTTGCCCGTCAAGTCGGACAAAAACGCGCGAGGGAAATCTTTTTCCTTGGCCGAAACTACTCTGCAGACGAAGCTGTCGAGATGGGAATGGCCAACGCCTCGATCCCGCACGAGTCCCTTGAAGAAACCGCCGTTGAGTGGGCCCGCGAAATTCTCGCAAAAAGCCCTACGGCCATTCGAATGATCAAATTTGCCTTTAACCTGGTGGATGACGGCATGGTTGGGCAGCAGGTGTTCTCCGGAGAAGCCACACGCCTGGCGTACATGACGGAGGAAGCCGAGGAGGGACGCAATGCATTCCTGGAAAAACGAAAGCCAGACTTCCGAAAATTCCCCTGGCTGTCTCTGTAATCACACCCTTGGGTACCTATCCTTGGGTACCTATCCTTGGGTACCTACCCTTGCTTGTGTATGTGCCTGATGCACATCAGTTACTGCGATCTGCTGAGATAGACAGTATCTCTTGGAGAGCATTTTTCCGACCCGTGATTATTGCAGGCCGCAATGGGCAGAGACTCTGACCCGCAAGAACCAGGAAGGGCAAGAACCAGGAAGGACAAAAACCACGATTGGCAAAAACCAGGAAGGGCAGAAACTGAGTGGCGAAAACCGAGTAGCGTAAACCCAGATCCGCAGGAACCTCGAGTACAAGAAATCACTCATCAAAAAAAAACCCGGAAACCGTTTGTACGGCTCCGGGCAGGTAGTGTTTTAGGATCGTGCTCTCCGTTACTTCACAAAGAGCATCTCGCGGTATACCGGCAGTGGCCAGTAATCGTCCGGCGAGTAGCGCTCCAGCAGATCCACTGCATCACGAACGCGGTTCATCGCTGGAATCACCTCGTTTTTGTACTCAAAGCAGTGCTCTTCGGTGCTATCGGCTTTCAGCTTGCTCTGAACGTCCTCTAAGTTCGCTAGAGAATCACCCAGCTCGTTTAGTGCGCTGTTGATTCGCTCCAGCATCTGTGTAGCACCCGAATTTTTAAGCCCGAGGTCCGCTGTTTTCTTCACCGCATCGGCCAGTTCATTCAGGTACCGCACCGCGGCTGGATAAACCATGGTTTTGGCAATGGCTTCCGTCGTGTCTACCTCAATTGTGAGAGTTGTCACATACTGCTCGGCCCAAATTTCATACCGAGACTCGACCTCAAGCTCGTTAAGAACTCTGTACTTACCAAACAGATCGATGTTTTTCTTGGACGTAAGATAAGGGAGAGCATCGGGTGTTGTACGCAGGTTCAACAATCCTCGTTTCGCCGCCTCGTCCTGCCACTCTTGAGAATATCCGTCGCCATTAAACACAATCGTTCTCGTCTCTTTCAAGGAATCGACAAGTACCTCTTTCAAAGCTGTTTCGAAATCTGCTGAATCCAGTTTTCCTTCCAGTTCGGTGCAAAGCTCATCAATCGCCTCGCAAACAATGGTGTTCAATACCACGGTCGGGAATGAAACAGATTGGCTGGATGCTACAGCACGGAACTCGAACTTATTCCCGGTGAATGCAAACGGAGATGTTCGGTTTCGGTCGCCGGCATGTTTAGGTAGTTCTGGCAGAACCGGTGTCCCTAGACCAAGTAGCCCTGAACGCATTGAATCCTTGAGACCGCCACTCAACAATTGGTTGATAATATCTTCGAGCTGCTCACCAATGTAGGCCGAAATAATCGCCGGCGGGGCTTCGTTTGCACCAAGTCGATGATCATTTCCGGCACTTGCAATGGAAACCCGAAGCAGATCTTGATGTTTGAACACTGCCCGAAGCGTTGCCGTAAAGAAGAACAAAAACTGCATGTTGTCATGTGGCGTATCTCCCGGTTCCAGCAAATTCATACCTTTCGACGTACTCATCGACCAGTTGAGGTGTTTTCCGCTTCCATTCAGCCCGTCGAATGGCTTCTCATGCAGCAGACACTCAAACCCATATTTCTTGGCGATCTTCTTCAGCGTACTCATAATCATCTGCTGATGATCGGCCGAAACGTTTGCATTCTCGAACAGCGGCGCGAGCTCAAACTGATTTGGAGCCACCTCGTTGTGACGAGTTTTTACCGGAATCCCGAGGCGATACAACTCACGCTCCACTTCCAGCATATAGGACAAAACCCGGTCGGAGATCGATCCGAAATAGTGATCATCCATCTCCTGGCCACGCGGTGGCTTGGCACCAACCAATGTACGTCCGGTCGCCATTAAATCCGGCCGACGATAATAGAACTCCTGATCCACAAGAAAATATTCCTGCTCAGCACCCACCGTTGAAAACACCCGGTTGGTGTCCACATCAAACAGTTTGAGTGCACGTCGTGCCTGCTTGTCCAACGCATCCATAGAGCGAAGCAGAGGGGTTTTGTGATCCAGCGCCTCTCCCTTCCAGGAAGCAAAGGCCGTGGGAATACAGAGGTAGATACCGTTGTCATTCTCAATCAGAAAAACGGGAGATGTTGGATCCCACGCCGTATATCCGCGGGCCTCAAATGTTGGTCGCAGACCCCCACTCGGAAAACTGGAAGCATCCGGCTCGCCCTGAATCAGGTCTTTGCCGGAAAACTCTGCGACCGCTCCGCCACCTTTATTCGGGGTGATAAAACTGTCGTGTTTCTCCGCCGTTGCACCCGTCAGAGGCTGAAACCAGTGTGTGTAGTGGGTTGCCCCCCGCTCTGATGCCCACTCTTTCATAGCAATGGCTGCGGAATCAGCCACTTTGATATCCAGCGGTGCGCCCTCGGTAATGGTTTTTTTCAGACCCTTCCAATCATCTTTTGGGAGCCGGTCTTTCAGATCGTCCAGGGTGAGTGCATTCTCCCCGAATATTTTCGTAATCTGCATTTTTGCCGGAGTCCCGTTCGATTCGGGCTTCCAGTTTTTTGCTGCGGCGAGTGTGTCATATCTTGATGTTTTCATAGATTGCTGTAGTCAGTTTTTGGTGTTCGATTTACAATGTCAGTAACAATAGGACATTCACATTTTCCAGACGGCACAAAGATAGAACGAGATCAATTAAATAAAAAGGTTAAGTTACAACTTCTTTTCTGTTTTATTTTTTAACTTTAATCCGATTTAACCTAAAAAATAGTCCGCAATCGCCCCGAACCCGATGCATCAAACTTACTTTTTTAATCAGTCGCAACTCGGCGTATTTTTCAGGCACTCGAAAACCCGAAAAAAACATCCGTATCAAACCCAATCCTGCGCATGAGTTCCCTTCGAATCTGGCTGGATGCCTCTCGCCCGAAAACCCTCACCGCCGCCATTGTTCCCGTCATGACAGGCATTGCACTTGCCGTTCGCAACGATCTGTTCCGCGCCGACACTGCCGTGGCAGCTCTGCTCTGTGCCCTACTCATCCAGATCGGAACCAACTTTGCAAACGACTACTTTGATGCCCAAAAAGGGGCAGACACCGACAAACGAGTTGGGTTTCAGCGTGCCACCGCCTCCGGACTTGTTTCGCCGAACGCTATGAAACGCGCCATGATTCTCACCATGCTGGCTGCGTTCATCGGCGGTCTCTACCTGGTATGGACCGGCGGACTCATCGTTCTGTGGATTGGTCTGCTCTCTATTCTTTTTGGAATTCTGTATACCGGCGGACCGTATCCCCTTGGATACAATGGGTTGGGCGATCTGTTTGTATTCCTTTTTTTCGGAATCGTAGCCGTTAGCGCAACCTACTATGTACAAGCACTCGAATGGTCGACCGACAGCTTCTTGCTTGCGGTTCCCGTGGGTGCCCTCGCCGTAAATATCCTTGTCATCAACAATCTCCGGGACGTAGAGGAGGACAGAGTCACCGGCAAAAGAACACTCGGCGTGATGTTCGGCGAACGAGCCCTCAAAGCGGAATATATCCTTATGAACCTGCTTACCATCCCGCCACTTTTTATTCTGCACCAATGGCATGGATACAACGCATGGATCTTTCTGCCTCTTCTTAGCTTTCTTCCCTTTGGACTGCTTTGGCGCCAGGTGCTATTCCACAAAGAGAAATCATCCCTCAATCAAACCTTGGAACGAACCGCTCAGGTCATGGTGCTGTTTGGCATCCTCCTATGCACCGGTTTGATTCTCTCGGTTTGATTCCCTCGAGATGATTCTCTCGAGATGATTTCCCCCACTTCCACGCAATCAAAGCCCATGCAATTTCGGTTCACACCCTACGAAATCCCCCTCAAAACCCCGTTCAATACGGCGGCCGGAACAGTTACTGTCCGCGAAGGCGTCCTACTTGAGCTTCGGTTTGATGCGACCGGCATCCGTCATCGTGCGGAAGCCGCGCCTTTGCCAGGATTCTCCCGCGAAACGATCGGGCACGTTCTCGATCGTCTTCATCGCGACCAGGAAATCATAACCCAATTTTTCCGCTCTCCAACAAAGGAATCAGCAGCCACATTCCTGCAATCCTACCAAGCACTTCCCTCCCTGGCCTTCGCACTCAGCGCACTCCTTTGGCAGATCGAGCTTCATTCGCTTGAGGCTGCCTCCGGCGAGACTGTACACCCCACGGAACAGATCCAGATCAATGCTGTGGCCGGATTGCTCTCGCCTGATGCCCTTTTGCATCATCTCACACAAAAATACAGACAAGGATTTCGCGTTTTTAAATGCAAGGTTGGCTTGCATCCACAGGAATTGGCCGATACACTCCACACCTTTGTACGCATTCACAGAGATGTTTTGTTTCGGCTTGATGCGAATCGCTCCTGGCCTGTGGACCATTTGGAGGCGTATAGCAGTTTATTTTCGGAGCTGCCAGTGCAATACATCGAAGAACCCGCAGCCATAGATCGCCCGGAGCAACTGGAAAAGGTGCTTGGACGATGCAAACTGCCGGTAGCGTTGGACGAATCGATTCAGTCGCCTGATCAACTTGAACGATTTGCACGTTCTGATGCGGCCCGAAGCGTTGCCGCCTGGATTATCAAACCGACGCTTTTTGGTGATCTCTATGCTCTGCGCACACTGTTGGATCAATACCATCTTAGCGAACGTACCGTGTTTACCTCTTCTTTTGAAACCGGAGTCGGGCGAGCGTTGATTGGATGGTTGGCAGCGCACTATGGCTCTGCCAATTTCGCACATGGTCTGGATACGGGTGATCTCTTTTCAGAGGAATTGGAAAAACTTCCTGGTGGACCTCTGCTTCGCTACTCCGATTGCCTCAACCTCATCCGTCCGCCTGATTTTCGATGGCAGGATCGGGATCTTTTTTTCATGAGCCGAACCGGTATCTATACCTGG
Source organism: Bacteroidota bacterium (assembly GCA_003045995.1). Lineage (GTDB taxonomy): Bacteria > Bacteroidota > Rhodothermia > Balneolales > Balneolaceae > Sam29DG08-bin30. The sequence continues at coordinate 30,244 of PZPG01000006.1, forward strand.
ACCGACCTGGATATGTTTAGCAAAACCTTGCTGCGGTGGCTTGCAGCGGAGAAGATCGATCTGAACCGGCCCATGTTGCTCTCAGCGCAGGGCTCCGATGAGATGTTGCTCCTGATGGCGGCCTGCTACCGGTCTCGAATTGCGATGTTAATCATCCCTCCCGAAACACCATGGAATACAATGCGAGAGCGAATCGCTACCCTGCCTGAGCCCACCCGTCCTCAAGCTGGCTTTATCGAAACAGAAGAAAGAGAAAAAGCGCTGGATCATGGCGTTGCATTGGACAAAGATAGCGTACTCGGCATTACGTCCATGCTAACCCGATCGGATCTGCATTCATTTTTATCCTCTTCGCCGGATCATCCCGAATGGGTCCCATCCGTGCAAGAGTCTCATCAAAATACCCTGGCGTGCATCATGTTTACCTCCGGTTCTGCCGGTACCCCCAAAGCCATCCCCATCCTTCGATCGCAAATCGAATCTGCCGCTCACGCTGCTGCCCCCTTTATGAAACCTGATCCCGGATGCATGAGCCATCTGATGCTTCCACTGTATCATATTGGTGGTTCTTCCATTCTCTTTCGGTCGCTCATTTATGAGACTCCCATTTTACTACAGCTTGCGGGGAGTACGCAAACCGAATCCGAGGGGGCGCGCCGTACACCAGACCTTGCAGAAACGGCCCGGATCCTTCAGCATAATCCCCTCATTCAGATCACATCGATGGTACCTACTCAGCTGATGCGCCTTCTGCGGGACCATGATCTCCAGGTTCATCCTTCCATGAAGACGATCTTGCTGGGCGGAGGGCCGGTGAACCGTGATCTGATGGATCTGATCGGGAAGAAGCAAGGTGAGTCGGGGCTGGAGGCGGCGCATGAGGTAGTGCTGCCCGTCCGGTTTAGTTTCGGGATGACGGAAACTGCCGCGATGATCCTGTCAGGCACCCTCATGGATCAACCTAGTGATGGGCCGTGGCTTCAAGTGCATCCACCCAATGAAGCTGAAATTCGGCCGTGGGTGCTGCAATTGGAACCTGAAAGCGAATCCCATCAACCCGAAAAAAACACGGGAAAAGTAGTACGAGAAGAGGAAAGCTTACGGGATGGAGGCTCAGAGGAGGGATCACGAGAGCCTGAAGAGGGACTTTTATGGGTAAGAGGTCCACAGGTCGTTCCGCAGATGGATGAGGGACAAATCTTCGATTCTGATGGCTGGTTTTGCACGGGAGATATCGCAACCCGTCGGGGGAACTGGTTTCGGATCGAGATGAAACGGGAGGACAGAATTGTAACGGGTGGGAAGAATGTGGATCCGAGGGAGGTGGAGAATCGATTGCGCGAGATTGGTTGGATTCGGGATGTGGTGGTGATCGGCGTGCCGGACCCGGAGTGGGGTCAAAAGGTGATTGCGTTTGTGGTGGCGGATGGAGTTGGTGTTGGTGTTGATGTTGGTGTTGGAAGTTTGAACCGAGACGGGAATGTAGAAGCGCAGGTAGATGAGAATTTGAGCCGAGACGGGAATGCTAGGCGGGAGATTGGTGAGATCATAAAAGCATCACTTCGAGGCAAGCTGGAGGCATACAAAATCCCGAAGCAGTGTATTCTACTGGATAAGATTCCCCGCACGGCGCTTCAAAAGGTAAAAAGGGCCGACCTGCTGGCTCTTTGGGAATCGAACTACAGCGATTTGGGTTGATGGGGATGCTTACGGGGCTGTAAGTTTACTCAGTCGTTGTAATCCATCAGTACATAGTCACGCGCATAGTTCAACGCATCATTGCTAAGCGGCAGGAGCGTAGCCTCTAATGCTGGCTGCATTCTGCGGTCTGCTGTTTATGGTCGATGCTCTGCGTTCTGCCGTATGGCGAGTCGTTTACACCCCTTCGGATAGGAACATAAGAAGCGGGTTTTGCAGCAGGTTTCGCAAGGTGCTCAGGAATTCGGCGGCTTTGGCACCATCCACGATACGGTGATCACTCGAAAGAGTTACTTTCATGCGTTTCCCGGGTACAACTTGGCCATTCTTCACAACCGGAACATCACGAATAGCCCCAACCGCAAGTATTGCAGCATTCGGCGGGTTGATGATGGCCGTAAACTCCTCGATTCCGAACATTCCAAGGTTGCTGATTGTAAATGTGCTTCCCTCCATTTGATCGGGCTGCAGCCTTTTGTCGCGGGCCAGACCGGCAAGTTCGCGGGTCTCTTTGGACAACTGGGAGAGTGGTTTTTGGTCCGCGTGTCGAATAACTGGTGTCATAAGACCATCCGGAACGGCTACGGCTACAGCGATATGCACATCACCATGCATTCGAATGGTGTCACCAAGCCAGGAGCTGTTCACATAGGGGTGCTTGCGGAGAGCTGTAGCGCAGGCTTTTACGATCATGTCGTTGAAGCTGATCTTAACGTCACTGATCTCATTGAGTTGAGCACGGGTTGATGTGGCGTGCTCCATGTCGATATCGACCGTCTCGTAGAAGTGCGGGTTTGTAAATTTGCTTTCGGAAAGGCGTTTGGCAATCACTTTGCGCATTTGGGAGACACGGATGTCTTCGGTTGCACGCTGGACGGGTTGTGCGACCTGGGGGGCGGGCGCGCCGGCCCGGGCGGATTCGATGTCGGCTTTTACGATGCGCCCGTCGGGGCCGGAACCGCGGACCGTGGCGAGGTCGATGCCCCGCTCCCGGGCCATACTCCGCGCCAGCGGCGAGGCTTTGACCCGCGCGCCTGAAGCGGCGGCGGTTGCAAGTGCACCCGCTGTTGCCGCAACGCCGTTTCCGCCGCCGCCCATTGCAGCCCCACCCACCCCAGTGGCGCCAGAAACCCCATTCGTCGCGCCAGCAGCACTTGCCGCAGTCCCGCGGGTCGAAGCCTGCGCGCCCGCCCCTCCCTGCAAATCACCCAGAATGGGATCAAACTCCTCTGCACCTCCGGCCACACCGGTACCTCCGCCAGCCACATCGGTACCCCCACCACCCACACCGGGGCCTGTAACATCCACCGCATTTCCAGATCCCCCCGACCCTGTTGATGCTCCACCAGCCCCACCAGAATCGGCACCATCCCCCAGCAATCCATCGATATTCTCTCCCTCCTCCCCAATCACCACAATGATTCCCCCAAGCGGAACTGCATCACCCTCTTTAGCTACAATTTTTAACACCGTTCCAGGATCGAAAGCCTCCACCTCCATGGTCGCCTTGTCAGTTTCCACCTCTGCGATAATGTCACCGGCCTCTACCCGGTCACCTTCCTGGACATTCCATTTCACGATAACCCCCTCCTCCATCGTGTCACTCAGTTTCGGCATTTCAATTTTATGAGCCATATCAGTATCTATCAAATAAGTTTATGTTTTAAAGAAGCGATCAGCCTCTGCTTAAAGCGCCGGACAATCGTTACTTATACCCCTCGCATCCTTTCAGCCCCTGAACCTCAAAGTCCCTGGACTCTGTCAGTGCCTGAACCTAAGAGTCACAGAGCCCTTTCAGACTCAGACTCAGAATTGCTCAGTTCCAGAACCTGTCAGCCCCGATACGTCACCGCATTCACTGCTTCCACAACTTGCTTTGCGTCGGGGAACCAAAGGTCGAACAGTTTTTTGGAAAACGGAGCATTCACATCCGGCAAAGTCACACGCTGCACAGGCGCATCCAGATAATCAAACGCCTCCCGCTGGATCAAAAATCCAACTTCTGCGGCAACCCCACCAAACGGATGTGCTTCATCTACCACGACACATCGGTTGGTTTTTTTCACGGACGTCAAAATCGTTTCCATATCCAGTGGCTTGATGGTCATCGGATCGATCAGTTCTACCTCAACTCCGTTTTTCGCCAACTCAACGGCCGCCTGCTTCACTACATGAACCATCTTTCCAGTCGCAACTACCGTTACATCATCCCCCTGACGCTTCACTTTGGCTTTTCCAATCGGGATGATGTAATCCTCGGCGTCGGAAACTTCTCCTTTCATGCCATACATCTGCTCCGACTCCATAAATAGTACAGGGTCTTCTGAACGAATGGCCGACTTAATCAGCCCTTTCGCATCATCCGGCTCCGATGGATAGATGACCGTGAGTCCCGGAAAGTGTGCGTACATGGAATCGTATGCCACCGAGTGCGTTGCGCCCAGCTGTCCTGCCGAAGCATTCGGTCCACGAAATACCACCGGACAACTCAGCTGTCCGCCCAGCATGTAGCGTGCCTTGGATGCATGATTGATGATCTGATCCGCCGCAAGCACCGCAAAGTTAAACGTCATAAACTCTACAATGGGGCGCAATCCATTCATTGCTGCACCCACTCCGATCCCTGCAAATCCAAGCTCAGAAATCGGCGTATCGATCACTCGCTTAAACCCATATTTCTCCAGCAGTCCCTCCGTTACTTTGTACGCACCATTGTACTCAGCTACCTCCTCCCCCATGATGAAAACTCGTTCATCTCGAGCCATCTCCTCGTCGATGCCCGCCAAAATTGCTTCTCTGAATTGTAATGTTGCCATTGTTGATTGATTCGTTAACTAAGCGTTGCTAATACTGATCAAGATTCAAAATTACCTTTGTCGTGAAAGTAGGGCTCTCCCGCATACATGTCTTCAAACAGAGCCTCATTCTCGGGAAACGGTGACTCTTCGGCAAAATCAATTGCATCCAGCACCTGCTGATCAATCTTCGCTTCCAGGTCTTTCACCGCTTTCTCGGTCATTAATTTGTTCTCCAGCAGGTATCCCCGGAGCTTCTCCAAAGGATCAATTTTTTGATACTCGGCCAGTTCCTCTTTGGTTCGATATTTTTGAGGGTCTGACATAGAGTGCCCACGGTACCGATACGTGCGGATCTCCACAAACCATGGCTCACTCGTTTTCCGAACGTCATCTGCTATCGCTTTCATCTCTTTATAAACGGAGAACAGATCCATTCCATTGATGATCGCACTCTTCATGCCATACCCTTTCGCCCGTTCGTGAATTTCGTTCACCGTATGGCGTCGTGCGGCTGTTCCCATTGAGTATCCATTGTTTTCCACCACAAAAATACAGGGTAGTTTCCACAATTGGCATATATTCAGCGTTTCATGAAGCGCCCCCTGGTCAACCGCGCCATCCCCAAAGAAACAGGTTGTTACACGTCCGTTTTGCTGATATTTGTTGGCAAACGCAATTCCACCGCCGATTGGGATGTGTCCTCCAACGATCCCGTATCCTCCCCAAAAGTGATTTTCCACACTTGCAAAGTGCATCGATCCACCTTTTCCTTTGGAGCAACCGGTTGCTTTCCCGAACAGCTCAGCCATGCCCTCATTCGGTGTGACTCCGCGAACCAGTCCCCAGCCGTGATCCCGGTAGGCCGTTATGATATCATCATCATCGTTCAGCGCATGAACCGTTCCGGTTGAGACCGCCTCCTGACCAATGTAGAGATGGAGAAATCCTCCGAATTTCCCTTTCTGATACATTTGCATGGCCCGTTCTTCAAACCGGCGTTGAAGATAGATCTGCTCGTACATCGTGTGAAGCTGCGCTTTACTTAGTCCTGCTTCTTTGTGATTTGCGGCTGTCGGAGCCGGCAGGTCCACCGATTTCTCCAGCGGACTCTGTTTTCCTGAGGCTGCCCCGGTTGCTTTTCCGTTTTTGGTGGGATCGATTCCAACCGGTGCAAAAATAATATCTTTATGTTTTGTTGCCATACGATGTCATCTGTTTTATACAGTTCAGACTTCCTTTCTTTCGGACCGTTCCTCATTGCCCTTGCAAGACTGCACATCCGATGCATCTCATGCAAGGCCGGAATTTTGAGAGTCGGGAAGATATCAAAAATTCGGGATGTTTTCGAGCCACTCCTTGGCCGCATCCAGTGCGTGCGAAAGCTTCTCCGGAAAGCGGCCTCCAGCTGTTGCCAGCGTAGGCTGACCACCCCCACCCCCACCAACGAGTTTGCCCAGATCCGAAACCATGGCACCCGCCTTGATGCCCCTCGCTATAAGATCCTCCGTAACGGCCACCATGAGGTATACTTTCCCAGCCGCTTCATCGCGGGATCCAAGCACAATCACCGCTTCGGTTGCGGTTTTTTTCAGGGCTTCGTATCCCTGCTGTTTCAGCAAGTTCATATCGGCCCCTTTCAACTCTCCGCAGTATAGTTTCACCCCGGCAACCGTCACCGGATTCCGAAGCACCTGATCGAGAGCGCCGGATGCTTCCCGTTGCCGGAGTTTTTCAAGTTCTTTCTCAAGCGATCTGTTCTTGTCGATCAGCAACTGAATCCCCCCGGCAATCGAATCGGCAGAACCGAGCAACGCAGCTGCTTCCCGCACGGTTTGATGCTCTTTTCGAAGCAGATGATCGGCTGCCATTCCCGTCACTGCTTCTACCCTTCGGATTCCCGATGCTACCGACGTTTCCTGCACAAATCGAAAATACCCAATCCTGCCCGTTGCAGAGACGTGCGTTCCACCGCAAAGTTCTACCGAGTACTCCGGATCGAACGTGATCATCCGAACCCGGTCTCCATATTTTTCACCGAAAAGCATCATGGCTCCCCGCTCTTTGGCCTCCTCCATAGGAAGATCTCGCTCCTCTTGAAGTGAAATGTTCTCTTGTATTTTTTTATTGATGATCTCCTCTACCTCTGCCAGCTCATTTTCTTTGACGGCCTGAAAGTGAGAAAAATCGAAGCGTAGCCGGTCTGGTGCCACCAATGAACCTTTTTGAGCAACATGTTCACCGAGCACATTCCGCAAAGCCGCATGCAACAGATGTGTCGCGGAGTGATGTTTTTCTGTTTCAGCACGCCGCTCTGCATCCACTTCGGCCAACCAGCCATCGAGCGCACCTATTTCCGAGAAATCCCGCGCGTCCGAGTCTGCACCTGTACCTGCACCCGTACCCACGCCTGTACCTGCACTTTCTCCGTTTATCCACTCCGCTGGCAGGTGATCCACAACATGCAGCGGTCCGGCACTGGATTTTTGTACATCTAAAACGTGCAACACTTCGTCCCCTCTTCGAATAACCCCATGGTCGGCAACCTGCCCACCGGACTCCGCGTAGAACGGCGACCTATCTAGCATCAGAACAAATTTTTTGCCCATGATTCCGGCGGCTGTAACAGATACCGTATCGGATAGCCGGTCGTATCCTGTAAATTCAAATGGTGTGTCCAAATCGCGTCGAAAGAACCACTGCACCCCTGCATGATCACTGGCAGCAAAGCTTCCGGAAGCACGTGCCCGCGCCCTCTGCTCCTCCATTTTCAGCTGAAATGTATCTGTATCAACCCGAATCCCCTTTTCTCTTGCCATGAGCTCGGTTAGGTCGATGGGAAAGCCGTATGTATCGTGCAGTTTGAAGGCATCCTCGCCAGAGAGCATCTCTTTGCCGCGAGTCATGTCGGTGAAGAGCTCGATGCCTTGCCCGAGTGTTTTGAGGAAGCTGCTCTCCTCGGCCCGGATCACATTTTTGATATAGTCTAACTGCTCACGCACTTCGGGAAAGATCTCCTGGAACTGTGTACCGAGAACGTCTACCAGACTGTACATGAAGGGTTCCCGGAGTTGCAACTGATCCCATCCGTAGCGGATCGCGCGCCGCAGAATCCGGCGAATCACATAACCACGCCCTTCATTGGAGGGAGATGCGCCATCCGCGATGGCAAAGGTAACGGCCCGAATATGATCGGCAATCACGCGCATGGCGATATCGGTGGATTCGTTTTTCCCATAGACAACATTTCCAAGCACCCCAATGGCGGTGAGAAGCGGAGCAAACAGATCGGAATCGTAATTGGAGTTTTTGCCCTGCAGTACCGCGCAGATACGCTCGAATCCCATACCGGTATCCACATGAACCGCCGGCAAGGATTCCAGAGACCCATCTTTGCGCCGGTTGAACTGGATGAAAACGAGGTTCCAGATCTCCATTACCCGAGGATCACCGGCATTGACTAGGTCTGCACCCGGTGTTTTTTTTCGCTCCTCATCGGATCGCAGGTCGATGTGAATTTCTGAACAGGGACCGCAAGGGCCGGTATCTCCCATCTCCCAAAAATTGTCTTTTTTGCCAAACTGAAGGATGTGTTCCGGACGTATTCCCGTTTTGTCCCTCCACAGATTAATCGATTCTGTGTCGGTAGGAAGGCCGTCTTCCTCGTCACCTTCAAAAACCGTGGCATACAGGCGATCCGGATTCAGACCCCAGCGATCTACAAGTAGTTCCCATGCCCATTCGATCGCCTCCGCTTTAAAATAATCTCCAAACGACCAGTTGCCGAGCATTTCGAACAGGGTGTGATGGTAGGTATCGATGCCTACCTCCTCCAGGTCGTTGTGTTTCCCGCTTACCCGGATACACTTTTGGGTGTCGGCCGCACGCTTCCATACCTTATCGCCCTCTTCAAGTCCCTCCTCCTCCCCCAGAAAGATCGGCTTGAACGGGTTCATTCCTGCGTTGATGAACAGAAGAGTTGGATCGTCTGCAGGCACCACCGGTACGCTGTTAACAATCAAGTGTTCTTTCTCCCGAAAAAACTGCAAAAAGTCATTCCGGATTTCGCTGGACGTTTTCATAGAGATCGGTTGAATCTTATGGATCAGTTGAAGCTTCAGTTGTGGATCAGTTGAGGCTTC
>PZPG01000006.1:38898-54778 GCA_003045995.1 Bacteroidota bacterium
CTTTTGAAATGGCGTTGCCAATGATGGACGAATTTTGCCATGGTTTGATAATGTTTTACGACCTACGAAAAATTCACATTGTGAGTTGCAGAACCCTTCTCAAACCGCGCCCAAAAATAGAGAAAAATGCGCGCTTTTCCCACACAGGACTGTGCCCTGTTTCCATCCTAATTTCGAATCTGAATTCGGAGCGTGCCATCGCATCCACCTGCGCACCCATCCGCACATCCACCCGCACATCCACCTGCACATCCACCTGCGCACCCACCCATGCATCCACCCGCACATCCATCCATCCAAGCCCGGCGAAAATGCATTCCCATCACCCCGTGAAAACTTTGTATCTTATACTATGTTACGTAAACCGCACCACACGCCAACCTGGCTTCGAAAAACCGGAGAGATTCTCCTGCAAACCCTGAAACGTTCGTTTGAAGTGGATATCGCGACACAAGGGGCTGCCATTGCTTTCTACACCATTTTTTCGATCGCTCCGCTGTTGCTGGTTGTCGTGTATGCAGGCTCGTTTTTTCTAACGCGTGACGTAGTGGAGTTGCAGCTGGTAGCGCTGGTAGCCGATTTCGCCGGCGAGGAGATCGCGGCCAATTTACAGTCACTGTTGCATGGGGTGGATGTATCGATTCCGCTGGGATCGGTAACCGGTTTGTTTGCGCTATTTGTGCTTTTCTTCGGTTCCACAACCGTCATCGGCAAGCTGAAATCCACCCTCAATCGTATCTGGGGTGTGCATGAAATCACCATCAAATCGATCTGGCACTATCTGTTTTCAAGGGTGCTATCCTTCAGTATCATCGTGATTATCAGCCTGCTCTTTATCGTGGTACTGTTTGCCGATATACTCGTCGGATCGCTGTCGAAAATGCTGACCGATCTGTTCCCCCGGTTTGATGTGGATTTTTACCAGTTCATATCGCAGATCATGATCTATCTGCTGGCGGTTGTGTTTTTTACTCTGATTTTCAAGATTCTGCCGGATGTGCACGCCCAGTGGCGCTTTATCATCGTAGGAGCAGTGGTCACAACGGTTTTGTTTCAGCTGGGTCTTGTGTTGATCGGTTTACTGCTGAGCTCATCGGAAATCAATCTGGCGTACCGTGCTGCGGGCTCGTTTGTGGTGTTCATCGTATGGGTGTACTATAATGCGCTCACAATCCTGCTGGGAGCAGTGTTTACGCAGGTTTTCACCACGTCGATGGGTGGGCATGTGAAACCGTACTCTTTTGTGGTGCTGAAGGAACCGGAGAATTCTTAAAGTGCATCCAGTTACACCTCTTCGTGCTACTACACCGCCTAGTCCTAATACACCTCTTCAAAAACCCGTTCGGTCGTGCGGATCTGTTTTTTAAGTTCCGAATCCGTGAGTGTTTTCAGCGTGCTTTCGAGCGATTCTGGTTCCGGGGCATCCTTCTTCCACTCCAGGTACCCTGGCAGCCCCATGCGAAGCAACTCACGGTAAATTCCCGTCTCCATACCTTTCAATCCACAGATATAAATTAGTGTATTGTCCTGCTCTAAGATCGGCTGCAAGAGATCCCGCTGGTCTTCGAGAAGCGTCTGAACATACTTTTTACTACCATCCGCACGCCGGTCTTCCCGGGATACCGCCGTCAAATAGTGCACATTGGGGTGATCCTTCTCCATCTCGCCAAAGAGATCCGGATAGAGGAGATCGGTTCGATACGAGCAACCAAAAAGTAACGCTACACTCCCGCTACATCCCGAGCGAATCAGGTCTAGCATCATCCCGCGAAACGGAGCAATCCCGGTACCAGTAGCAAAGAAAAGGTAGTTGTACGATTCCTTCTTTTCTGGCAACAAAAACCGTTTCCCACTCGGACCGGCCAGCATCACTGAATCCCCCGGCTTCAAGTCGGCCAGATAATTCGACGCTACTCCGAGGTAGATCTTCCCTTCATACTCCTCGATCGTGCGCTTCACGGTGGTCGAAATTAGCGCCGGATTCCCGTTTTCCCCACCACTCGGCGACGAAACACTATACAATCTCATCTTGTGTGGGCGCCCCTTCTCATCCTCGCCCGGCGGCATCACACCAATCGACTGCCCCACACACACACGTCCCACCAGATCGGTTCCGCTCACATCAAACGTAATATGACGCACGTAATTAGGACTACTCTCCTTGCTTACAATCCGGTTTTCTACAATTTTCGCTTCTACCGGGTTGTTTTTGTTGTAGATATTCAGCTCCACTTCGGGCAGCTGCATCAGTTCTTTTGGTGTTGATTCCATAGAATGTAAAAGTTGGGTGTTGAGAATAACGTTAGGTACACTTTTTCGGGTTACTGTGTACGGGTTGATGTGTATAGATATATCGCAGGACAGAACATCAGGGCATGGCGGGAGGTTCCGACTGTAATTCTGCCTGTGCTCGCTCTTGCACTCCCGCTACAGGGAAGTGGAGAATCCGGTCTGCCTGGAGTTCGCCCTCCGTAAAAAGATGGGATGCCATCAGTACCATAGCGCCGCGGTTCGCTGATTCCCGAATCATCCGGAGCACCTCCTCTCTGGAGGCACGGTCGAGACCTCGAAGCGGCTCATCGAGAATCAATATTTTAGGGTTTACGGAGAATGCAGCTGCGATTTGCACTTTCTTTTTCATACCTGTGGAGTATGTTTTAATCCGTTCTTCCCGCTGCTCATCCAGCTGAAGACGATCGAAACGTTCGCGAATTGCATCTTCGCTATTTTCGGTCCACTGATTTCGCGAAGTCAGTACCCAGCGGATCAGTTCCACGGCGCTAAGTTCGCCGGGCAGACTCTCCTCATCATGAACAATTCCAACGTGCTGAAGATAGCGCCCTGGTTTTTGATGAATATCCAGGTCTCCGTAGCGGATCTGGCCGGATGTGGGGTACGAATTCAGTGAGATGAGGCGCAAAAATGTCGTTTTCCCAGATCCATTGGGGCCTACCAATCCGGTCCATGTGCCTGGTGTAAAGACCTCATTCATGTCGTGGATCACCGTTTTCCGTGCAGAATACTGCTTGCTAAGATGTTCAACGAATAGTTTTTGCATTGGATTTTCCATTACGTGTTTGGCTTAACGGGCTCACTTACCTGCCAGTTTCACCTTTCAGCCGGGCTAACCTCCATGACAGCTTCACCTCCATTCCAGCCTCACCTCCATTCCAGCCTCACCTCCATTCCAGCCTCACCTCCATGCCAGCTTCACCTCCATGCCAGCCTCACCTCAAAGCCGATTTTGACGGACGAAGATGATGCCCGGTCGCATACGCGGCGAACGCGCCGACCGACAGGTACCCCGTGAGCAAAACAACCAGATCTTGTGTGGACACGGACGCTTCTCCAAAGATCATCTGCTGCAGGAAGATACTCACTACGATAAGAAGGAGCCACCGCATCTGTATCCAAAATCGGATCACGATCCAATGAAACGGTGATCCAAGCCACCGGGCAAACCAGGCGGGCAAGATGGATTCCCCGGATGTGATCAGCATCGGTATATGATGAATCACTAAGAACAACGCCCAGGCAGCCAGCATCACACTTCGGCCAGGCTGTTGAAGCGCCAGTATCCACATCACCCCGTGCCCTGCATAGATCCATCGAGAGGATGGAATTTTTCGATCCATTTGCATCAAAACCGGCAACAAATCTGCCCTCAAATTCCGTGGCACCCACCACAACTCCTCCACGTTTACTGACACAGGATCCTCTTTGCCATCCAGGCCGGTTCGGAAATATTCACGAAAGAAAGCGTTGGTTCGATAGTATTGTGGCAGAGCTTCCCGTTGCACAAATATGAGCCATATTGCGTAGGTCAGCAGCAAAATTGCAGGAAATAAACCCGCATAGATACCCGCAGAAGCCGTTAGAAGAGCACCCACGGCAACGATGAGCATTCCCATGGAAGTGATAAGAATGGTCTCCAGAAGTGTTGGAAGCGAGCCGGCATCCACCGGAGTTTTCAGAACGACCGTGAGACGCTGTTGCAGTATTTGCCCCCGCTCCGATTCCTTCCAGAACTGCGATCGTTCTCCGGTTTTCAGGTAGCGAAAAACGGCGATAATCCACAAGGATCCGAGGAAAAGGATGGCCTGAATGGCATAGATGAGAGAATCCGCGAATGACTCCGGAGACGTCAGCAATCTGGGAAGGGTCACGGCCAGCGGAACGAGACATAGCATGGATGACCTGCCAAGAAGGTGTTTCAGAATGGCTGCGGACATGGTATTGCCGAGTTGATAAAGAGGCAGGCGCGAATCCGGAAATAACAAGTACGGGGTTAAAAAAGCATAGAGTGCTGCCGCTCCCATCATAAAATAGCGGGATGTGATAACTCGATCACCGTACTCTGCACCCACGGATGACAGAAAAGACCAAAGCGCCAGAATGAGGAGTAGCGCCACCTGGATGAGAAGACGAGCCTTGAAGGCTTTCGGTTTGATGGGATTCGGTTTGATGGGGTTCGGGGTGATGAGGTTCGGGTTGATGGGGTTCGATCTTTGTGAGTTCGTAGTCAAAGGTTTCGGGCGGAAAGATACCGCTTCCGGTTTGCAGAGTCCAAGACGATTTGGAGAGTGCTGATTCGTATAGCAGGTTCCTGAATCGCACGATTTAGGGAGAGGAATATTTTGAATTTATTGGCAATTTTCGGCAGATCACCTTACTATATGGCAGAGAATTTTTCTATATTCCAAGTGCCAAAAAAGCGGTTCCAAAACAAAGAAAGAGATTCGATCATGATTCATTTTTATGTCTGTTTGAAACAGGTCCCCGATGTGTATGCCCCTCTCCAAATTAAAGATGGCGAATTGATCCAGGATTCGGGACGAATGGTCTTGAATGCCTATGATGCATCTGCGCTGGAGGAGGCGCTCGTTCTCACGGAAAAACATGGTGGCAAGGTTACAGCTGTATTGGCTGGCCCGGAAAAAGCAAAAGAAACCCTACGGAAAGGTTTGGCTATGGGGGCAGATGAGGGGGTTCATATCGTAACGGAAGAAGGGTCTGCCTACGACTCACTTTACTATGCCGGGTTGCTGGCTGCTTTCTTCCGCGATAAGGAGTATCACTTTATCTCCTGCGGCAAACAGTCTCAGGATACCGATGCGGGATTAACCGGATCCATGCTGGCCCAGCTTCTGGAGCTCCCCTATGCGACCAATGCGGTAGGTCTGACGCTGGAGGACAATCGTCTACTTGTAAAACGCCAGGGTGATCATGGTCAGGAGATGATTGAGTTACCCTCCCCGGGGCTGGTGACCTGTTCCAACGATATGAATGAGCCGCGAATTCCAAGCCTGAAGGGGATTATGCAATCCAAAAAGAAACCCGTGGAGACCATTCAGGCTTCCTCATTGACCGGTGACGGAATTCGCTCCGTCACGACACTGCTTGGCTACGAGGAGAAACCAAAACGAGAGCCGGGGCAAAAATTTGAGGGCGATCCGGAAGAACTCGCCATCACCATCGCCGGTTTGCTGGATTCCAAAGAAAATTTGATGTAAACCCTATCAACCCAAATCTTATGAGTACTCTATTAACGTACATTGCCGTTCATGATGGAAAGATTAAGCGTTCCTCTCTGGAAGTTTTGAGCCGTTGCAATGAGTTGGCGGCCGAGCTTGGATGGGAATCCGTCGCATTGGTTCTGCAACCCGACGCAACCAAAGCGATCGAGGGTCTCAAACCGTATGGCCCTGCCAAAATCTACACGATGTCACATCCTCATTTCCATCAACATCTAACTACACCGTTGTTGAGGGCGATCGGTCACGCTGTGAAGGAGATCCAGCCTCGTGTTGTCGCCTTTGCCTCAACGGAAGGCTCGAAGGATCTTCTGGGTGCACTTTCTGCGGCTCATGGTTCTGCTGCACTGCCGGATATGTCCGAATTCAGTATCGATACAGAGGGAGTTAGCGGAAAACGTCCTGTGATGGCCGCAAAGATTTTGTCGTCCGTACGGGCGGACGGAAGCCCCGTGTTTGTTTCGGTGCGATCTGGTTCCTACAATCCTGAAGAACGCGAGGGAGAAGCTGCAGTTCAGGAGTTGTCGTTCTCGTTTAATGATGCAGATTTGCGAACAACTCTGCGAGAAATTGTCACCGCCACCAGCGACAAAATTGATCTCTCCGAAGCAGAGACCGTGATTGCCGCCGGCCGGGGGGTCAAAGATGAAGAGGGACGTGCACTGATCCGGGAACTGGCAGATGTTTTGCAGGCCGGAGTCGGCGCTTCCCGTGCTCTTACCGAGGCAGGCATCTATGATCCAAGTCTGCAGATCGGGCAAACGGGGAAAGTCGTATCCCCGCAGTTGTACATCGGTGTTGGAATCTCCGGCGCCATACAGCACGTGGCCGGCATGTCCAACTCCAAAGTGATTGTGGCAATCAACAAAGATCCGGACGCACCGATTTTTGAAATTGCGGATTACGGAATTGTTGGTGATCTGTATAAGGTGCTACCGCCATTCATTGACGAGATCCGTCGAATCAAATCTGCATAAGTATCATCCATGGAAGACAAATTTGACTGTATAATCGTTGGGGCGGGTGTTGCAGGGCTGGCAGCAGCCATGACTCTTGCACGTCAGAATATGAAGTTTCTCCTCATTGAACGGGGAGAATTTCCTGGATCCAAAAACGTGTCCGGTGGAGTCCTTTGGGGAACGGATCTGCACCGTCTTGTGCCGGAGTACTGGAAAGAGGATGCAGGATGGGAACGATATATACAGCATCGACGGCTCACCTTCATGGATGAGCAGTCGGCATTTAGCATCGATTTTAAGTCCTCCCATTTCCAGGAACCTCCCTACACCGGAGTGGTTGTATTGCGTTCCAGGTTCGACCGATGGCTGGCTGAAAAAGTGCAAGAGGCTATTGATGCCAGTGATTATGCCATGGATTCCTTCATCGCGACAGATATCCTGGTGGAGGACCTGGTTCACGATGAACATGGGCAGGTCGTAGGAATTCGTGCCGGAGAGGAGGAGTTTCACGCCCATTGCGTCATTCTGGCCGAGGGTGTCAATAACCTCCTCACCCGAAAAGCTGGTTTGCAAGAGGCCTATGTGCCTGCAGACCATATGCTCACCGGTGTCAAAGAGATTATCCGTTTCGATCAGGCTGTACTGGAAGATCGGTTTCAGCTCCATGGCAACAGCGGAATGAGTAATGAATTTATCGGATATGCCACCAACGGAGTAGAAGGCGGAGGCTTTCTCTACACCAATCGGGATACCATTTCTATCGGTCTGGTTCTCGGGTTGAAAGATTTACGGGAGAAAAACCAGAAGCCATACGACATCCTCAATCATTTCAAAACCCATCCCGCCATTGCTGATATGATCCGGGGCGGAGAAGTTGTAGAGTACTCCGCACATGTGGTGTCTTCCGGAGATAATCGGGTCATGCCCAAAAAACTTTCCAAAGGGGGGCTTATGGTGTGTGGTGAGGCTGCAAATCTGCTTCTCAACGCCGGAAAAGCGATTCAGGGGATGGATTATGCGATGCGTTCCGGAATTCTTGCTGCGGAACAAGCAGTTGCGTCCAAAGCATCCGGAGATTTTGGTGAGTCCGCTATGAAAGGGTACGAAAAAGCGCTGAACGACAGTTATATCATGAAAGACATCCGGAATTTTCAGGATGCCGTTCACCTGCTTCATGATCCTGTGATGACTTCCAAAATGCCAAACCTGATCTGTGATTTTGGACGGAACTTTTTTAGCATCAAAAATCAACCCACAAAAAAATCCCGTGCGATGCTGCACGATTCCATTCAGAAGCATGCATCCTACTGGGACCTTTTAAAACTTGGAGCACGAGGTGCAAAGGCGCTGTAAGTACACGTAACCTTGGTGTTGCACCTGCATAACCTTGGTATTGCACCTACCCGGTTCGTAACGGGGCAAACCACCAAGCGTATCCATCAACCCAAATCAACTACCAACCGATGTCTTCATCCAGTCAACCCGTCAAAACACTTTCACTGCCGGAAAAATTGGGGCTAGTTAGTTATCGGAATCAATCCAAATCGGAAATCAAACCGCATATCCGGGTAAAAACGGAGATCTGTAACTCGACTTGCCCGCATCAATGCACTACGTATGTGTGTCCTGCCAACTGCTATACCAAGGACGATCTTGGGAAAGTACATTTTCAGGTGGAAGATTGTATTGAATGTGGAACCTGTATGTACGCCTGTGATCAAGGAGCCGTCAGCTGGGAATTTCCGGATCCAGAGATCGGGCGTGGAGTGACCTGGAACTTCGGGTAAGGCGTCACGGATCGATTCCTTTCCAGGAATCACGGGAATTATTGGAATTATTGGAATCACAGAGATCAAATAGGGAATCTATGGGTTGAAAATACCGGGTGAGATTCCTTTGGAGCCATGGAGCAGCTAAACAATAAAAAAGGAGAAGAACTATGAGTTTCGATGTATTAGAGCGTAGCCATCCCATCTCTTTCGATCTTTCGGAAGATCAAATTATGATACGAGATAGTGTTCGTGAGTTTGCAGCACGACATATTGCACCGGATGTCATTCGGCGGGATATGGAAAAAACGTTCCCGCATGAAATCATTGAGATGCTTGCGGATCAGGGTTTGATGGGCATCTATCATGAGGAAAAATTTGGAGGAGCCGGGTTCGACACCATCAGCTTCTGCCTTGCACTAGAGGAGATCGCCCGGTGGGATGCTTCGCTTGCATTGACCGTTGCATCCCATACCTCACTCGGCAGTGGTCATATCGCCCTGGCTGGAGATGAACAGCAAAAAACCACCTATCTGGTGCCACTGGCCCGCGGTGAAAAACTGGCTGCCTGGTGCCTTACCGAACCCGGATCGGGCAGTGATTCCTCCGGTCTCAAAACCACTGCGGTAAAGCAGGGTGATACCTACCTTCTGAATGGTGCAAAAACATTTATCACCCAAGGAAGTGTTGGTGATGTTTATGTTGTACTGGCGAAAACCGATCCATCCAAAGGAACCAAAGGGATTAGCGCGTTTATCGTGGAGCGCGAATGGGATGGTGTGAAGCCGGGACAACCCATGCATAAAATGGGCATGAACTCCTCCGACACAGCAGAAGTTGTTTTCGATCAGGTTCGCGTACCGGCTGAAAATCTTCTTGGGAAAGAGGGGTATGGATTTATTGACACCATGAAGGTACTGGACGGAGGCCGAATTGGCATCGGAGCACTCTCGGTTGGAATTGCCAGGGGTGCCCTCGAAGAATCAATGAAATATGCCAAAGAGCGGAAACAGTTCGGTTCATCGATCGGGGATTTCCAGGCAATCGAACATAAAATGGTGAACATGGCTGTAGAAACCGACGCAGCCCGGCTTCTGGTAATGCGGGCTGCCTGGCGAAAAGATCAGGGGAAACCGTTCACCAAAGAAGCTTCTATGGCAAAATTATTCGCCTCCGAAATAGCAGAACGGGCAGCCCTGGAAGCAGTGCAAATTCACGGTGGCTACGGGTATACAAAGGAATATCACGTTGAACGCTTTTTGCGCGACGTAAAACTGATGACCATCGGAGAGGGAACCTCCGAGATCCAGCGACTCATTCTGGCAAGGGAACTAAAAAAAGAGATGGGCTACATGGAATAACTTCCCTTTGCTCCATCTTTTTCTTTACATTTGCGTTGGTTCCTGGCGAGAAGGAACATCGGTAAAGACCCTCAAATACAGCAAGACCATCAACCTGAAGTAGAATCCAATGTCAACGCACTCATTTCATTTAAGCGACCCCTACCTGTTCGAATCGGAGCTCAGCGAAGACGATCGAATGATCATGGAAACCGCCCGCGAATACGCACAAACCAAACTCGAGCCCCGTGCCCTCAAAGGCAATCAGGAGGAGATGTTCGATATCTCCATGGCCAAAGAGATGGGCGAGCTGGGTTTGCTTGGTGCCACGATCGATCCGAAATATGGCGGTGTAGGAGCCAGCCAGACCGCATATGGTCTAGTTGCGAGGGAAGTAGAACGGGTCGACTCTGGTTACCGCTCATTCATGTCGGTTCAATCATCGCTGGTCATGTATCCTATTTCGATATTTGGTACAGAAGAGCAAAAAGAGCGATTTTTGCCCCGTCTGGCGAGTGGTGATATCATTGGGTGTTTCGGGTTGACAGAACCAGATCACGGATCGGACCCCGGCTCCATGACGACAAACGCACAAAAAACCGATGGAGGCTGGATCTTGAATGGCGCTAAAATGTGGATCACCAACTCCCCAATTGCAGACGTCGCCGTTGTATGGGCCAAAGCAAAAGAATCCAAGGAGGACAAGCCGGTCATTCGTGGCTTTCTGGTAGAGAAAGGAATGCCGGGCTTCACCGCTCCAGTTACCAAGCATAAGATGAGTCTTCGGGCATCTTCCACCGGTGAGCTGGTATTTGAAGACGTATTTGTGCCGGATGCCAACGTTTTCCCCGATATTCGGGGTCTGAAAGGACCCTTCATGTGTCTGAACAGTGCCCGATATGGAATTGCATGGGGAGCCGTTGGAGCGGCTGAATTTTGCTACGAGAAATCACGGCAATATGTCCTCGACCGAAAACAATTCGGACATCCTCTGGCAGCGAATCAGCTGCCCCAAACCAAGTTAGCAGACATGCTCACCGACATCACAACCATGCAGATGCTTGCATGGCGACTTGGCAAACTCAAAGATGACGGGAGAGATCATCATGCCATGGTCTCGCTGGCGAAGCGTCACAATGTAGGCAAAGCGCTGCAGATTGCACGGGTTGCCAGAGACATGCACGGAGGAAACGGGATATCAGGAGAGTACCGAATCATCCATCACGTTGTTAACCTGGAATCCGTAAACACCTACGAGGGAACCTACGACATACACGGACTCATCCTGGGCCGTGAAATTACCGGAATTCAAGCATTTGTTCCGAAAGGATAATCAGGAGCCGTTTTTTTTATTTTTCATGCAAGAACGTTTGGTTCTGTTTGGAATTCTTTGTTTATTGCACATATTTCTTACATAAACAGAGACGCCAAGCCTTAAAACATGCCAAGCCCCAAACGTATGGATCTTGCACAACTAACCCGTAAACAAAAGCAGTTTTTTGATTTTATCCTCTCCTACCGGGAAGAGCACGAAGTATGGCCTACCTATCGGGAGATCGCTGATCATTTCGACTATAAATCTCCCAACAGTGTCACCCAAAACATTCAGGCACTGCTTAAAAAAGGGGTCCTTGTTCGGGGTGACCAGGACGAATATGATCTGCACCCCTCCTACCGGAAAACCAAAAAAGATCGTACCCTATACCAGGAACAGGGCATCCCAATCAAAGGACTCATCGCTGCAGGATATCTGCAAGAAGCTGTGGAATCCGATCTGGGCTCCATCACTCTCGACACCATTTTCCCCCACCTGGACAAAATGTTTGCTCTGCGCGTCTCCGGAATGAGCATGAAAGATGCCGGCATTTTCGACGGAGACTTTGTTCTCCTGATGGATAGCGACATTAAGGATGGGGATATTGGAGCGGTACTCTACAATGGGGAAACCAGCTTAAAGAAAATCTACCACGATCAGTCGGGCCTTCGCCTCGAACCAGCCAACGAAGAGTACAGCCACATTACAATCTCTCCAGATATTTTCGAAGAGGTTCGCATCCTTGGCAAATATATAGGTCATGTGAATCGTAGTGGAATCTACCGCTCTGTACCTGCAAAAAAAGCAAGCTAACTTCCAGTTGCTGAAGCTCAATTGCCGGACGTTTACGTTTCTACCGGATGTTTACTTTCCTGACGTAAACTTACGAATCCGCCATAAACTTACTTTGCTTCCGGACGTCTTGTCTCAAGATGCCCGTTCACGCCACTACGAGCCTCGTGCAACTGAGAGTCCTTAATCCATGCCCGACCGCCATCATGCTGCAATTTTTTGCGGTTTTTAAATGTAAATGCCTGTTTATGAAGATCAGGAAGTTCCTTTTTCATGGTTCGGTTTGATGTGATACGTTTCCCCGGAGCGAACCCGGTAACGTGCAAAGCAGAACCGGGAATTTTCACAAATTTTTTTCGCCATTTGAAATTTTATTTTTGATGAGAAACCGATATCTTTGGCTTCTATCAACAAATTGAATGTAAGGAGTTTGAATCATGTATGCTATTGTAAAAATAGGCGGACATCAATACAAAGTCAGCGAAAACGATGCGGTTTACGTCAATCGTCTGCCCAACCAACCCGATGAAAAAATTGAGCTAGATACAGTTCTGCTCCTCAAAGATGGAAAAGGGGAGATCACGGTCGGAAAACCGTATGTAGAGGGGGCAACCGTATCTGCAACGATCAAAGATCACGTTAAAGCTGACAAAGTCATTGTATTCAAGAAAAAACGAAGAAAAGGCTATCGCGTGAAAAATGGACACAGACAAGCGATCACACGCCTTCACATTGAGAAAATAGGATAAAAAACAGAACTCACTATGGCACATAAGAAAGGTCAGGGCTCCACACGGAACGGACGCGATTCACAATCCAAGCGACTGGGTGTTAAGAAATATGGCGGACAAACAGTACGTGCCGGCAACATTCTTGTACGTCAGCGCGGAACCAAATTTCATCCCGGAATCAATGTTGGACGCGGTGGCGATGATACACTATTTGCGCTCACCGACGGCGTAGTCACTTTTCACAAGAAAGGTAACGACCGAAAATACGTGTCGGTTCAGACTGCCTGATATCCGGAAAATTTGTACTTTCAAGCTTCTTCACCCTGGTGGAGAAGCTTTTTTTTTGCCCAAAATTCAGATCTCCCAGTCAAACCAATCCGTGTTGTAATGAACTTCACTATCCCGGCTTATCCACACATGCAATTTGGTACCCTTTACTGCATTGGGCGCAACTATCACGAACATATCAGCGAGATGAACTCCCGCCCGACAGAAGAACCCGTCGTGTTTCTAAAGCCCCGAAGCAGTCTTCTGCATCCGCATGAAACCATCCGAATCCCGCCGGATTCAAAAAACGTCCACCACGAAGCAGAACTTGTATTACTTATTGGCGAAACGTGCCGGCGAGTCCCAAAAGAGGAAGCATATCGTAAAATTGCCGCATTTGCCATCGGTATCGATCTAACCGCACGCGACCTGCAATCTCACGCCAAAAATAACGGCCTTCCCTGGACCCTCAGCAAAGGATTTGACACCTTCGCTCCAATCGGCCCCTTCGTTCCATTCGATGCAAGTGGTGCAAGTGGTGCAAGTGATGAAGATGGTACAGGTGGTGCAGGCAAAGTGGATCATACTGGCAACATAATAAACATAGTCAACTCAGGCAGCGCTCCCCATGCTGCATCTCACAAAGACCGCTCCGGCACCCATGACCTGCTCGATCTGGCCATCCACCTACGAGTAAACGGCGAAACCCGTCAACACGACAACACTTCCCATATGATCTTCCCACCGGACGAACTCATCAGCTACCTGAGCCATCGCTTCACACTTACCCCCGGTGACCTCATTTTCACCGGAACCCCGAAAGGCGTGTCCCAAATTCAACCCGGAGATGTCATCGAAGCTTCCATTGGCGGTCACTTATCTGTACTTACACTCGAGGTCCAATCGGCAGAACCCCTGTAACACACCGAAATTCACCTGCACATGCGCCTCCCTAGCCGGTCTGCCCTCTCCCATTTGAGCATTTTAGTGCTTCTGTTCGGGTTGATGAGTCCGCGCCTCGGATTGTCGCAGGAACAAATCCTGAAATCGGGATCGGGTGACAGAGCTCTCCCATCACCCCGAAACGAAGTCCAACTCGAATTCCGAAGTGATCCCCTGGAATTTGCCGGAACGCAGCTTATCTGGCCTACCAACGCAAGCCGCATCCTCACCTCCACGTTTGGAGAAACACGCGCTGCCCATCTGCATGCCGGCATCGATATTCGTACTTGGGGCAGAGAGGGATACGAGGTGTACGCCATGGCAGACGGTGACGTGATGCGCCTTCAAACTGGGCCCAAGGGATACGGAAATGCGGTCTACCTGCGACATAGCGATGGTACTATCTCCATGTCCGCTCACCTGAATCGCTTTGAACCCCTCCTTCAGGCCTACGCAGACTCAATACGGCTGGCCTCGCATCATGCATCGATGGATCTCTACCCGCTCGAGCGCACATTTTCGTACAAGGCAGGCGATCTCATCGGCTTTACCGGAAGTACCGGAACTGGTCCCCCTCATCTGCATGTGGAACTAAGGAATGAGCAAAACCAGCCCCTAAACCCCCTTTTAAGTTCCCTTCGGGGTGATGTAAAAGACAACCTGGCACCGGAGTTTGAGGCGCTTGCAGTCGAACATCTGCACCCAACATCGTATCACCTGCAAAGGCATCAGGTTCTCGTTGGGCAGAAGATTCAAGTTGGGCAGGATGTTCTCGTTGGGCAGGAGGTTATGAATCGAACCGATTTTGGAACGGTGGAGGTGTCCGGGCCGGTGGGTATTTCGGCACTGATGCACGACCGGGCAAATGGTACAAAAAGTCGCTACGCTGTGTATGAGTGGATGATGGTGGTTCTCGAGGATACTGTGTTTCACGCACGAGCAGATTGGTTTCCGTTTTCCATGGATCAGAAGATGTTTCTGGATCGTTCCTATCCGATTTTGGCCGAAACCGGTGATGGGTTTCAGCGGTTTTATGTCGTGAACGGGAATCGTCTGCCATTATACCAATCGATGAAGAACCGCGGGGTTCTGCATTTTGCGCCGGGGGAGTATGAAGTTCGGCTGATTGCCAAGGATATTTTTGGAAACCGATCAGAGAGCCTTTTGACGGTTCGGGCTGCCGGGGAAGTCGTACACCTGGATGAGCACCCTAAAGAGTACTTGGGCGAGCACCTGAGCGAACACGTGGACGGGCACCTGGGAGAGCACGTGGGAGAGCACGTGGGAGAGCACCTCGGAGAGCACCTCGGAGAGCACCTGAGCGGGCACCAAAATGAGAACCCGGATGTATACCTATTTAAAGTAGATTCTGTTCCCGCCTATCCCCTTCCGTCGGTGGATCGTGTGAGAGTAGACCGTCCTTTTGCCCGCTATCCGGCACATAAGGTGGTAGAGCCCGAAGCGCTCTTCCATCAACCCGATAAAGAAAAAATATTGTCCCAAGGAAGGGCGTTTCATCGCATACATACGCGCCTTTTTCTGGCATTGGGATGGCAACCCTTGCCTGAAGATTCCCCGGTTCGGATACGTGCTGAGTTGTCACCGGGCCATTCGACGATGTTACATACGCCGGATCAGCGTGTCCAGCTACTAATTCCCCGTAATGCAATATATGATTCGC
This sequence comes from Bacteroidota bacterium, assembly GCA_003045995.1. Classification (GTDB taxonomy): domain Bacteria; phylum Bacteroidota; class Rhodothermia; order Balneolales; family Balneolaceae; genus Sam29DG08-bin30. The sequence goes on from PZPG01000006.1 coordinate 54,229, forward strand.
TGGAGGTTGTGATGCAGGTGGCTTGGCAGGATGGACTTCCGGAGATCACTTTCGATCCGGGTGGGTTGCCGGTGTTTGAAGATCTGAGGCTGCGGGTTCGACTGCCGGATTCCGTGGATGCAGATCAGAAGGTGGGGGTTTTTGGTCGGCATCCGCGTTCTGGGAAGCTGATTTTTCTGGGTGCACAGCGGGCTGGTTCTTGGGTTGAATCTCCAATGATGGAGATAGCTGATGTGGTGTTGGTGCAGGATGATGAAGCACCGGTAGTGCAGGTTCCCTCTTTACGGAGGAATTTGGCTGGGAAAATGGTTGTAGCGGTGATGGTTCGGGATGATGAAAGTGGAATTGACCCTGATGAATCACACATTTTTCTGGATGGAGTTCGCGGGATTACAGAGTTTGATCCCGACAAAAAGGAGCTAATCTATGTTCATCCCTCGTTGACTCCGGATCGATCGATGGAAGTGCGTGTTGAAGTGCAGGATGGGGTTGGGAACCGATCGGTTGTTCGGTATGCAGGAGGACGCTGGTGAGCTAGTCGATTTTATGA
>PZPG01000006.1:54944-80703 GCA_003045995.1 Bacteroidota bacterium
GATTGTACATAGGAGCCATAAATCTCGTTTACGACCGCAAAATCATCCATCGAAGCCAAAAATATGGAGCATTTCAGGAGGCGGTCGATGCTACTGCCCGCGTCCTCCAGAAGCGATTTGATATTTTCCATGACCTGAATGGTTTGCTCCCGGATTCCTCCATCAACAACGTGCATGGTGTGCGGATCCAGGGCGATCTGACCGGAACAAAATAGCAAGTTCCCGTAGCATACTGCCTGACTGTAGGGACCGATTGCATCCGGCACCCTGTTGGATTTGATAATTTTATGACTCATATTTCGAACCCTGATGATGTTTGATGGTATTCTTTCAGCGTTTAAAATGCTCCTTTCAATGTACAGGAATTGATGGGGTGAATCCAATTCATAAATTGATGATCATACATTGAAATCGTGTCCCATTATGGTTACTTTTTCTGACTGTAAGCGCTTGTCATCTGTAGCAATCAGGAGTTTACCTGAATGACAGAATCATCGATATCGATTCATTAACACATAAACTAACTTTCTATGAAACGTTTTAATTTTCTCATCATTTTGCTTGTTACCGTCGTAATGATGTTGGGCTGTGAAACCAAAGACCCTCTGATTGATCAGGCATCAACGATGATTGTGATCGGAAACTACGATCAGGCCATTCAAATCACCACACAGGCCTTGGAGGAGGATTCAAGCAAAGGCTATATGTACTATTATCGCGGTCTGGCACAGGCTTCGAAAGCACAGGATCTTGCAGATCCATCCGAACGAACTCCTCTCTACGCAGATTCACGCATGGATTTTGACATGGGTGTTGAATGGATGAGTCAGGCAGAGAAAACACCACAGGAGCTGGAGGATACGGATCCGACCCTACTCTCTTTCTGGGCCTATGAATTTAACGAAGGGGTAGGAAACCTGAACAATGACAGTCTTCGTGCACTCGTACCCGATCCGGATGCCTACGCCATTGCCAACTTCAGCAATGCAATTGTAATTATCCCGGACAGCACGGTTAGTTATGAGGCACTATCCTATGCACATCAGGCTGTCGGAGATCTGGCCTCTGCGATTGAAGCTTATGAGCAAGTATTGGAGCGAAAGTCCGCACCGACCCTGGATGACTACACTTTTGCCACCAATCTATACCTCCGAAATGATCAATACGATATGGCTGAGAAACGAGCTCTGGAGGCATTGGATCTGTTCCCGGAGAATACAATTCAGGTTATTCCATTGCTCGCAGACGTATATATTAACATTGGTGAAACTGAAAAAGCAATCGAACTGATCCGCGATCTCATTGCCGATGATCCTACCAATGATCAGTACTACCGTGTACTTGGAATCCAAATCTATCAAAATGCCGAGGAGGTCGACCAAGAGCTTTCCGGCATGTATGAGCAACTCTTTGAACTCGACCGGGAGATTGTACGAGCTAACAAAAATCCCAATCCAGATACCGTTGCCAAGCGGGATGCACTCAAAGCAGAGATTGCGGAACTGGAAGAACAAACCAACAAGTTGACCCAAATGTCGGTGGATGAGATTCTGAAATCGGTTGACCTGAACCCTGAGTATGCAGAATCCTACAGAATTTTGGGGGTAATCCATCAAAACAAAGCGGCCAATCTCGATAACAAGCGAAACTACACGCTTGACAATGACGAGGCGCTTGAATACGATAATCAGGCCAAAGAGGTTTTGACTACAGCTCTTGGGTATTACGAAAAAGCCAGTGAACTGGATCCAGAAAATGCTGATTTGTGGCAGTCCTTGTTCCAGGTGTATTCCCGTTTGGGTATGACAGAGAAGGCGATGGAAGCCATGGATAAAGCAGGCCTGTAACCTCTCACATATTGATGAAATTCCAAACAAAATCTGTTTTGGTATCTTTTGAATCCCGTTTGATGGGCTTGATGCTCATCGGCGGGATTTTTTTTATGCAATCTTGCATGCCGGCGGCTCCGTTGCAAAAAAGCCCGGAAGAATGGATGCGCCAGGGCCACTATGAGGAGGCACTCGCCGCGAGTGACAATCTGGAACAGAAAACTGATTTGCTGATCACCTGGAGGCAAACAACGGGCCAGGAAGCGAATTCTATCAACCCGCAATCTTTTTACAGAGAGCTTCGTACGGAGATTGATGAGGCCGGTTTGGACAGTCCGGAAGTCAACCGAAAACTAGAATCGTTGTGGAGTATGGAATTGCAGGAGGGTGTTCTCTGGCTTCAACGCGAGGATAGCGAGCAACTTTTGCGAGAAGAAGTTTTGGGGGAGATGGCGTTGGGGGAGAACGGAGCGATAGAAAACGGGGACGATGGGTCGGATCTGAGCGGTCTTCAATATTTTCAGTGGGCGATTGATTTGATGCCGGATAGTGTATCGGCGTATCGACTGAAGAGTACGGCACATTACAAGCTGGGGCAGACGGGCATGGCGGTTCAGACGCTGGAAGCCCTCAGGGAACGGGCCGGATTGAATGATGAGCTGATGGAGAAGTTGGCATATTTGTATCTGGAAAGTGGGCGTCTGGCTGAGGCGACGGAGTTATACTTGCAGTTGCAGGAGCGGGATCCTGAGAACCGATTGTGGAATCACGGATTTGTAAACGCACTTATTTTGGCTGGTGAGAGTGAGCAGGCAATTGGCTTGCTGGAGGAACTGATTTCTAGGGAACCTTCGTATCTGCCGTACCGGAAAACGATGCTTGCAGAGCAGGTAAAGTTGCTGATTTCGCAGGTGGCTTCTGGGGTGAGATCGGACGTCGAGCAGGAGGCTGAGATGCAGGGAGCGGAGGCGGAGGAGACAGTGGAAGTGGCAGAGGGTATGGAGGCTGTGGAGGCTGTGGCTGCTGTGGCGGATGATTTTCTGGATAATGCGTTTACGGAGGTCGATTTCACAGAAGCGGAGTCTGAGGTCGGCCGTACGCTGGAAAGTCTGCAAAAAGTTGTATTAAACCAGGGTGTGGAGGAGGATCCGCAGAGTATGGGCGAGTATTTTACCGGTCTGGGGAACTTGCTTCATTCGGCGGGAAGTAACGGCAGTCCATTGATTCGAGCCTCTTTGGTGAAGTTGCGAAATCAGCTTTACGAGGCTGCAATCCCCTATTGGGTTAAAATGAGAGAGATTGATCCAGAAAATCAGCGATATGCACGGCAGCTTTATCTGTTATATACAGAGTTGTCGATGATCGATGAGGCGGAGATGATGTATAAAAATTTGAATTTTTGAATCGTTGAAGAATGCAGAGGCAGGTCATGAAGAAGACTATGAAATTTAATACCAAAGCGATTCATGCTGGACAATCCCCGGAGGAGACCAGTGGCGCGGTAATGCCGCCTGTGTTTCAAACGTCGACGTATGTGCAGCAGGCTCCCAATGTACACAAAGGCTACGATTATGCGCGGGTTGGCAACCCTACCAGAACCGCTCTGGAAGCTCTGATTGCCGGGCTTGAGGGTGCAAAGGAAGCGGTCTGTTTTGCCAGCGGAGTTGCAGCCATGGATGCTATTATGAAGATGTTTCGCCCTGGTGATCACATTGTGGCATCCGATGATCTCTATGGTGGAAGTTACCGGCTATTCACACAGGTCTTTGAACCGTACGGGATCGAGTTCAGTTTTACCGATCTTTCAGACACAAAGGTTGTGGAGAGGGCACTTCGTCCTTCCACCAAAATGATCTGGATCGAAACGCCCACCAATCCCTTACTGAAGCTGGTAGATATTCGAGCCCTTACAGCACTTGCATCAACCCGAGGCATTCTTACTGCGGTAGACAATACATTTGCCTCCCCCTACCTGCAGCAGCCCCTGGAACTGGGTGCGGACATGGTCATGCACTCCACTACAAAATTTTTGGGCGGGCATTCCGATGTGATTGGCGGTGCGGTTGCGACCTCCGATGAAGAGCTGCTGGAAAAACTTCGGTTTCAGGTGAAAACAACCGGCGCTGTGCCTGGGCCGATGGACTGTTACCTGATTCTTCGCGGGATAAAAACGCTCGCAGTTCGGGTACAGCGGTCGGTGGAAAATGCAGCGACACTGGCGGAGCAACTGCAGCAGCATCCCGCCGTTGGGCATGTAATCTATCCGGGACTGGCCTCCCACCCTGGTTTCGATCTGGCGAAAAGACAGATGAAAGGCCCGGGTGCCATGATTTCGTTTCGTTTGAAGGACGATTCGATGGATGCAGCCGTTCGGGTGATGCAGCGCACCCAATTGTTTGCACTGGCAGAGAGCCTGGGTGGTGTGGAGTCGCTGATCAGCCATCCGGCCAGTATGACGCACGGATCCATCCCGCGTGAAATTCGGGAGAAGGTTGGAGTGACGGATTCGCTGATTCGGTTGTCGGTTGGCATTGAGGATGCGGATGACCTTTGGGAGGATCTGGAACAGGCGTTGTAACAACTATATCTACCACAACTACTATATCTACCATAAGTACCACAACTACCATAACTACTATATCTACCATAACTCGATAGCACACTCATGAAACAAATTGTTATTGTTGAAGCCAAACGAACACCGATCGGAAGTTTTGGGGGTTCGCTGTCCGGATTTTCAGCTCCGGAACTGGGAGCCACTGTCATCCTGGAACTGCTAAAATCACAGGGACTGGATCCCGCTCTTGTGCAGGAAGTTGTCATGGGGAATGTACTCACAGCTGGGGTTGGTCAGGCGCCCGCACGCCAGGCAGCAATGAAGGCCGGCCTTTCCGAAAAAACTCCGGCTACCACCATAAATAAAGTTTGTGCCTCCGGAATGAAGGCGGTAATGATTGCAGCGGACCAGATCGCTCTCGGCCAGTGCGACGTGATGATTGCGGGTGGCATGGAAAGTATGTCGCATGTCCCCTACTATCTCCCAAAACATCGGTTCGGTTCCAGGTTGGGGCACACATCTGCCGAGGATGGGATTATCCGTGATGGATTGTGGGATGTCTACAATGATATGCATATGGGCGGTGCTGCAGAGTTGTGTTCCAGAGAATGTGGTATTTCTCGGGATGATCAGGATTCATACGCGATTGAATCCTACAAACGGGCGATACGCGCACACGAAACCGGAAAATTTGCCGATGAGATTGTGCCGGTGAAGGTTCGAGGTCGAAAGGGGGATGTCACCAAAGTGACGATGGATGAGGAACTTTCGAAAGTGAACTTCGAGAAAATCCCATCGCTTCGGCCTGTCTTTGAGAAAGAGGGTACCGTGACAGCCGCGAATGCAAGCAGCATTAATGACGGCGCCGCAGCCCTTTTGCTTATGAGTGAAGAGCGTGCAAATGAGCTTGGCCTCACCCCTGTAGCCAGAATTCTGGCCCATGCCAGTGCCGCCAAAGCACCGGAGTGGTTTACCACCGCCCCGGCAGACGCCCTCCCTCTTGCGGTGCAGCGGGCGGGGGTAACGATGGATCAGATCGACCTTTTTGAAATCAATGAGGCATTTTCGGTAGTATCGCTCATTAACAACAGGCTCCTGGATCTGGATCCGGATTGCGTAAATATCTATGGAGGCGCCGTGAGTATTGGTCACCCCATCGGCTGCTCCGGTGCCAGAATTCTGGTCACATTGCTTTCTGCATTAAAACATGAGGGGAAAACACTCGGAGCAGCCGGCATCTGTAACGGAGGTGGAGGCGCATCGGCGATGGTTGTCGAACGGCTGGCTTGATCTTTTATCCTACCCGGCTTTTCCCGTAAATTTTATCAGCCCATGGTTGACTCTGTATGTATCAGTGTCTATCTTCAATCAGATTCTGTTAAAATAATCACCATTCTCTAATCGTTCGTTTATAGATATTTACTGCTACACACATTGATACCACAATCCAGAGTGCGGTTCCATCAACCCAAAACGGAAAAACATTTCTGAAAAGATGACATTTTCGAAGTCGCAAACTGGATAATTTGGCATACATCTTTTGATTGTGAATGCTTTAGCGGTATCTGAAATTTCATGATAAACCCGGCAACGTTTTGCAATTATGCGCACTGACCGGCTAACGAACGAATCCACTGCCTATACTATACGGTTACAACCATCCGCACCGGTAACAAGAATACTCGTGCATTCTTTTGTTCTCCGGCGCCTTTTTATCAACATCCTAACAACGGGTCTTGTAACCGCAGGTTTGATTGTATCCGCTCCACATATCACCGCTAGGCAGCTGCAACTCACGTCCGAAAATGGGCGCGAGCAGATGTACGAATTTCGTAATGATTCGTTGCAGATCCGGCATGCATTTGAATGGCTCGTTCCCGGGAGTTCGACCAGGTCTGCTTCCGGGTCTGTTGATTCCTACCTTCAGATACATGCATTGGAATTAGCTTCTGTTTCAGAGTCAGAGCGCGACATGATAGCGGAAGCATACGCCCTTTCCGATGATGAAACGCCCGTTTTCGAACTTCGCAATGCCGGAATGATGCGCGGACAGGCAGTTCAGTCCCTGATTTTCCACCCAGCACGAGTTTCCGGGAGCTCAGACGAGGAGATCATTGTCGTGCGGTCGGCACGGTTTTCTTTGGTGAACGGGGTGATGTCTGATCGCTTCCGGCCGGAACAAGCAGGGTTGGGTGCGGGGCTTAACACCGGTTTGGGTGTGGGACTTAACACCGGTTTGGGTGCGGGGCTTGATCGAGGGGCACGCACATCGGCACGCACATCGAATCGTTCTGATGTTTCAGGTATGTCCGGTGATGCCCCGTTTCAGAGTGGGACTTGGATCAAGATCCCGGTTCCCGAGAACGGCATCTATGAAATGGACGCACAGTATCTCACCGAGGCGGGATTGGATCCAGGCTCGGCCGATCCGCGGAGATTCCAGATGTGGGGGACCCCGGGTGGTAAACTCCCCGAAAGAAATGACGCGGCGCGACCTTTCCTGCAGCAGATTCCCATTCTGGTAACCGGTGAAGGGGACGGCTCTTTTGATACCGAGGATCGAATCCTGTTTTACGCCGACGGACCAAACCAGGTTTATCAAAACCCGGTTTCAGGTACCCTAACGCATGAAACCCATCCGTTTAGTGACGTTCATCATCTGTTTTTTACGATTGGCGATGAACCCGGGGAGCGTCTTACTGCCGAACCGTATCGAGAAGGGGATCAAATTGTTCGGGAGACACGAGATCTGCTAGTTCACGAATTGGAAGAGTTTAAATCGGAAAACAAAATTAAGTCGGGCCGGATCTGGTTTTCCGATCGTCTCACAAATACCGCCGCAGGAAGAACCCAAACGATTTTGGAAACAGAGGTGCCGGGGCTGAATACCGGGCAGCCGGTTACACTGGAGATTCAGTTTGCAGGGCGTTCTCTGCAGCCGCTCAACGTGTCTTTTTCCCTGAATGGCGCACCGGTCGGGAGCCGAACCATCAACCCGATTAACAGTTACTCCTCGGAAGAGGGCCTCTCTGCACGAATGGGAACGCTGTACGCCACCACAACCGTTGCTTCGCAATCCCTTCAGCTGGAAGCAACATTAAGTACATCCGACCCGGCCGGTGAGGCATTTTTCGATTGGGTCCGAATCTCATTCAATCGCTCACTAACCGCTGGTGACAGTCAGGTGCTACACTTTTTTGCACCGATCTTGTCGGTAGCTGACGGGACCGATCTAACGTACGAACTGCAGGGATACACTGCCGAACCAATTGTGATGGATGTGTCCAATCCGCAACAGCCGCGACTTGTTTCGGTCGAGCAATTTGGATCTTCTTTCCGGTTCACAGCCGCCTATGAGACAGCAACCTTGTTCACGACTTCCACTAATCCCACGAGTACCACCAGTACTACCAATACTGCCAATACTGCCAATACTGCCAATACTGCCAGTACCCCCAATACCAATACCCCCAATCCAACTCCTTTCGCCGGCCTCTCGCAGGGACAGCGATTTGTTGCTCAAGCAACACCCTCAACCCCTCTGCCCGCTGTTGCGGTGCCCACGCAAAACCTGACCGGTGAAACGGCCTATCCGGACTATCTCATCATTACCTCAGAAACATTCCGGGATTTGGCTGAAGAGTGGGCCGAGTACCGAAGATCACGCGATCAGTTTACCGTTGTAGTTGCAACCCAGCAGGAAATTTTCCACGAATTCAGCGGAGGAACCCAGGACCCAACCGCCCTGAGAGATTATGTGAAATTCCACTACGACCGTGCCCTTGCTCATGGCCGTGAGCCCCTTCAGCACCTTCTTCTGTTTGGCGGCGCTACGTTCGATTACAAAGACCGGCTGGAGGGTCCGCTCCGAAACCATGTGGTCACCTATCAAAGTGAGGAATCCCTCCATCGTATCAATAGTTACGGTAGTGATGACTTTTTCGGGCTTTTGGACGAAACGGAGGGAGAGTGGTCACCTCAAACCTCCTCAGAGCGTATAGATATCGGTATTGGCCGTTTCCCAGTGAATACCTTGGCTCAGGCTCGCGGGTTGATGCAAAAGATTCAACGGTACGAGTCGGCCGAATCGCTTGGTGACTGGCGTAACCGGTTTGTCTTTGTAGCGGATGATGATTTCCCGGAGGTTGAGCGAAACCGCGATCTTCATGCACTGAATGCGGATGGAACGGCCGTCGAAATCGACAAAAATGGCACTGCGACAAGGGTGGATAAGATCTACATGCTCTCCTACCCGGTCGAAAACTCTGCCGAAGGGCGGCGACTTCCCGGAGTTCGTTCCGACATGATCCGAGCATTTAACGAGGGGGCTCTGGTTGTGAACTACTCGGGCCACGGTGGACAGTTTGTTCTGTCGGATGAAAAGATTTTTACGGTGGATGATGTTCCACTTCTCACCAATGCGGACAGGCCTACAATCTTTGTGACCGCCACCTGCCAGTTTGGACGCTATGATGATCACGAATCGTTCTCGGGGGCGGAGGAAACACTGCTTTGGGATGAGGGAGGAACCGTGGCTGCACTCACCACTACAAGGGTTGTATACACCAGCTCTACACCTGGCAGTAACAATTTTGGACTCAACATCCAGCTTACTCGAAAGATGCTGGAACGCGATGAAGAAGGCTTACCTTTGCGGCTTGGAGATGTCTATCGACGCACCAAAAACACGAGTCAGGGCGCCGGTTTTAACGCACGGAAATTTATCCTGCTGGGAGATCCTGCTATGAGAACAGGACTTCCTCAGGGGCAGGCTGTCGTTCAAACGATCAATGGCATCGATCTTGCGGCAAATCCAGATACGGTGATCACCATTCGCGCACTCGATCGTATTCGGTTTTCGGGGATGGTACGTGATGCCAGCGGAATGCCACGAGAGGATTTCCAGGGAGAGGCCACCATGAGAGTGTTCGATGCAGAACGAAATGTTCGGCTGCCCGATCTGGCATGGGTGCAGGAGGATCGATGTTTTTTGGACGACTGCAGATATACCGTAGAGAATGATCTGCTTTTCAACGGGCGCTCTACTATTGTGAACGGCATGTTTGATGCTGAATTTATCGTGCCGGCAGATATCAATTTTTCAGGAAACACGGGACGTATCCTTGTATACGCCTCGTCCGATGCAGCGGATGCAGGTGCGTCCTCTGCGCAGCTTCTGTTCAACGGGATCAATCCCGATGCAGAACAAGATTCAGAAGGCCCCGTCATGGATGTCTATCTGAACGACCCGGCGTTTGTCAACGGCAATCTGGTCGGGAGTACGTCGACTCTTCTGGTTGATCTGGAAGATCCGTCAGGAATCAACACTACAGGAACAGGTATAGGACATGAGATGATAGCTACGATCGATACAACACCCCAAAAAACGATCCTCTTGAATGAGTATTACCGAAGTGAAGCGGATCAATATCAGAGGGGGCGTATCGAGTATCCCCTGGAGGCACTGCCTTCGGGAATGTACCGATTGAACGTTCGGGCATGGGATGTTTTCAACAACGCCTCGGAGCAGGAGATTCAGTTTGAGGTTGCAGACAGCGGTGAACTTGAGATCCGCAATGTCTACAACTATCCGAATCCGATGAGTCAAACAACCCGCTTCGTGTTCGAACACAATCAACCCGGCAATGTTCTGGATATTCATATCCGGATCTTCACGCTCTCCGGTGTGCCGGTTACGGAGCTAAATGAATCACAAATCACATCGAATGCATATGCTTACATTGAATGGAATGGTCTTGACCGGAATTATGATCGCCTGGCTAACGGTACTTATCTTTATGTGCTTAGGGTTGGAGCAGATACCCCGGAAGGAAGACAAACTCGGGAAAAAATCGAAAAATTTGTCATTATCAGATAACAAATAGCGTAAATATCCATTATATAGTATATTTGAGCTTTCAAAACTTCAGAATCATGAGAAATATCATCAAACTTACATTTACTCTCGTTTTCGCACTCGGACTGTTTGCACAGGCCCGCGCTCAGGTTGGAATCACCGCTGTACCCTTTCTGCAGATTGAACCCGATTCGCGGGCAGCAGGGATGGGGAACACTGGCGTAGCCATTGCAGACAACTCTGCTGCGATTTTCTGGAACCCAGCTGGACTTGCCTTTCAGAACCAGAATCAACTCTATATCACCCATGCCAACTGGCTGCCAGCGTTCAATGCAGACCTGTTCTATGACTACCTGGTGGGCACGTACCATCTGGAAGGGATTGGCACCATTGGAGGTCACATCACTTTTTTGAATCTCGGACAGCAGATTCGTACCGATGAGACAGGTCTTGAAATGGGACGCTTTAACAGTTTTGAGCTAGCAGGCGGGCTCTCGTACGGATTCCGACTTACGGACAATTTTTCTCTCGGAACCGGGTTCCGGTTTATTTACAGTTCGCTGGCGGATGGTCAGGTTGGAGAGCAAAAGATCAACCCAGGTTCCAGTGTGGGGATCGACCTTGCTGGTCTGTATAAGACAACACCGTTTCAGCTGGCTGGCCGTAGTGCACAGTTTAATGCTGGTTTCAATATTTCCAACATCGGGCCGGGCATTCAGTATACGGATGCTCCGCAGAAAGACCCGCTACCTACCGTGTTCAGAGCGGGATGGGCTTTCACACTGGATCTGGATCGAAAAGGATACAATCAGCTGACCATCGCCAATGATATCTCCAAAATCATGGCCCGCAATGAATTGGTCTCCGGGGATGGTGAAGGAGGCGATACCTACGAGTCGCTGAGCTCCTTCGAAGCTTTGTTTAAGTCCTGGGGCTCTTTTGAGCGATTTAATGGTACCGAAACGGTAACACTCGGATTCATGGATCAGTTGATGTTTGGAACCGGTCTTGAGTATTGGTACAATCAGCAGTTTGCACTTCGGTCCGGTTACTATCATGAGCATGAGGAGAACGGGAACCGCCGATTTTTAACCCTGGGTGCCGGCCTTCGTTACAACATGTTTGGAGTTGATTTTAGCTACATCTACACGCTCGAAGAGGACCACCCGCTTGCGAACACCATTCGTCTTAGCTTGATGCTCAACTTCTAATTGCGTCCGGCTATGCCAATGATGGGTTTTATCCCTGCACGATTTTTGCGAAACGCTGCCCCTATTGGTGCGGCGTTTTTCTTTTTTCTTGGTTTGATTTCGCTGCTGGCTCTGCCTGTTTTCGGTTTTTCCGGAGAGGTTTTACGGAATACCGAAGGTGTGCTCATCCATGAGGCGCCCAGCTTGGCTTCCAATCCTGCGCCAGTTGAAGGAAATCTGCATATCGTTGCGGTGATGGTGGAGTTTCAGCCGGATGAAAATCCCTACACATCCGGTACCGGTACGTTTGAAGCGGGAGCTATTCCTTATCTGGAGGACCCCGGTACATCGATCGATCCATTACCCCATGATCGAGGCCACTTTGAAGCTCACCTGGAGTTTGCCAAACGCTACTTTGAATATCACTCCGGAGACAGACTCAGCATCTCCTATCAGGTGCTCGAATCCATCATTCGCCTTCCAAATCCGATGGAAATCTACTCTCCCATCGGTCTGGATCCTGATCCTGCACCGCTTGCGAATCTTGCTCGTGACGCCTGGGAAACACTCAACCTTCGGGGGGAGTGGATCGACGCTCAGCCGGAGGACGATCTTCTCTTTGTTATTTTTCATGCAGGAATCGGACGGGATATTCAGCTTTCCGGAACCACACTCGACAAAACCCCGCAAGATATTCCCTCCGTATACCTCAGCACGAACGCGTTCCGGGAGCTATTCGACGACCCGGCATTTACCGGGTTTCCGGTTCAAAATAGTAGCCGACTAATCTCCAATACGGTTATTCTTCCGCGAACCAATACCCGAGCCGGAGAGAGTATCACCGGAGAAACCTTTCTACTTCCACTTTCCATCAACGGCCTGCTAACCGCACAGATTGGAAGCCATCTCGGATTGCCGGATCTTTTTAACACCGAAACCGGCGAATCGGGTATAGGCCGTTTTGGACTGATGGACGGAGCTGGGATTTTCTCCTACAATGGACTCTTCCCTCCCGAACTTTCTGCATGGGAAAAGATCCAATTAGGATGGGAAACCCCAGTTGAAATTTCACCGCTTGATCTGCAAAATGGTGATCCTAAAGTCCTGGAACTTCCGGCAGCATCTCTTCGGCAGCCGGACAGCATCGTAAAGATTCCCCTTTCGGCCGACGAGTACTATCTACTCGAAAACCGCCACCGCGATCCACTCGATTCCGGAGTAACTCTTACCATCCGAACACCAGACGGTGCCATCGTGGAGCAGACATTTACAAACCAGGATTCTGTATTTGTATTTCAGTATGCACGATTTGATGAACTGCTTACCCCCGGTGTCGTGATCGATGCACAACCCTACGACTTCTCTCTACCGGGAGGTCAGTTCCGGGACGGAGACACAAACCGCGTTCTCAATGGTGGCATACTAATTTGGCGGGTGGATGAATCACTAATCAGGGCCCGAACCCAACAAAATCGCGGAATAAACGACAACCCGGAAAAAAGGGGTGTTGAAGTCATGGAGGCAGACGGAGCCCGGGATATCGGAAGGCCGGTTCAGCTTGGATTCTCCCAAAATGAGGTCAACGGCTCCGCTTTCGATTTTTGGTTTGATGGAAATAATGCGAGGGTCATCACACAAACGGGAAGTGAAATTATTCTCTATGAAAACCGATTCGCCGATGATACAACTCCATCAAGCCGAAGTCATTCCGGTGCACCCTCCTTTATCGAACTGTTCGATTTTTCGGAAAATAGGCCGGTCGCGTCCCTGTCTCTTCGCGCAACCAGCCCCTTTCCGGGATGGATAGAAAAAGTGTATCAAACCCGGTTGGAAGGGTCCCGATTTGTTAATCCGTTTTCTGCCCGGCCATCTCCGGCACGGTACCCAGTGACGCCGATTCCCTATACAACGGAAGCGGAAACATCTCTACTAATTCCGGGCAATGATAGTTGGTTTACATTTGGTTTGCAGGATCAGCAGGTTCGTACTCTTGATGTGCCCACCGGGTTCATGCAACGGCAACCACTCCTTTTGGAATCCCTCGACCAGTTACTCATGCTTGAATCGTCGGATACAAATCCGGTGCAGCTTCAAAGTTATTCGCTTTCCAATCCGGGCGGTAATCCGCTTTGGAGTTCCGAGGTCGATGCTGGTACGAATCGTAATTCGATTGGACTGCTGAGTTCGGACCGCGCAGGACGAGTCGTTGTGGACGGCACAACGATTACAGTCAATCCCATTACACAGACTGTTGATCCAAATGGGTTTGAGGAAGCTGTCACGGTTTCGGAACTTCAGGAGCAGGAGCAAGTCCAGATTACGCCAGCAGGGATCGTAGAGTGGACTTCGGCTGATGGAACACTTCAAACCAGCATCCCTGTGAGTCCGGGAGAGCGTCTTCACCTCGGTTGGATCGACTTTCCACAGGCATTTCTGCTCACCGATCATCAATTGTATCGGCTGCTGCGAAAAGAGGGTCAACTCGAAGCCGAAAGTCTGTACGAGTCGGAAGCGATCCTGGGCTGGCCTGCTATCGCGGATATTAGCGGTGATGGTACCCCTGATTTGATGTTCATCGACCCGGCCCGTAATGAATTGATTGCGTTGCATACGACCGGTGCCATGCTGGAATTTCTGCCCTTTCATCTACCCAATGGTACTCTTGCTGGTACACCGCTTGTCGCGGATCTTGACGGAGACCAGCATATGGATATTCTACTGATGGGTTACAGCGAATCTTCTACCAATCTCTATCTGCTGGATCGCGAACTACATCCTCTGGAAGGGTCGCCGCTGCTCGTGGGCGGTGCTCCGGAACAGAGTGAAGGAAGTCCTTTCACGCCGGCAATCCATGGGTCGGAACTGTTGGCAGTTAGTCCTGCCGGAGATCTGACGGTATGGAACTTTCCGGCCATGGGAAACCGTCTTTGGGAAAACGCCTACGGGGGACAAAACAACAAAGTGAATGGATCGTTATCCATGGCGGTACTGGATCAACCCGATTTTGGGGTGTTATTTCGCGAGGAGACCTACAATTGGCCCAACCCTGCAAGAGATCTTACTCATATTCGGTTCCAGTTATCTGGTGAGGGAACTGTAGAAGTTCGCATTACCACTTCCTCGGGGGTCCCAATGTTTGAAACCCTCGTCAATGCAACAGGTGGCATGCCGGAGGAGATCGAAATTGATACCTCAGACTGGGCCAGCGGAGGGTATCTTGCTCAGGTAATCGGTACCGTAAACGGCACAACCGAGCGGAAACTGATAAAAATTGCAGTCGTGAAATAGGCCATGAAGTATATGCAATCAAACATACTCCTAGAACCAAAAGCGTCTATGGTCTTCGCCGAGCCGATCAAGAGGAGTACACACCCACTGCGATTCTCCATCCTGCTACTGCTTCTATTCCTGTTTTTGCTACCTCCCCTTCTGCTTATCCCATCACCCCGCGAAGCCATCGCCCAGGTAAGCCCGCAATTCTACGACTACCCCAAAAATCACCTTCCCTGGTACACCATCGAAAGCCCCAACTTCTTTGTGCACTTTCAGGAAGGAAGCAGCCGTACCGCACAAGTCGTTTCCAAAATTGCGGAGGAGATCCATGGCCCCATCACCCGGTTGTATGACCATCAACCCGAAAAAAAAGTAAGCATTGTGTTGCGCGACCGGGAAGATTACTCCAACGGAGCCGCCTTCTTTTTCGACGACAAAATTGAAATCTGGGTACCCGCTCTCGACTCCCCGCTTCGCGGAACCCATCGCTGGCTGCGGAATGTCATCACGCACGAATATCTGCACATTATTCAGATCCAGTCGTCGATGACGCGCGACAAATCGATTCCTGCGATCTACCTGCAATGGCTCTCCTACGAAAATGTCCGGCGACCGGATGTACTCTACGGGTATCCGAAAGGGATTTTTACCCTGCCATTTACCTCGGTCGGAATCCCCGGCTGGTTTGCAGAGGGTACAGCTCAATACCAGCGTGCCGGCCTCTTTTACGATCAATGGGACACCCATCGCGATATGATTTTGCGAACCCGAATCCTAACCGGCACCCAGCTTGGCTTTGAGCGCATGGGAACCTTCAGCTCCAAAACCAGCATCGAACGCGAAACGGTGTACAACCAGGGATTCGCTTTTGTGATCTATCTTACCCATCGTTTTGGCGAGCAGGTGGTGGCTGATATCTCACGCGCCGCCGCCGAAAGTGGAAAAACCGACTTTTCAAGCGTCATAGAGGTGGCAACAGGCATCCCGGGCACCGAGCTATTCGATGATTTTGTAGAGGAAACCTTGCAGCAGTACCAGGCCATCCAGCAAACTCTGAAACTCACATCCTCTGAAACGCTGGAACCGGACGGGTTTTTCAACTTTTACCCACAATTCAGCCCCGATGGAGAGTGGTTTGGGTACATCAGCAACCGGGGACGCGACGGCAGCCGAACCTCCCTTATTTTGGAGCGGGTTGATGAGAATGGCAACCGGGCCGAATCGAACCGCGAGGACCCGCAATCTGCCACGTTGATTGAAGATCTGAACGGAATGGATCGGTTGCCCGGCGATATTGCGTATGAATTTTCCCATGGGCTCACCTCCGGGCTAACGCTTGATTTCATTGGGCATCGGTATTCGTTCTCCCCCGATTCCAGGCAACTTGCTTACAGCAGAGCACGTAAAAACAAGGTGGGAGAAACCTACCAAGATCTCTACATCTATGATTTTGAAACCGAAGAGAGCCAGCGAATCACGCATAATGCACGAATCCAGGGGCCGGTATGGAACCCGGCGGGTGACCTGACCGCGATCCGTCTAAACGACGGAACACAGAATATCGTGCTTGTGGACCCGAAAACCGGAGACATCACCCCGATGACCAGCTTTACGTCCGGAGAAACTGTACATGATCTGAGCTGGCACCCAGACGGTAGGCGACTGATTTTTTCGGCTGCCATGCGACATAACCGAAGCTTGTATCAGTTCGATTCGGAAACCGGAACGATGAAACCGTTGTTGGAAAGTCCGATTTTGGATATCCGCGACCCATGGATCGATGCTTCGGGAGAGTGGCTTTATTTTTCATCCGATCGGGAAGGGATTTTTAATGTGTACCGGGTACGACTAGATGCATGGATGACCCAGAATCGGGATGATGGTGATGATGGTGATGATGTGGAGGTGTCGGAGCCACAGGGGGGGCTGGAGGCACAGGGGACGATAGTAGTGCAGGGGGCACAGGATGTGCAGGAGGCACAGGGAGCGCAGATGATGCAAGACGCAATGGTGGAGAAACTCACAGAGGTCATTGGAGGTGCGTTTATGCCATCGGTGCAGCGTGGCGAGATCTACTACGCAGACTACCGCGAGGATGGCTATAAAATTGCCAAGGCTCCGATCCATGTCGTCGAGAGCATCCCGCTGGATGTATTTTTGTCCTCAGCCCCTCAACCAGAATCAGACAATATTACCATTTCTCCGGTTCGAATCTGGCATCAAGCGCAACCCTACGATCCGAGTGTGGCTGCCCTAAACGATGCCGACGACCGTGCCATTCAACCGTTCTCCTCAGCCGCCGTTGAGAGATCCAATGAAGGAGTCGATGAAGGAGCTGATGTAGAACCCAATGTGGAAACTGGTGTAGAAACTGGTGTAGAAACTGGTGTAGAAACTGGTGTGGAAACTGGTATAGAAACTGGTGTGGAAACTGATGTAGAACCCGATGTGGAAGAACCTGCGGCGAGAGCCCGTAGGGAATCCCCATCAACCCGAACAAAACAAAACCTGCAGGGCGCAACCAACACAGACTTACGGCGCACATCCAACACAGACCTCGGGAGCCGGAGCAACACGGGCCAACAGGGTACTCCGCTGCGGATTAAAGGCGATGAGGATACCCCTCGAACGTTGTCGCCTTACCGGGAGCAAACGACCGGACTGTCTGTATTTCCGGTTGTGCGTTTCGACAATTACACGCTGCCGGAGGGGCGCAACCACAAGCTACTTACATCGGGGAATTTGCGCGGGCTTGGGGAAAATCTATGGCGCGATACCAAAGTAGGTGCGTATTTGTCGAGCCGTGACGTGACGGAACGCCTGACCTTGTTTGCCGGCGGGCTGATTGGACTTGGATCGATACCGGCAGAGGGTGCGAACGATTTTTTTGCGCCGAGTCGCCTGAACGACCTCGACCGTGATCTCTTTTTCATTGCCGAGTACCAGGGGCTGCCGTTTCTGAAACGCAGCTGGTCGCCCACCATTAGTGTGGAGGTATACAATCTCACACGAAACGTGAAAGATGGCCTAAGTATCGAGGAGTTTCCCTGCACCTCCTGCCTGCCGGAGAGCAAAAATGTAGATATCCGGTACAAAATCTGGGAGGCCGGGCTTTACTTGCGAAGCAAATTGAACCGCTGGAGCCTTCTGGAACTGGGAGCGGCGTACTCTCCCTACAGCGTGGTCACTGATGGCTTTTTCTCGGACGAACTGCAGCTCTTTATCCCGGGATCGACGTCGGAATACTTCCAGGGGGCTACCTTTTCCGGAAGCTACATCGCCGATCTCACCGTGCCGGCGCGGAACTACGACATCGCCCCGACCGGCCTGAAAGGACGTCTAAGCTATCGTTACGAGCCTGGCCGCCTCCTGCGTGAGTTCGACGTTGAGGACGGCATCCTCAAGCCGGTCTACTTCACGAACCGGAATCACTCGCTGGAGCTGGTGGCACGATATGGCCGCACCCTCAGTGGCCCGACCACCGCCATGATCACCACCCGCGGCTATAGCTACCTTAACAAGCCCGACGATTTCTTCTACCTGGACTATGTAGGCGGTGTTACCGGACTGCGCTCTTATCCATTTTTTGCCGTAGGTGGCCAGTCCACCGCGTTTGCACGGTTTTCTCTCCTGACCCCTCTGATGCGCGCAATCGACCTCCAGCTAGGCGCCAATACCATCGACAAAATTTACGCTCATCTCTTTTTCGAAACCGGGAATGGATGGGGAGGGCCGCTTCAGATCGGCGACAACCTCAAGCACGGACTGGGTGGCGAGCTGCGAATCGCCTTTAATCGCAACTATCTGATGCCGATGAAATTTTTTGTGAGCACGTCCTATGGTCTCAATCGGTTTTCCGTTACCCTCCCCGATAGTTTTGTAACCGAGAGCGAGGACAACCGGGTGACATACGGCCGCGAGTTTCTGTTTTATTTTGGTTTAACATTTGATTTTGATTTTCTTTGAGTATGATATCAGGACAAACTCTTCGAGCACTGGCTTTCTTACTTTTTTTCGGGTTGATAGGGCCGGCAGCCTCGGCTGTGGATACCGATAAACCGAAAACCTACTGGGTGAATGCCCTCTTAAGCGGAGTACAAGTTCTTCCTCACCCGGAAACTGTGACAGAATGGGAGCGTGCAAATCAATTAGAATCTACCGGGTATGCAGAACATTCCCCGGAGGAAACCGGCATTCTATCTGGGTATGGGATGGGCCAGGATGCTCTTCCATCAACCCGAAACCCTTTCCAAAACCGATTCGACAACACGTTTACTCAAACCCCGGCCCTCTCCTTTCTCTCCTCCGGGCTCGTTCCAGGCTCTGCCCAGGCGGCACGGGGGAATTGGATTCGTGCGGGTGCGTTTCTGCTGATTGAGGCTGCATCGGTGTATTTGATTCTGGATTATCAGAATAGCGGGAGGAATCGGCGAGCAGGCTATGAAGCGTTTGCCGATGGAAACTGGAGTGTGGTGCAGTATGCGAGCTGGCTGGTGGATTATCATGACGTAAACAATCTGGCGAACCCAAACCTGGAGGCGCTGCGTGCCATGGTGGAGGGTCTGGATCCTGCGTGGAATACAGCTACCGACTGGAACGCGATCGATATTGGGGTGTTGCGGGATGTGGAACGAAACACGCCTTATGTTACCACGGACAATCTCTATGCCAGCAATTTTTCGCATATTTTGCCGGCATATGGGTCGCAGCAGTATTATGAGCTGATTGCGAAGTATTACCAGTTTCAGGCTGGGTGGCGAGACTATATTACGAGTGATTGGCGAGATTACTATTTTGACTATCCAGTGTATCAGATCGACCGGAGCGGTGGGAATGCCAGTCCTCTATTTTTTGAAGGTGCCCTGCTAGCGGATCAGTTTAACAGTGATTTTCGGAAGGCCGGAACCTATACGATGTTGCTGATTGGGAATCATATTGTTTCTGCGTTTGATGCGTATTTTACCTATTCGCTTCATAAGCAGCGGACGACGCTTTCTGCCGGTGTTTTGCCGGGCAGACAACTGACGTTGAATTTGACGTTTTGATGGTTAAAAGATTTGTTGTTGATAAGAACTGTTTGAAAACTCTTCACGATCCTACAGATTTCACATGTTCAAAGCCCTTTTAAAAGCTGCTTTTACCAGTGTGCGTTTTTATGGGACGGTGGTGGTTCTTCTGCTCACCGGCGCGGGTGTTTTGTATTTAATGGATACGTTTGTGATGCCACAGTACACGAAGTACAACGAGGGGGTTACGGTTCCGGATGTCACCAAGATCTCACTGCAGGATGCTCAGGCTCAGCTTGCTTCCTACGGACTTCGTTCCGAGGTGCTCGACCGTCGTGCCAATGCTGCGTATCCCGCAGATTACATCATCGACCAGTCCCCGTCGCCACTCCAGATCGTAAAACCGAATCGGAAGATCTATCTCACCGTAAATACAGCTGAACGCCCCAAAGCCGTGGTTCCAAACCTGATTAACATGTCGTTGCGCAATGCTGAAATGCAATTGCAGAACGGCGGATTTCAGCTGGGTTCCATTACGTACGAATCCTCACGGTTCCGAAATACCATATTGAACCAGTCGGAAGCGCCGGGCGACACACTCGCCAAGGGATCGGTCATCCATCTGATTGTGAGCGACGGGCTTGGACAGCGGAAAGTGCCTGTACCGGAACTGATCGGTCTAAAACTTACGGAGGCTCAACAGCAGATTCGCAGAGCCGGGTTTCGTGTGGGAGAGATCCGATTCGAACCGACACAGGATGTTACTCCCAACACGGTCATCGAGTTTTCACCCAGGGAGGAGGAACTTACAGAAGGGCAAACGATTGTTTTGGTGGTGTCGGAGAGGTTTGATGCCATCGAGGTGATCGAGGCTGCAGCGGTTGGGGCAGACTCTACCGTGCAATCCGGGCCAGGTGTGCCGGGACAAAATCAGCCACAAAACTGATTAATTAACCCTAAGTGCGCTACATCAAACCAAAGTACGCCAAATCAAATCATAGTACGCCAAATCAAACCCCATGGATTTTAATCTTCCCGTTTTGGCCCCTTCCCTGCTGGCCTCCGACTTTCTCCATCTGCAGGACGACATCCAGGCTTGCCTCGACAGTGGCATCACATGGCTTCACTGCGACATTATGGATGGTCACTTTGTGCCGAACATCAGCTACGGGCCAGCCATCACAAAATCGATCGGAGAAGCCGCACCAGAGGCATTTTTGGACGTACACCTGATGATCGAACAGCCCGAACTTTACATCGATGCGTTTGCGGATGCCGGTGCCGATATGATTACCGTCCATCAAGAAGCAACCCGCCATCTCCACCGTCTCATTCAGCAGATCCGCGATGCACAGGTGCAGCCCGGTGTAGCGATCAATCCTGCGACCCCGGTTCAAGTCATCGAACCCATTCTTTCAGAAGTTGACCTTGTATTGGTCATGAGCGTTAATCCCGGCTTTGGCGGACAGGCATTCATTCCCGAAACCCTCGAAAAAGTGAAAAGATTGTACACGCTACGAGAAGAAAACGATCTCGGATTCTTGATCGAAATCGATGGTGGTGCCGGAATCGAAAATGCTCGTGCCATTGTTGATGCAGGTACCGATGTGATGGTAGCCGGTAGTAGTGTATTTCGCGGTAAGGGCGTAACGGACATCAGCAACACCGATCAGATCATCAGCAATAATATTCAGAAACTTCAAACCGCGATGTCGGGTTGATGAGAGGTCAGAGATCCAATCAACCCGAACCCTAGTCTTGTACCTTCAAAACGTAATCCGTAATCCCGAAACCTAATCCAAAAACCGATCGAAACAACATCCAATTTTATTCAAAAAGAGATTGAGTTAACTGTCGCAGATCCCATTCTAATCCTTGGTCTGCGAGATGAAAATCTACACTATCTTCAAACATCGGTACCTTCTGTACGAATTACCGTGCGGGGTCATCGTGCAAAACTGAACGGCCCACCGGCAGATGTGGAGGTAGTGGAGCGTATACTGGAGGAGATGGTTTCGATGGGTACAAAGACCGGACGGGTGACAAGGCAGGATATGAGGACGCTCCTGGCATTGTACTATTCCGATGCAGGGAGCAGACAACCTGAACTTGGATACGCAAACCATCGCGGAGAAAGGCCCATAAAAGGAGGAGGGGTCGGATATGGACGGCGGTCCGAAGACAAAGGGCAACCAGATGGGGCTGATGAAACGTCTACAGATTTTGATCCCGAAGGACGAAGCAAGCCGGAGTACCGTTTCGGTGGTGGCATACCGGGAGAGGGAGATGGCCATGGGCCTGTGATTCTGCACACGCACAGTGGTGAATCGGTGCGGGCGAAAACAAAAGGGCAGCAAAACATCGTGGATGCAACCGCCCAAAACGACATTGTGTTCGCCATCGGGCCGGCTGGAACCGGGAAAACATACACATCGGTTGCGCTGGCAGTCAAGGCACTGAAAGATCGGCGAGTTAAAAAGATTATTTTGGCGCGACCTGCAGTCGAGGCCGGCGAAAATCTTGGCTTCCTGCCCGGGGACCTGAAAGAGAAGATCGATCCCTACCTCCGGCCGCTGTATGATGCCCTCGAGGAGATGATCGAGACCGACAAGCTCGAACACCTTATGGCAAAAAACACCATTGAAATCGCGCCGTTGGCATACATGCGGGGTCGAACCCTCAACAACGCCTTCGTCATCCTGGACGAAGCACAAAATGCAACCAACACGCAGATGAAGATGTTCCTTACGCGGATCGGATTTCACAGCCAGGCGATCATCACAGGCGACATCACCCAGACCGATCTGCCAAAAAAACAGCAGTCCGGGCTTATTTCGATCCAGGAGATCCTCCAGAACGTGAACGGGATCTCGTTTGTATACCTCGACCCGTCGGATGTGGTTCGGCACAAGCTCGTCCGGGACATCATTGATGCCTACGAAAAATTTGAGAGTGAACAAGAGGATGGCCAGCGTTGAAACTATGAACAAAATTGCAGCAAAAAAGAAGCGGGGTGATGCAGATGCGCCACCGGCTGTAGTAATGCCTCTGTATGAGGGAACTTTTTCGGTAGGGCTGGACAAAGAGTTTCATCCCATCGGGCGAGGAGACGCTCCTGCTACGGGAGCTCTGAAACTTTCGATTCAGCCCTTTTTAATTCGGGAGGAGGAGCGCTTGATTCTGTTCGATACCGGGATTGGTGATCTGTTTGGCGGACAATCCGGGGCGTGGAGAATGCGTGAAAATCTGGATAACCTTGGTCTGGAGTGCGGTGACATCACCGATATCTTTTTGAGTCATTTGCATTTTGATCACATAGCAGGGCTGGCCCATCGTGAGCATGGAACCTGGGAACTAACCTTCCCAAATGCAACCATTTACGCCTCAGAGCGGGGATGGCAATCACTGGTCGGCCGGGCTGATTCACTTTCGGATGAGGAACGGGCGTTCGTCTACTTTGTAGACCTATATGGAGACTTTTCTTTTTTGAGTAATGAAGAGAACCACCCACTAGAGCATGTACGAACACTGTGGATTGGCGGGCATACACACGATCATCTGGCCCTTTTTTATGAAAACGGACCACAAAAGTTTCTGATGGCTGGTGATGTGATCGGATCCAAAAAGGCACTGATGCGAAAATACAGGGCGGTGTACGATGCAGATGCAGAGCAGGGAATGGAAGTGCGTGAAGAGCTGAAACAGCTTGCATGGAAGGAACAATATACAATTCTGGCCTACCATGAAACGGACTCGCCAATGATGCGTCTTTCGCAATGGAGTCCAAGATCTGGTTACAGTATAGAGGTGATAACAGTATAGAGGTGATAGAATGAGCACAATCGGAAACAGTTCTCACACGATCGCAGAGAGCACCCGGGCTTCAAAATCTGACCGCTCATCGGTCTCTGTACAATCCCAGAATGCAGCTCTCCACCCGGAACTGATGGATGCACTTCGCGAACATCTTCGCGGTGACATTTCTGATGTCGATTCCGCCGTGATTTTAGGGAGCGGCCTCGGGGGATTTGCCGAGTCCATTGAAAATCGCTTAGAAATACCCTACGAACAGCTTCCAGGATTCCCAAAATCTACCGTTCCAGGGCATCATGGGAGTCTTCTCTATGGCACCATTCGCAACAGAAAGGTCATTGCTTTTTCTGGACGTTTTCACCGGTACGAGGGGTACAGTTTTTCCCAAACGGTGCTGCCGGTTCAGCTGTCACATGCACTGGGAGTCCGTCATCTCATCATTTCCAATGCAGCCGGTGCCATTAATACTCGATTTATGGTGGGAGATCTGATTCTGATTCAAGATCTGTTTCGATTCTTTGAAAAAGTAGCTGCTTTTCCATCAGAGCCGTTTCGTCTCGACCTAATGCCAGCGGTCCATCATGCGGAATCGATTGCAAAGTCGATCGGGCTACCGGTTCGGCGCGGCACCTATCTCTTTGCCAAAGGCCCGACGTACGAGACCAAAGCAGAAGTCGAAGCATTTCGGAGGGTTGGTGCCGATATGGTGGGCATGAGCACCGTGCCCGAAATCCTGGAGGCCACACGGCTGGGGCTACCTGTCATCGCTGTCTCTCTCATCACCAATATGGCAGCAGGAGTACAAAAAGGAAAGCTACATCACGATGAAGTAAAAGTTGCCGCAGAACGGAAAAAACACGACTTCGCCCGGCTTGTATCGGGAATCATTCTCTCGGGCTGGAACCCGAATGAGGAAGCTGCCGTCTAGCCCTTCGCACCTTCGCCCTTCGCACCCTGGCCTTGTGCATACCGCTTCAGGTACGCTGTCATTCTCACTTTCCGACGTGTACTATCGCTGCTCATAAACCGCAGCTTGCCAAAAATCTCCCGCTCCTGCCAGGCACGGTCGAACCGTCCAAAGCACCAGAAAATTCCGGAATAACTATTCGGATCACGTCCATCAATCGCATACAGGTTGTTCAAATCGATCAGATAACGCAATGCTGTTTCCGGATCCGGCGTCCATTCAATCACCTTTTTTCCCCATAACATCCGCAAATAGTTGTGAATAATCCCCTCCTCCCGCAGTTGCGTCTGAGCTGCATTCCAGATCTCATCATGCGTTCGGGACTGTGCCAGTTCCTCATAGGTGTATATCCACTCCCGCGGGTCGTCACGATGCTGATCCATCGTTGTCAGTGCCCAGTCCGGAAGACTATCAAACCGATCTACATCATCCCTGTGATGCGCAAAATGAAATCCAACCTCACGCCAGGTTATCACCTCATCTAGAAAACTGTCGATATTCGGATTCCCGTTAAAAAACCCATCCGATGAGCCCTTATTGTAGGTGATTTTGTCCAGATCCCAACCCTGTGGCTGGCACGCAATCGCACGCTGAACAACCTCCACTTCCGAAACATGCCCAAAATGAAGCCAAGGGCTCAGACCACTGGTTTTTTTCTCGTCCGGATGATTCCGCTTCTCGTCATACTCCAGCAGGTCATGTTTGATAAACGAATCCAGCCTCGCAAGACCATGCGATCGTCCACCATGCATCTTCACCGGCCCTACTGAGTGATCAATGGCAAGTCCGGAAATGAATCCCGGGATATCGGCCAAGGCAGCATTTGCATCGGGAAGCCCCTCAAACCAGGCATCTGGTAATTGCAGCAACCCTGAAAGCCCCGAAGACTCATCAGACCCTGCAGACACCTCCAGCAACTCTAGTGGATTCTCTCTCGGCGGTCTGGTAAACGACTCCACGAAATGCCGCTGCATAGTCTTCCGAAACAGATAGGCGCTGTACGGATCCTTCTCTGTCATCCCAAGCGGAATCAACCCGTTGCTATCCACAGTCACATACGGCACCGTAACCTGCGCCGGAAACCGCTTGTTCCGCTCCTTCATGATGAACACAGGATACTCATCGGTCACCAACATCGCCGCGCCCGAAATTACATGCATCAACAACCGCTCATACTGACCCGGTTTCTCTTCTACAAACGGAAGATAATATGCACAGTCCCCACGATCCCCACGATCCCCACGATCCCCACGATCCCCACGACCCC
>PZPG01000025.1 GCA_003045995.1 Bacteroidota bacterium
ATTCCGTTCTGAGCAACCGAACGACTAAACAGGAAAAAATTCCCGATAAAGAGCAAACCTGCAATCAGCATTATCAGCAACGGCATCACCAGATCGGTGGCGCCGCTATATGAAAGAGGATCCCCCCAATCGGCCGTCCCGAATGCAACAAGTGAGGCGATCGCATAGTTTACCGTGAGCACGCGGATCGTATTCAGCCCTGCGTACTCTGTCATCTTTAAAAAATGTGCGATAAGAACCGAGCTCACAGAACTCAGCACTACGAAAACCCAACCGGTCATCATCGGTCGGTGAAGGTGAGATTTCGATTGCCAAAAACCACAACCTCCTGAGGTCGATCGTGCAAACGTCGAGCCGTGTAATCTACATTGCTTGAAAGGTGCCGCTCCAGCTCCCCAACTGTACGCAGCCTCTTTTTCCACCCCTCTGCTACAAAATACATGAAAATGGTGTGGCGTTTGTCATCCAGTCCCGTGCCACTGTACAGCGACGACGTTTGCCCCGGCAAATTGGCAAAGAAAACTGCGCTGTTTGGAGCACGATCTACCAGCGACGCGGCCAGCGATCGCAATGGAGCCATGCTTTGTGTTTGCTGCATGCGAATCTGCCCCTCATCATCCATCTCTACCGCATCAAGATCGACAAATACCAGAATTTCCTCTTTCTGGCAAGCAAGCAACTGGTTAAACAGTGTTCGGATGCGTACAAAGGACTCATCCCCGCCTTCGCCAAGCGAGTATAGGTAGAGGGTTGATTCGGATGCTTCCTGGCGCAGTGTCGAAAATCCAGAGAGGTAGACAATCATGCGACCCCGACCACGCCGACACGACAATTGCAGATTTTCATTACCCGGTCGGTTGGGTTCCAGCGTTTGAATCCGATCCGGGTCGATCCGGAAGGCAGTCGTCATATAGTCCTCGAAAAGCCGGTGAGAGCGTTGCAAAAATTGCCTGCTTCCCGCCAGATTATCGTTACTATTCGTAATGATGAGTGCTTCATCGCCATCCCTGCCGGTGCGAAGCACTGGAATCGACTGCTCGATATCCACCTCCCCGTATGGAATCTCCCGAAGCTCCAGCACCAGCGGCGCTTCGTTTGCATAATCGGAGAACCACTTAAAATATCCACGATCGGCCAGCATGTACGCCTCCCGAGCTCCATACCGAACCCGAAGCCATCGATCGTCTGCGGCAACACCTGCGATCACCGGCAGCGAACTCCCCCTTGCAATCTCTGTAATCTCATACTCCTGCTCCATGAAAGGTTCCGACCACAACTCTGCCAAATCCTGATCCACCTCCACATAGGTCTCCATGAACTGCCGCACCGGAATGGACGAACGAGTGACCCCGCCCCGGTAGAGTACCTCGACCTCGGCCAGATCATCCTGTCGATACCTTTCTGAGAACTCCCGGTAAAACGCACTCAAATTAATCTCAATAGCGCCATCCTGCAATGCAACCGCATCATCCGCCAACAAAACCCGCTCATTCAACGCCACCCTCACCGACGCAACCCCATCCGGTGCAACCTCCCCCAGCCCCAACTTCAACGTATCGGTTAGCACCTCAAACCCCGACTCCCGAAGATACCGGCTCTCCCCGGTGGGAATCGGCTCACCAACCGGCCGAAGATGAGTAAGACTAAGCAGTCCAAGGGATGCAGCAGTGATGTTCAGCATCAACTTCTGGTCTGCATTCGGTGAGAACAAAAGCCCGGTATGAGCCAGCACCAGTGCGAATGTCGCTCCACTTAGCGCCACCGCAGAGAAAAAAGGCCTCATCTCATAGGATTGTACGGAGCGCTCTACCTTGATTTGTTGCGTGAACTGCCGCGTCTCCACTACAAACGGTTCCAATCTCAAAATCGGACGGTTCACACTAGGCATCACCGTGGGAAGCAACTTCTCTGTTCGGTTCAGAATCTCTGGCGCCTGCCTTGGTGATACGGCATACTGCTCCGTCACACTCCATCGTGTCGTGGTGCAGGACCCCCCTGCTAACACCATCGGTACCATCAGCAATATCAATATGAAAAGGGGCATCCGTTCCAGTATCTTCATCACCCCACCCCCACTCAAAACGGAATCACCGCTCCGATTCCGACGATCTGCCGAAAATCAAAATCTTTGTGATCAGGACCTGGCCCATCGGAAAGCCATGCTGGAATTTCATACCGCAAAACTAGCGATCTTGTCTTCAGATCCGGACCGGGAAACGACAACCGAAGAAGGGCTCCGAAACCAGCACTGCTGAGCCACTTCCCAGAATCCGGACCCAAGTCCATATCCAAACCCAAATCTGTGCCCATATCCAGACCCAAGTCCATATCTCGATCCCGTTCCCGATCCCGCGCAAGCAAGGCACCGCCAGCATCCCCAAACAGATACGTTTCAAATCCAAGAAACTCCCCCAGATACCCGGAACGATCGATATAATTTTGAATCGGGTTGATGAACGAGTACTCCAGATGAAACACAAGAACGGATTGCATGAGCCCACTAAGATCCCCGTCTCGAAGCCGCTGCATCTCCTGCTCCGCAGCCCCCCGCAGCGATGGCCCCATACCAATAGATCCGCTGGAAACATGAACCAGTCCGTCCCGAATCCATTTTGGCGGAATGGTTCCCCTTGCCTCCGTAAACCGGCTCTGCATCCAATCGACTGCCGGCCCGCCACTGCGCAGATACAGATATTCCGGATACCGATCTGAAGTAATCAAACCACCAAACACTCTCCCGAGAAGCCGGCCTGCACGTCCCAAACGAACACTCTGGCGCACATCTGCCTCTACCTGAAAAAACGCAGTCCCCAGCCACTGAGCAGACGCACTTACCCCAATCCGCGATGGTCCAAACCGGTTTTTCCCGCTGTCTGTCCATCGAAGCTCCGTATTCCAGGTCTGCTCCCGACTCCAACGCTGCTCAAGCACCGCATAGTCTACATCAAACCGTTTACTCACGCTCGACTGTAGCTGAAGCTCCCTGTAGAAACGTTCATCGAACCCGGGCTGCCATCGTTTCATCACCCGCATTCCGTGCCGATAGTACCCACTTCGTATGCCGGAGATCAAACTCCATGTTGCCTCACTGCCATACTCCGAAAACGCCTTTATCGGCTCCGTGAATTCTAACTCATACCCAATGGGATAGTTTGGAATAGACGTCCCCAGCCATACCACAGAACGAAGCCGGTGTGGGCCTCCGTCGAAGGTCCCGGGAACTTGTCCGAGCAGCCGCACTCCAACCTTAAATCCATCCACCCGATTATACCACGCATCTGGCGAAGGCAAAACAGAATAGCTCCGCTCCTGCGCCACACCACTCCGCGGAGCGAGAAAAAACAACGCCATCAACCCTATAATTATAGTGAAGTGACGGCCATAAGCCATTGCCCTACATGTTTCCTGTTTTGATTCTTCTATCTGTGATCTTCGATTGTCCACTCCGGTAAAATTTGATTCAAACTTACAATCCGCTCAATCACCCCCATCAGTCGCTGCTGCTCCGGCCACAATACATAATCCGCCACATGTTCGCCCGAAACCCATCGATATTCGGTGTGCTCATCATTTAGAACCGGCTCTGCTTCGGGCTCCAGCTCCGCCGCAAACACTGGGATGCGATAGATCGTGTCAGTCTTGTACTCATAAAACTGATTCACCGAAGGCACCGTCCAGAATACCCTCATCGACAATCTGGTTTCCTCCTCAAACTCGCGCCTCGCCGCCATCCAATGGCTCTCGCCCAGCTCCACTTTCCCGCCTACCATGCGCCACTGACCCGCATAGATCTTCCCTTGTGCGCGCTTCATCAGCAAAAACTCAATGCCACTCCCTCGATCGCCTCCAGACCCACCAACCTCTAACGCGCCACGCTCAGAACCACCGCCCCCAGAACCTCCGACTCCAAAACCCCCATCCTGCAACCCCGCTACTCGCCGGTACGGATACAGATCGATCAGTTTTACCATACCTGAACCTATCGCTCAATCTTCATAATTTGCAACTGCAACACACCCGCAGGCACCTTCACCTCGGCCACATCACCAACCTCCTTCCCCAAAATCCCCTGCCCGATCGGCGATTCAACCGAAATCATCCCCCGCTTAAAATCCGCTTCATCCTTTGAAACCAGCTTATACTTCATCTGCTTGCCATTCAGTTTGTTCAAAATCGTCACCGTGCTTAGCAAATACACCTTCGAGGAATCGATCGTACGTTCATCAATAATCGACGAGGTCGCCAGCGTGTGCTCCAGCTCCGCAATCCGCTTCTCCAAATGCCCCTGGGCCTCCTTCGCTGCATCATACTCCGCATTCTCACTCAAATCGCCCTGCGCTCTGGCCTCGGCAATCTCCTGAGCAATCTCCCTGCGCCCCCTGGTCTTGAGATCTCTCAGTTCCTGATCCAGTTTTTCATATCCCTCTTTCGACAAATAGTTCTTTTTCATAAATCTACCTTTTCATCAATCTACCGTGGTTATGTGTTTTATTCGGGTTGATACGACCCGGCTGCAAGGCTCCAATACCATGCGGGCGATGCGTGCTCCATACTAGCAAAGCTTTTACGAAACGGGCGATGCGTGTTCTATACTAGCAAAGTTTATACCAAACGGGCGATGCTTGTCCCGTGCGGGCGATGCTTATTCCAATCAGACATGGGCAGAACCGAAACAGAAAAAGCAGACCTGAATCTGCTCTTCATTCGCACTTTTTCTATCTTTGCTACATGCCAAACTTGGCAACAAAAACATCTACATTAATATCTGTATGTTAGGCACCAAACTGCATAGCAGTAAAATAACGTTCGAAAATACCATGTTCCTGAAACATTCCCAACCTTCAGATCATTCAAACCATCCAGATCCGTGTTTCAACTTCTCTCAAATACCGGGAATATGAAAGTACAAGAAACGAACCCGAACCAGAACCCGATTCGTAAACGTAGCACCCGCGAAATCTATTGGCTGCACAAAGAAAAAAAATCGCCCCTATCCAATTCTGTCATCGTATGGGCACATAATATACGTAGCCTACACAACGTGGGCGCCATCTTCCGGAACTGTGATGCTTTCGGCGTTGCAGAGTTGTGGCTTTCCGGTTTCACACCACGCCCGCCCAGGCCGGAAATCTCCAAAGCTGCGATCGGGGCAGAGGAAACAGTCAAGTGGCGCTCCATAGATCGTATCGACGAAGGAATTGCAGAACTGCGCTTGGGAAACGTGGAGCTGATTGCCCTCGAACAGACCGACCAGAGCACAGAAATCGGACAATATCAACCCGAAACAAACCCGGTATGTATTGTGCTTGGAAACGAAGTCACGGGTGTGGATGACATCCTCTTGCAGCACTGCCACCGTGCCCTTGAAATTCCACAGTTTGGCACAAAACACTCTTTAAACGTGTCCGTGGCATCGGGTATCGCCCTGTACGCGCTACTCATGGCCCGCCAAAAAACCCAAAGCAGCTAATCAATTGGCTGTTCCATTAGTTGATCCATGGATAGATCACACTTGTGATTCACTTACGATTCATTTGTGATGTCAGTTGTGATGTCAGTTCAATCAAAATAACGTTTTTTTTCCTATCTTCCGGCGAATTTAGACCTATCAGTGAACCTATGTTTCAGCGAACTCTCATCACCTCTGCCCTTCCCTATGCCAATGGGCCCATCCACCTTGGGCATCTTGCCGGTGCTTACCTGCCCGCCGATCTCTACACCCGGTTTTTACGGCTCAACCACGAGGATGTCCTGCATATCTGCGGTTCAGACGAACATGGTGTTCCGATCACCATTGCGGCAGAGAAAGAGGGCGTATCGCCCCAGGAGATTGTAGACCGCTACCACGAAATGAACCGATCTGTATTTGAGCAGTTCGGCATTCAGTTCGATTACTACGGACGTACCAGCTCTGCTACACATCTCAAAACGTCGGCCGACTTCTTCACAACGCTCTATGAGAAGGGAGCTTTTGTAGAAAAAACTGAGGAGCAGCTGTTTGATGAGAAAGCCGGCATGTTCCTGCCAGACCGTTACGTGAAAGGAACCTGCCCGAAATGTGGGTACGAGGAGGCCTACGGCGATCAGTGTGAAAAATGCGGCACCGCACTCTCCCCTGCTGAATTGATCAATCCGGTTAGCACGATTACAGGAAATCAACCCGTGTTAAAGAGTACAAGCCACTGGTACATCCAACTGGGAGAGATGCAGGAGCAGATCGAGGCGTGGATCGGCACACGAGAGCACTGGAAACCGAATGTAACGGGGCAGGTAAAGAGCTGGCTGGATGCGGGACTAACCGATCGAGCCGTGACCCGCGATCTAACCTGGGGAGTTCCGGTTCCTTTGGAGGGAGCTGAAGGCAAAGTCCTCTATGTTTGGTTTGATGCTCCGATCGGCTACATTTCCGCCACACGTGAGTGGGCTGATGCGAAAGGCGAACCGGAAGCATGGAAAACATATTGGCAAGACAAAGACACGCGCCTGATCCACTTTATCGGAAAGGACAACATTGTATTTCACTGCATCATGTTCCCGGCTATGCTCATGGAACATGGCGGCTACGTTCTGCCCGATATGGTTCCTGCCAATGAATTTCTCAATCTCGAGGGACAAAAACTTTCCACCTCCCGGGGATGGGCGGTGTGGCTGCAGGAGTATCTGGACAATTTTGATGCGGATCTATTGCGCTATGTGCTCGGCACAACGTTACCGGAAACCAAGGACTCCGACTTCTCCTGGAACGATTTTCAAAGCCGGGTAAACAATGAACTGGCCGATATTCTCGGCAACTTTGTGTTTCGAACTACCAGTTTTACTCATCGGTTTTTTGATGGGAAAGTCCCAGAACTGCACAATCCATCCGAACTGGATAAGGAAACTTTGAAGTCAATCGGTCAGCACGCACAGAAGATTGCTGAACGATACCGCTCGTTCCGCTTCCGGGATGCAATCACAGAGACCATGAATCTGGCGCGAACCGGCAACCGCTACTTTACGGAAACTGAACCCTGGAAAACGCGCAAGGAGAACCCCGAGGCATGTGCCAATACGATTCATGTCTGCTCTCAGATTTGCGCAGCACTATCGATTATGATGGATCCCGTGCTTCCCGGTGCCATGAAGAACCTGCGTGAGCAGTTTGACTTGGCAGATTCGTTGGCATGGCAGGATATTTCGGATCATCTTGCCGTTCCGGGAACCAAGATTCAGGAACGGGATATCCTCTTTCAGAAGGTAGAGGATGAACTTGTAGAAAAAGAGATGCAAAAACTAACGGAACGCAGTCGAAAAGCACAGGGCCATGGATCGCAGGGGGCCACAAAAGAGGGCGATGAGTCACATGACGAAGGATCTGTGACCAAACAGCCACCCGTGCGAGAAAATACCGACTTCGACACCTTTATGAAGGTGGATCTTCGCGCCGGCAAGATTACACACGCCGAGCCTGTAAAGAAGTCCAAAAAACTACTAAAGCTCACTGTTGATCTGGGTTTTGAAACCAGAACGATCTTGTCCGGCATAGCCGGTCATGTGTCTGCCGAATCGCTGCCGGGCCAAAGCGTATGTGTGGTTGCGAACCTTGCACCCCGAATGATGATGGGAATAGAGAGCAACGGAATGGTTCTTATGGCGGAAGAGCCGGACGGGACTCTGCGATTTGTGGAAACCGAGGCTGCTCCCGGATCACCCATCACCTGATTCATCACCCATCACCTGATTCATCACTCAACCCATTCTCAAATTGACCTTACTCCTGATCTATCCCTTGATCTGTCACCTGTTTGGGTAGAAATAAATAAAACTCTGCAGTTACCATGCGCCACGAATCCAACCCGATGATTGAATCCGAATCGGTAGATACCACACCACCAGGAGTTACTCTAGTGGACGGCGAAACATTCTTCACCGTTGAATGTCCGTATGCGGCAGAAGTTACCTGTGAAATTTTTAAGGAGTATACACAAACTCACGGCAGGCTATTCCCAATGCAAAAGAGCGGGCCTGGGAAATGGGAACTCCGCATTGCCGAAAATCTCCGCGGTCAATGGTATGGCTATCGCATCAAACCGAACGGAAACACACGCTGGCACAACCCGTATGAAGGACAACTGTTTGCGGATCCTCGCTCACCACTGGTAACCGTTAAAAACAACTATCGCCAGGAGGCCAAAACACTGATCGCCGACACCTCCTTTGACTGGGAGGACGATAAGCATGTTCTCCCCGATCACCCTTCCGACCTCATCATCTACGAAACCCACATTCGAGATCTCACATCAGACCCATCTGCACGAAATTTTGCCAAGGGTGACTACCTCCGATTTATAGAACCGGGTCAGAAAGGCGGTATCGAACACCTGAAAGAGCTTGGTGTAAATGCAGTGGAATTTCTCCCCCTACAGAAGTTTGCACCCTTTGAGCCACCCTTTGGCAAAGAAACTGCGGAAGGCTTTCTCAACACTTGGAACCCGTACAGTTTTAACTACTGGGGCTACATGACTTCCTTCTTTTTCAGCCCTGAAACCATGTATGCCTCCGATCATGGCGAAGTACTTTCCGGCGCCACCGAGGCAACCTTGAAAGAATATAAACAACTTGTAAAAACGCTTCATGCTCATGGGTTTACGGTTATCATGGATGTCGTTTATAATCACACCTCCCTATTCGATATGAACCCATTAACTCACTTGGCTCCGGAGCATTTTCTGCGGTTGGACGAACAGGGAAAATTACTCAACCGAAGTGGTACCGGCAATGAACTTAAAACCGAGGACCCGTTTGTTCGACAGCTCATCAAAGACTCGGTCCGGTACTGGATCGAGGAGTTTCATATCGATGGGTTTCGGTTTGATTTGGCCGCTCTTATCGATCATCAGACCCGCATCGAGATTCGGGAAATGGTGGATCAAATCGACCCCCGCATTCTTCTCATTGCAGAACCCTGGGGCGGATCATACGAACCATCGGTCTTTTCTGATCAAAATTGGCCCTCCTGGAACGACCGAATTCGTAACACGGTAAAAGGGTCCGATCCGGTGCACGACAAAGGGTTCATATTTTCAGACTGGCAATTTGAAACCGACCGCGCACGCCTCGAGAACGTATTTCGGGGATCTGTGCGGCATCATTCCGGCGGACTATTCCGGGAATCTTCCCATGCAGTCAATTACCTCGAAAGCCATGATGGCTACACCCTGGCCGATTTTATCCGAATCGGACTGGATCCGGAGCGTTTTGATCAGCTGATTGTAGACCGTGAAGAGTTGTATGTTTTGAATGAAGAGGAGATGCGCGTCTCCAAATTTGCCGCACTCTGCTTGTTTGTAGCACAAGGAATCACGATGATTCATAGCGGACAGGAGCTTGGACGACCCAAAATCATTGAAGAAACAGATGTTCTGGA
Organism: Bacteroidota bacterium; assembly: GCA_003045995.1. Classification (GTDB taxonomy): domain Bacteria; phylum Bacteroidota; class Rhodothermia; order Balneolales; family Balneolaceae; genus Sam29DG08-bin30. Next base: position 9,407 of record PZPG01000025.1, read on the forward strand.
TACCGAAATAGGAAAACTGGACCACAACAGCTATCAAAAAAACAATACTACCAACTGGATCGATTTCGACCGGCTTAATGGAAATCGATCGCTGCTCCACTTCTACAAAGCTCTGATCGCGATTCGGAAACAATCTCCATGCCTTCGACGAGCCGGAGATGCCAACATTCATTTTCATCATCAGGTGGATCCCCTTCTCGTTGCATTTTACGTGGACGGTAGGGAATCCGGAGATTTACACAATTATTACGTGATCCTCAACGCAACACAGAACGATCTTCATCATGTCCGGTTGCCGGATGGTGTGTGGGAAGTTTTGGTTCGGCATGATATTGCATCTTCTCAATCCATTGATTTTCTTTCAGGCGAAGTAACCATACCGGCAGTATCCGGGTTGTTGTTGCGTCAATTACGTCATTAATTCTATATTGACTGCGGCGAGAGATGACAAGTACCTTCCAATGAGGTGCCGCCTAATCATCTCTTAATCATCGCTTGCTTTGATTTGACATTTTTACACAACACAAAGACGGGATTTGGATGTAGGTAACACTCCAATACATTACGTATTCTATGAATCAGCCACAGGTATTAAAACCTGTCGTATCAACCCTGTGGTATCAACCCTGTAGCAATTAGACGGAGGAATTTTGGCATCTTTCCAATCAAATGATGTGGCTTCGGCCAACGGTGAACGAGGTAGCTGGAACAGCAAAATGGGTTTTATCCTTGCAGCAGCAGGTTCAGCTGTGGGGCTTGGAAACATTTGGGGTTTTCCTACCCAGGTTGCCGATAATGGTGGTGCAGCATTTATTCTTATTTATCTCGTTTGCTGTATCGCGGTCGGTTTTCCTGTAATGATTGCAGAGCTGGCTATTGGGCGCAATACACAGAAAAATCCGGTAGGAGCATTTCGTGCACTCAGCAATGGCAACCCTCTGGTTCCACTCATCGGGTACTGGGGAGTTCTTTGCGGGCTTATGATTCTTTCCTTTTATCTAGTGATCGCTGGATGGACACTCGGTTTCGCATTGGAAGGGATTCTGAATCACCTTGGGTTTGAAGCACTTGCCGGCACGCTCACCGACCTTGGAAACGGCACCAAAAATGCCGTGTTTACGCTCATTTTTATGCTGTTCACCATTCTTATCATCACAGGCGGTGTGAGTCGAGGTATCGAACGTGCCACCAAAACGATGATGCCGATGTTACTAGTGATCCTTCTACTGCTCATCGGTTTTATCTTCACTCAAGAGGGGGCCACTGAGGGCCTTGCGGTCTATGTGAAACCCGATTTTTCCACAATGAATGGAAGCCTCGTTGTCTCCGCCCTGGGTCAGGCGTTTTTCTCTCTCTCATTGGGGATGGGTGCGCTTATCACCTATGGTAGTTACCTCAACCGGAAACAAAACCTGGTGGAATCGGCAGCCTACGTTACCGCCTTCGATATTGCGATCGCTGTGATCGCCGGATTGATGATCATCCCCGCCATGTATGTAGCTCAAAAGGGGGGCGTCGCCATTTTTGATCCCGAGACAGGGGCACTTTTCTCCAGTACAACTCTCGTATTTGATGTATTACCCCAGATGTTCGACTCACTGGGCGGCTTTATTGGACTGATCCTCGGTTTTATCTTCTTTATTTTACTGGGTCTGGCCGCTCTCACATCCTCCATCTCCCTATTGGAAGTTCCGGTATCTTATGTGATCGATGAATTTTCCATCCGCCGGAAGACTGCGGCCTGGGGGGTAGGCGGGATCGTTAGCATCATCGCAGTGATCATCTCCTACGATCTCTCTCTGATCGATCTATTCGTTGCGATCTTTAACGAGGTAGGGTTACCACTTGGCGGTCTGATGATCTCACTGTTCCTTGGATATTTCTGGAAAACCGAGCGTGCCATGCTTGAAATTCAGGAAGGCAATCCATCTTTCCCCGGTAGTACCGGCGGGAAGGTTTGGGTTATTTTTATCCGTTATATCTGCCCTGTACTGATTGCGATTGTACTTGTGAACACGCTTTTGATCGTTCTCTGATCCCAACAAGTGATTCCGAATTTGTTCCAAAGTTGATACTGCAGTATTTTCCGTGTTTACATAAAAATGCGGGTACGTTTCAGAAACATACACACTATCATCACAATGAAAACGACCTTGCATGAAAACCCAAATTTGGACGAACTGCTGTCCACTCTATTCACACTAAATCAATATCTATGGGAAAAATAAGCACCTCCGATTTCCGTAACGGCATAAACATTGTGCTGGATGGAGAGATCTACACCATTACGGAGTTCCAGCATGTGAAACCCGGGAAAGGTCCCGCTTTTGTTCGTACCAAACTTCGCGGTGTTGAAAACGACAAAAATATCGACAAAACGTTCCGAAGTGGTGAAAATGTGGAATCGGTGCGGGTGGAGCGCCGCCCCTATCAGTATCTGTACAACGACGGTGCCATCTACTATTTCATGGATCAGAAAACTTACGAACAAATACCTCTGGAGCAATCCAAAGTAGAAAAGAAAGAGTTTATCGCCGATGGCATGACCTGCACGTTGGTGATCAATGCGGATGATGAAAACGTACTGTACGCCTATCCGCCAGATCATATTGAAGCAAAAGTCGAGCAGACCGATCCGGGAGTTCGGGGTGATACAGCTCAAGGCGGCAGTAAGCCTGCAACGATTACGGGGGGTGCGACGGTACAGGTCCCACTATTCATTAATGAAGGAGAGATGATACGCGTAGATACACGAACCAGCGCATATATCGAACGAGCAAAAAGCGACTGATACACAGAGAGTTATTATCAATGTTATTAACAGCAATTCCTTAAGACCCTCATAATTATGGATTTAGCCCAAATCAAAGAACTACTCGATCTCATCGCTGAAAGCAGCGTAAATGAAGTGACCATCGAAGAGAAAGACTTTAAAATCAAGGTGAAGAAAGCAGCCGATCCGGCAGAAGTTCGGTATGAAGTACAGAGTGTTGCTATGCCATCACCCCTTCCTCCTGCGACTTCCGCTGTCTCTGGAGCTGTTCCGGGTGGTGCTACGTCAAACTCTGGATCATCCGATGCCACATCTTCTCTCACAGGGAATCCAGGTGCATCTCCTGCCGCTCCGGCCGGTGATACCGTCAAATCTCCACTCGTTGGTACATTTTATGAAGCACCTTCACCGGATGCGGATCCATTCGTTCGCGTGGGCGACACGGTCCAGGCGGGCGATACTCTCTGCATCGTGGAGGCCATGAAGATCATGAACGAGATTAAAGCAGATTTTGCTGGCGAGGTCGTCAAAGTAGTGGCTACCAACGGGCAGGCTGTCGAGTTTGATCAGCCGCTTTTCATCATCAAGAAAAACTAAGTGCGCATGTTTAGCAAGATTCTGGTAGCAAACCGGGGAGAGATCGCACTAAGGATCATCCGAACCTGCAAAGAGATGGGGATCCGTACCGTTGCAGTGTATTCAAAAGCCGATGAAGATAGTCTTCATGTAAAATTTGCCGATGAAGCCGTTTGTATCGGTCCTGCTGCCGGAAAAGAAAGCTACCTGAAAATCCCATCAATTCTTGCAGCCGCCGAAGTAACCGATGCAGAAGCGATCCATCCTGGGTACGGTTTTTTGGCAGAAAATGCAGAGTTTAGTCGGATTTGTGAAGAACACAATGTCACCTTTATCGGCCCTTCACCGGATATGATCTCTACGATGGGCGACAAGTCGACGGCCAAGGAAACCATGATTGCGAGTGGCGTCCCAGTCGTTCCCGGTTCGGACGGAATCGTCGACCGCTGGGAGGATGCAAAATCGATTGCGGAAGAGATGGGTTTCCCGGTGATGATCAAGGCAACAGCCGGGGGAGGCGGACGTGGCATGAGAGTGGTGGATCGTGCTGAAGATCTCAAAAGTGCCTTCAGCATGTGCCGAAACGAAGCGGAAACAGCATTCGGCAATCCGGATGTCTATATCGAGAAATTTATCCGTAATCCACGCCACATCGAGGTACAGATCCTTGGGGATAAGCACGGAAACGTCATCCACCTGGGAGAACGCGAATGTTCTTTGCAACGGCGACATCAAAAATTACTGGAAGAAGCGCCCTCCCCGATTATGACGGAGGAACTACGAAAACGAATGGGTGATGCTGCGATAAAAGCCGGAAAGGCGATAAATTACGAAGGTGCTGGAACGATTGAGTTCCTTGTGGACGACCAGCACAACTTCTACTTCATGGAGATGAATACGCGGATTCAGGTCGAACATCCGGTTACAGAAGAGATTACAGGGGTTGACCTGGTTCGTGAACAGATCCGTGTTGCTGCCGGCGAGTCTATCGCAGATCTGAAAGTGACATTCTCCGGACATTCCATTGAATGCCGAATCAACGCAGAAGACGCAGCCCATGGGTTCCGCCCATCACCCGGAAAAATTACCGCCTTTAATATACCGGGCGGACACAGTACCCGTGTAGATACACACGCGTATGCGGGCTACATGATCCCTCCCTACTACGACTCCATGATCGCAAAGCTGATCGTCTGTGCACCTACCAGAGAAGATGCTATTCAGCGAATGAAACGGGCCCTGGAAGAGTTCATCGTTGAGGGGGTACATACGACCATACCCTACCATCAGCAACTTATGGAGGACCCCGGCTTTCTGAAGGGTGAGTTCAACACACACTATCTGGAAACATCGTTCAAATTCAAACCCCGTGAAGAGACGTAGTCCGGAACCCGCCAATATCAATCCAACCATACTACGAGGACTATCATGAACATACCTGCAGAATTGAAATATACCCGGGAACACGAATGGGTTCGTGATAACGGAGACGGCACAGCCACCGTGGGAATCACCGACTTTGCACAAGGAGAGCTTGGAGACATCGTATTTGTGGAACTGGAACCAGAAGGATGCACATTTCAAAAAGATGAAGTTTTCGGTACAATCGAAGCCGTAAAAACCGTTTCTGAGCTTTACTCTCCTATCGACGGGGAGATTACCGGATGCAACGATGCTCTCGAAGACGATCCGGAATTGGTTAACAGCGACCCTTATGGCGACGGCTGGATGATCAAAATTCGTATGGATGATGCTTCACAACTCGAGGATCTGCTTTCCGCAGACGAATACGCAGAGATCACTGGGTAACAGAGGTCCCACGGTAACAGAGGTCTCACGGAAACAGCAACCCCAGGGTAACGGAAATCCCAGGATCCACGAACATCAGACAGCTATCTCAATCTATGCAAAATTTTCACGGAGACTGGATACTGATTCTTGATTTTGGCTCACAGCTGACACAGCTCATCGCACGCAGAATCCGTGAGCAGAACGTCTACTGTGAAATTCATCCCTTTGACACGCCCCGCTCCACATTTCGTGAAAACCCACCCTGCGGTGTGATCCTGTCCGGTGGTCCCAAAAGTGTGTATGATGAGGATGCTCCACGTCTCGAACAAGAATGGCTGGTCGCAGACCCGCCACTACTGGGTATCTGCTACGGATTGCAAATTTTGTCCCATACACTCAAACACGGAAGCGTAGAGCGTGCATCCAAACGTGAGTTCGGGAAAGCCACTCTTACGATCGATCATAATGAAGACCTGCTGAAAGATGTCACCAATCACTCCACCGTTTGGATGAGCCATGGTGATCACATCATTCAGCCCCCCGATGAATTTGTAGCGATTGCCCACACCGCTAACACCTCTGTTGCAGCCATTCGCCACAAAGACCGGCCCATCTACGGTGTGCAGTTTCATCCGGAAGTTGTGCACACGGAAGAGGGCGAAAAGATCCTTCGAAACTATCTGTTTGAAGTCTGCAAATGTACGCCCGCCTGGAGCGCTAGTTCCTTCATTGAATCCGAAATCGAGCAGATTCGCGCACAGGTAGGAGATCGTAAAGTTCTCTGTGCATTGTCGGGCGGTGTCGATTCCACAGTGGTTGCAACACTCATCCATCGTGCCATCGGGGATCAGCTTCAATGTGTGTTTGTAGACAACGGCCTGTTGCGAAAGAACGAATTTCAGAATGTATTGCAGCTCTACAAAGAACACCTCCACCTCCCGGTTGAGGGCATCGACGCTTCTGAACAGTTCCTGCAGAAACTAAATGGTGTCAGTGATCCAGAGGCCAAGCGAAAAATCATCGGAAACACTTTTATTGAGGTATTCGACGCATATGTTGCCGGTCATGACGATCACTTCGATCTGCTCGCGCAAGGCACTCTCTACCCGGATGTAATCGAAAGTGTCTCCTTTAAAGGCCCCTCCTCCACCATCAAATCCCATCACAATGTGGGCGGGTTACCCGAAAAAATGCAGATGTCCCTTCTCGAACCGGTACGTGAACTCTTTAAAGATGAAGTGCGACGGGTGGGACGTGAACTCAATATCCCAGAGCGATTCATTGCACGACATCCCTTCCCTGGTCCCGGACTTGGTATCCGTATCATTGGGGAGGTAAGTGAAGATAAGCTAACACTACTTCGCGAGGCCGACGAAATTTTTATCGATTCTCTATTTGAATGGAATCTTTATAACGATGTATGGCAGGCACTTGCCGTGTTACTACCCGTACAATCGGTTGGGGTGATGGGAGACGAACGTACCTATGACTTCACGATCGCTTTGCGTGCCGTCACAAGTGTAGACGGAATGACTGCCGACTGGGCAAGACTTCCCGACGATCTCTTGGCCCATGTATCAAATCGAATCATCAATGAAGTAAACGGAGTAAACCGGGTCGTGTATGATATCAGCTCCAAGCCACCTGCAACCATCGAGTGGGAATAAGAGTGACCGGACTCGAAAGTACAAACCACGATATCACAACCCACTGGAATGCAACCTACGGGAACCAAATGAAACGTTTTCTTATTTCAACTGCTCACTTACTAGTGTTTGCCACCGTTGCAGTTGCATCGATCCCTGCCCCCCCCAACGTAGATGAGAGTACAGTCCCAGTCGGTACATCTGTAATATCAAACATGTTACTTGCCCAGGCAGAGTACTCCCAACTGCAGGATACTGTTAAATCCTCGGATTCAGCAGCATTGCTCTCCTTCGAAGAGATTGTGAAACTGTATGAGCAAGGTTCCTTTCAGGAAGCACTTCCCTATTTGCAGGCCATCAATACTGAAGATGCCACGCTGTTTCTGGGGAAAAGTTATTTTGCTCTTGGCCACGTCGGTGCTGCCCGTCAGGTATTACGACCCCTGCTCGAATCAAAGGACGATGCTGTTCGAAGAGAAGCCGTCTACACCTTAGCACTGGTACACTTCCAGGCAGAGAATTATGCACAGAGCCTCGAACTTTTGCTCTCGTTATCCAGAGAAACAAGACGTACGGCCATTCAGATCGATGCAGAAAGGCTATACCGGCAGATCCTGAACTACCTCTCCCCCGGTGAGCGATTTGCAACACTTGGTTTGCTCCACTCCCTGGATATCAAAGCAGATCTTGTTGAGTCCGGACACCGGTGGATGTCCACGCCAGAGTACCAGATTCTCGAACGCACCTTTTTATCGGAATTTCCAGACAGTACCACGTCCACACGTTGGAAAGAGCTGCTTCGGAGAAATACCCTAAACACCACCCAGGGACGCTTTCCCTACCCTCCAGCTCCGGAAGGGATTGTGTATCAGATTGGGGTGTTGCTTCCTGTTTTTGCACCTGATGATCCAAGATTCTCCATCCCGAGAAATCTCTACCACGGACTCACCCATGCGGCTGAACAGTTCAACGCCACCAATAGTCGGAAAAAGGTACATCTTCATTTTCAGCCCTCTTACATGGATTCCGATTCAGTTCAATACTCCTTTTTGGATCTTGTATACACCCATCAGGCTGACGTAGTCGTTGGCCCCCTCTTTTCCGGCCCCGCCTCGGTGATCAGTTCCCTGGCAGAGGAGCATCAGGTACCGCTGGTTCTCCCGCTCGCAAATGCAGATCAAATCAATGCCGGACATAACTACACGTTCCAGATCAACCCTACCTTTGAAGTACATGGAAAGCAGATGGCCCGTTATGCGATCCAAAATCTTGGGCTTGATTCACTTGCTGTGATCAGTCAGAAGAGTTCGCTGGGAGAGTCGGCTGCCAATGCGTTTCGGTATGAGGCGGAAGCTCTGGGAGCCACCATCAGCTATTGGTTTGAGGAAGATTTCAGGGCTAAAGGGTTTGACCTGTCTGCATTCACGGACCCCTTTACTACGGACAGCGTGCTGGTCGATTCACTGGGTTATCGGCCGATACATGCCGTTTACGCGCCCTTCACCGGACAGGAAGCTGCTACCCTTTCCCGGCTACTAGCTAATGACGTAGAACTACACAATAAAGAGATCGTCATTCTGGGCTTGGAGGAGTGGAAAAATACGGCACTCACTCCGTGGCAAATGAATCAGCTCGAGGTTTACTACTCCGAACCCTTCCGTGTACGGCCAGATAGCAGCCTTACGGCGGAACTTTCTCAGCGATTTGGCTCCGAACCCGACCTGTTTACCTTTATCGGGTACGACACCGGAGTGTACCTTCTAAACTCTCTGGATCGGACCGGCAATCCGCACTATCTCAAAGAGGTGCTAAAAACGATGGGTGCGAAGGATGGGGCAGCAGTTCAGATCGACTTTTCCGATCAAAGAACCAATCAGCAAGTTTACATTACGCCACTAACGGATATGGCAAAAGAAACGGTGGATCCTTCCCATACGGAACCGGACGAAATGCCACGTGAATCGCCAAGTGAAAAGCCGGACGAATCACCAATTGAAACCCCGGACGAATCACCAAATGAAACCCCACGCGAAACCCCGGACGAGAGCGGTAGTGGCGGGCAAAATGACCCAAAGGATGATATCGAGTCCAATCCGGAACCATTTTAACAATTTGCCAACAGATCCATCCCCCAAATATCCTAGGCCTGAATAGCCCGATCCTCTCATTCTTTTCTCTCCTCTCGCTCACGGATTCGCTTAATCCGCTCCTGCTCACTGATAAACTCTCTCCACACCCGGCTTTTCTCCTGATGCTCACGGAACGTCCTGCTAAAGGCATGGCTTCCATCCGGCGTGGCAACCATGTACAGATAATCGTGATCCTCCGGCTCCAGAACAGCACGAATCGATTCCAGACCTGGGTTTGTAATTCCACTGGGCGGTAGTCCATAAATCAAATATGTGTTGTACGGATGATCAACCTGATAATCCCGGAAGAGCAGTCTGCGCTTCTCGCCGAGCGCATAAATCACGGTTGGATCTGCCTGCAATCGCATTCGTTTTTCCAACCGGTTCAAATACAACCCGCTAATGGTTCGCTTCTCCTCCCGTTTTCGTGCCTCCCACTCCACAATGGATGCCAACGTAGTAACCTCCTCCAAAGAGAGTTCAGAGGCTGCCAGCTGCAATTTCAATCCATTCACAACCTGCTCATCGAAATCAGAGAGCACCCTTCGAACTACCGATTCCGGCGACGATGTCCAATACACTTTATAGGTATTGGGAAGCATTCGTGTAAACAATTGCATTCCTGTAAGCCCTGTTTCCCGGCTCAGCACAGAATCATCCTCGAACTGTTGACGCACCGAGGCAGAATCGGTCCGAAGGTCGGCGGCAACAGAGGCAGCAAAACGTTCCGGGGTGATTCCGGGAAGAATGGTAACTTCGCCCGGATCCTGAAGCCCGCGTGCCACCTTCGATAAAAATGTATCCGCATCAGACACTCTAGGAATTTCATAGCGCCCAGGTGGAAATCGACGCCATCCTAGCATTTTCCCCGTCCAGAGAAACTGATCAACGTTAACGTCCACATGCAGTGAGTCCAGCTCCGCAACAAGTTGCTCTAATGTGATGTTGTCCTCCAAAAACAGCACCGCACCGGATCCATTCACAATGCGCTCGGGATCGTTCAAGCGACTGTTGCGCGAGACGGAAATAAACGCCACCACGATCAGAAGAAGAGCAATCCCTCGAAGCCAGTCCCGCATATCGTTATGTTTCTTCATCACACAAACGGTTTTCCATCAAACCGAAAAGATAAACGGAATCATCGACAGAAAAAAACGTTCGGCACACGCGCGACAATTAAAACGTCGGGTTGAAACGAATCATCAGCGATGGCCCATCATTCTCCCCCGTGAGTGGCCACCCAAGTTCGAACCTAAATGAACTGCTTCCCAGGCCAAAACCGGCACTGTGCTGCAGATCCGCCGTCCGGAAGCTGGAAAAACCGGTGAACGGCCCGGCATCCTCGAACAAATCATCCGTGAACTGTGTCCAACCGGAATCGAGAAAAACCAACAAGTAGGCATCTCCTTCACGAATCCAATCATTTGTACGCGAAGGCACCCCGAACTTCACCTCCAGATTACTCATTAGCATTTGATTCCCCGAAAACTCCTTAAACCCGAACCCACGGAGTGTCCCAACTCCTCCAAGATGAAACTGCCGGTACCATGGTGTATCCCCTGTGAGGGTTCCCGCCATTCCACGCCAACTCACCATCGTCCCCGGCCCGCTTCGGTAAAAAACCATCGTCTGCGCCTCGTATCGAGTAAAGCGTGCACCATCCTCCGTTTCTCCCGTGTCGCCGCTCTCGATCATTACCGTAGCCCCTGCCGAAAGTGCCTCTGTTAGCAAACGAAGTTCCGGGTTCCATCGAAGCCCTACCCCAAATGTAACCTGATCGATTTCAGAAACGGAGATCTGCTCCGCCCCAGCACCGTCTCCAGCTCCCGCACCGTTCCCAGCTCCCGCTCCGTCTCCATCCACATCAAAAATCGGAGGATTCAACCTCATTGTCGACGACTTGCCAAACACCGAAAACCTCGTATTCCGCTCTGCCGAAAAGACCGTTTCCGACAAATAGGACCCCGACAGCTCCAGCATCGAATGAACCTTCTGCACGGCATAGAACCCAAATCCCTCCTGCCGGTAATAATCATGAAAGTCATACCCGGCAAAAAACGCCGTCAGGCTATTCTCTGTAAGGCCACTTCTCCAGGCATCCTGTGTTCCAAGCGCCTTGTAAAACTCTGCCCCGATCAGCAAGCGCTTACCCTCACCAAATAAACGCTCTGCACCAATGCTGTACTCCCACTCACGCGATGCCGTCCCATAGCCGATCATCCCGTGCACCTGTACATTCGGAATCGAAAATAGATTACTCCGGGGGTTCCAGTCCATCCGATCTCGTCCAATTCCCAAAAAAAGACCGTTCACCCGATTATAATGCAACGACTGCAAATTCGGAAACAGTGAATACACCGGTGGAACATCATAGGGTGACGACTGAAAACCACCACCAAAATCAACCCCCTCCCGAATCAGGTGCCGGATCATCTTCTTCACTTCCTGCGGTTCATACGCACGAAAGTCACTCTCCAAAATGTCCTCTAGCGTTGGCGTGTAATATATCTCCTGTCGAACCGTCGAATCCGGCATTGTTGTCTCGGGTTTACTCTCCTGTGGTGTTTCCTGCGGTATCTCCTGCGGTATCTCCTGCGTTTTTGCGAGCGCGTGCCCGGATTCCGCCAACATGATTCCGCACAAAAGTATGGCCATTAAAGGAGTAAAAAAGCCCATTTCATATCGTGAATTCAGGAAACTCTTCATAAATAATCGTGTTTTATGTTTTTATTTCGGGTTGATGCGAAACCATCCTCGCAACAGTACCTTCTAATGGCTTCACAGGTTTGGTAGCGTCGGTACGCTTGGCACATTAGGCAAACTTGGCACCATCTGTACATTTGGGACATTTGGCAGACGTAGGTCACACGGTTCACATGGCGCTATCGTTTCACTGAAATATGTCGCTGAGAACGGTAACCTGCACACAAGTGTTAAACTGACATAGAAAATTACGGCTCTCATCGCAGCAGAATGAATCAAAGAATAGCAATTTTCAGGAATATCAAAAAAATCAGGGTGCTCATGAATATGAGGGAACTCATAGATTTGAAGGGACTCATGAAGATCAGGGAGCTCATGAATTGCTTCGTGCCGTCGTGGCATCATCGTATTTTTTTGATGCTTTTCCTGACCGTAGGAACGGGTCCGACCATTCTCTGGGATGTTTCAGCACAGCCCTCCTGTTTCGCAGATTCTCCACATTCTACAGAATCTCCACATTTTACAGATTCTGCACATTTTACAGATTCTGTACATTCTGTACCCACCTCAATTACTGCAAATTCGGGTCACGTTGCGAGTTCCATCAACCCGAAACAAAAACTTATCGATGTGGGAAAGTGGCACCTACACACTTTGCATGTCTATTCAGGCAGTATACTGTCGCATGCAGAACTCGCCGATACTACGGCTGATGCCGGCATAGGTGAATTGGAGAGAGTGGAGCCATTGGAAAACGTAGAGCTGTTGGAAGAACTTTTGGTTACAGCAACCTACCTGCCTGGTGTGATGAGTCGTTCTCCCTTGGCGGTTCAGTTGGTTCGGCGGGATGCTGCAGATTTGCGTTGGAGGCCGGCTGCGACACTGGATGAGATTACGGCACAATTGCCGGGAGTCCAGGTGAGTAATCGTGAGAATTATGCTCTTGGAGAGCGGATTACGATTCGTGGTCTTGGTTGGCGGTCGCCATTTGGAGTTCGAGGAATTCGGATTCTTTTGGATGAGATTCCACTAACGGTCGCAGATGGACAAACGATAGTAACGATGGCAGATCCGGCAATGGTGAAGCGATTGGAGGTGATTCAAGGGCCTTCTTCTACGTTTTATGGCAATGCGGCTGGCGGAGTGATCGCTCTTTATACGTCCCCCTCCCGCGATGATTCCTTTCTGACGGCTAGGGTGTTAACATCATCCTACGCAGAGCAAAAAATGGAGACCTCCTGGGGGCTGCAACTTCCGAAGCAGTGGCAAATGGATGGTTTTGTGACGCGATTGAAGACCGATGGCTACCGGGAGCACAGTGCAGCAACGATTGTTCGTGCCCATTTGGGAGCAACCTGGAGACCCCGCTCCAAGGAAACCTTGGCGTTTCATGTACATCATACTTCGATGCCATTTGCAGAACATCCCGGTGCGCTAACAGAGCAGATGCTGGAGGAGAACCCGTCTCAGGCCCGCGCCAACTTTCTTTCGGCTGGGGCCGGTAAGGAGTTCCATCAAACCATGACCGGTATAAATTATGAGAAACCGATGACAGGCGGGACACTCAAAACGAGTCTTCATGCGGTTGTGCGTGATCTTGAAAATCCGCTCCCGTTTGGCACGATATTGCTGAATCGATATGCGGGCGGAGGGCGCGTGGGATGGACATTTTCCGGACTTCCGTTTGATCTGCAGACCGGAGCAGAATTATTATTGCAGCGTGACGACAGGCAAAACCGCTCCCCGGCTCGAATACCACCCGTGACTGTGACGCTGGACCAGGCCGAGCAAGTGTTAAATCAGGCTCTGTTTGTTCACATGCGGATTCCATTAATTCAGAACTCTGGGTCATTGGGACGTTCAGGGTTATCGGGGAAATCGGGTTTATTGGGAAATCTGGGGTTGGAGGCCGATCTGGACGCAGGACTCAGAGCAGATCGTGTACTTTACAGGGCAGATCCTGCAGATCTCGCAAGCGCTCTATTTGATGAAGACCGGCGTGATTTTTTCTCTTTGAACCCATCGGTTGGAGTGATCGTACGGCTTGGACGCCATCAGGTTTTTACCCATCTGAGCTCCTCCTTTGAAACACCAACAACAACAGAACTGGTAAATCAACCGGATGGTTCTGGCGGATTTAACCGGGAGGTGGGGCCTGAAAAGACCCTGGGATTGGAAGCCGGCCTACGACTGCGTTCCGGGGATCGGATTACACCGGATTTTTTATCATCGTGGTCGGTGTCACTCACACTGTATAGAATGCGGGTATCAAACCTTCTTGTGCCGTTTGAACTGGACGAGGGCGGACGTGAATATTTTCGGAATCAGGGAGCATCGAATCATACCGGACTCGAACTATTTGCATCGTTGGGGCTTTTTACCTCCACCGATTTGCGTTTCTCGCTCCACCTATCAGAAGCCTCTTTTGCCGGTGGCGATCTCGAAGGTGCGATTCTCCCGGGGGTTCCCAGGATGGAGTCCTCCCTTCAGGTTCGTCACGAGAACAAAGCGGGAAGCTGGATGATGGAGGGGCTATATCGGGACAGAGTCCCTGCAGATAGTGAGAATAAGCATTGGGCGGACCATATGTTCCGTCTTCAGGCTGCATGGACATCCCCGGAAATTCTTTTTGCAAACCGTTCACTGTTTCTCTTTTTCTCTATAAATAATCTTCTCAACAGCACCTATGTTAGTTCCGTGAACATCGATGCCTTCGGTGGTTATTTTTATGAACCAGGTCGTCCGCGAACCTTCTCGGGTGGAATTTCTCTGGATCTGTTCTAATCACCGGAAAGCGCTAAAAAAATGTCTGCCGTTTTTGATAAATATTTTTTGATTTAATGCATTTTTGAAACTACTTTTGTTTTGGTTAGTTCGATAGTGTGTTAAGAAGTGTGAATGATACTGTTGTTCTACCCTAATTATCCAAGTTTAATCTAGTCGGGTTTTGAAAAATGGACGACGTTCGCGAAGAAGGAACCGTTAAGTGGTTCCACAATGGTAAAGGTTACGGTTTTATCACCAGAGAAAGTGGCGAGGATGTATTCGTGCACTACTCTGAGATTCAATCAGACGGGTTTCGTAAGTTAATCGAAGGTCAGAAGGTTGAGTTTACGGTTGCTGAAGGTGACAAGGGACTTCAGGCAAAAGATGTAATCGAGATCGATTAACGCTTTTCGGGTAGCTCTTAGAGTGCTTTCTTATTGTCGGCATGCAAATTATGATTTGCTATGTCTGTGGTGGGGTGTGTGATAAACTTCTGATAGACAATGACAATCTTCAAAAAAATCTCTGTTCCCGCTGTGATTTTAACGTTGCTGGTCATCGGTATGTATTTGTTTCTCGATACTAGGCAATCTACCTCATCACCCCGTGAACAGGATGATACTATAAGTACCCTGCTTCCCGTCTTCATCGACACAGTAACGTATCAATCAGCTATGAGTGACACAAACCGATCTGGAAAAGTAACGTTGACCGAAGAGCAGTGGAAAGAGCGACTGGATTCTGATGAGTACCGAATTTTACGGGAAAAAGGCACGGAACTTCCTTTCATTAACGAATACAATAATTTCTATGAAGAGGGTGTGTACCTTTGCCGTGCATGCGGGAATCCTCTATTTCATTCCGATACAAAATACAATAGCCGGTCGGGGTGGCCAAGTTTTTGGGAGCCAATTGATGAAGAGGCGGTTGGAGAGAAGCCAGACAACAGTTTCTTCATGGAGCGCACTGAAACCGTTTGTAGCCGCTGTGGCTCACACATCGGACATGTATTTGATGATGGTCCTAAGCCAACAGGACTTCGCTACTGCATGAACTCGAAAGCCCTGAAATTTGTACCGAAAGATTCCAAGGAGTGATTACCCAAGTTCCTCCGTTTTATGTACATCCGGTTTTTTTCGTCTGCCTTGATTGATCATCTCCCCCAAAAATCCTATTGAGAATAGCTGAACACCGACAACCATCAGCAGAATTCCAAGAAAAATAATAGGTCGGTTGGAGACAGGAAGTTGAAAGACGATCTTCAATATGGCGATATAAAGATTGATAAGCCCTCCTGCGACAAAAGACACAACGCCAAGACTTCCAAAAAAATGCATCGGGCGTTGCATATAGCGATGTACAAACATCAGCGTTACCAGATCCAGGAACCCCTTCATAAATCTGGATAACCCGAATTTCGTTTTGCCATACTTTCTGGGATGATGCATGACGGCCAGCTCACTGATCGCGTGATACCCTTGCCACTTAGCTAGTAGTGGTATGTAACGGTGCAGTTCCCCGAACAGCTCAATACTCTGCACAACCTCCCTCCTGTACGCTTTCAGTCCGCAATTGAAATCGTGAAGTTGGATCCCAGATGCCATTCGGGTAACCGCATTAAAAAACCGTGAAGGAATGGTTTTGGAGATAGGATCATGCCTTACCTTTTTCCATCCACTAACAAGATCAGCACCATGCCGAATCATCTCCACCATTTTGGGGATTTCCCTAGGGTCATCTTGCAGATCGGCATCCATTGTGATGATAATATCACCGGTAACTTTTTCAAACCCTGCCTGAAGAGCCGTACTTTTTCCGTAATTCTTTCGAAACCGGATGCCCTTAATGTTGTCCCTTGTTTCACAAAGCGATTGGATGACGTCCCATGAACCATCTGTCGATCCGTCATCTACAAAGCAGATTTCAAACGATGGCAATTTAGACGTGGCCTTCGGGTTCGCCGTCGGGAAATCCCCATCCTCCGTTTTGGAGTCCCCATCCTCTGAAGACCGATGCGTATCACCCAAAGCACGTTCAATTTGCTCAGTCAACTCCTTTAACGATTCCTCCTCATTTAACAGTGGAATCACCACGGAGATAGTGACGGGACTCTTGCGTTCTTCTGATAATTTCTCAATATTCATGGTACGGGTTGCATCGGGATCTAAACTCAGAAAATAACAGTTTTCGGTATGATGAAGAAATTGTATTACTCGATTGGGGAAGTTAGTGACCTTACCGGTGTTGAAGCGCATGTATTACGCTACTGGGAGACCATTTTCGACAATCTTTCTCCGAAAAAAAACCGATCCGGCAATCGAAACTACAGTGATGAGGATCTCACGCTGATTTTCCGCCTGAAAGAGTTGATCCATGAGAAAAAGTACAGCACAGCCGGTGCCAAAAAATTCCTTGAAGAGGAGAATTCCCATCAACCGGCAAATTCATCGGGACTAAGCGCAGAAGTTCGACGAGATCTGGAGGAGTTACGTTCCTTTCTGAGCACCCTATCCGAGAAAATTTGAAAGAACAATCCGGTCCAACAGTAGATACGCCCAGATCAGAGGCAGATACACGAACGAAAAGAACATCACCTTTCGGGCAGACACTCGGTCTCGCTCCATAAGGAATCGGATAGTATACCAGAGGAAAAAGAGTGTGGTGAGCAGCGACAGGCTTAAAAATAGCCAGGACCCCATCCCAGACGTGTAGATCAAACCGTTTGCCGGCAGCAGGATCATCGTGGGTATCATCATCCAGAACGATGTTTTCAATCCCTTTGGATCCCTTCGGGGTAGCATTTGAAAACCGGCATGCTCGTAATCGTCTTTACAGATCCAGCCAATCGACATCACATGGGGAATCTGCCAAAGAAAAATCACCCCAAAAAGAATCCACATTCCTGGATCGGATAGTGTCCCGGTTGCAGCAGCCCACCCCCCCACAACCGGCAGTGCTCCTGGAATGGCTCCAATGTAAACATTCAGCGCCGTGATTCGTTTGAGAGGCGTGTATACCAAAAGGTAGATCATTGTAGTGGCAAAAGAAACCGCACTCGCGACCGGGTTCACAAAAATGGTAAGATAGATCAACCCCAATGAGATCAACGAGAGAGAGAAAACTGCACCATGGGACGCGGAAATTTTCGAGGATGGTAGCGGTCGCAACCGCGTGCGTTGCATTAGATTGTCGAGCCTTCGCTCCAGGAACATATTGTGGGCCGATGTCCCCGATGCGGTAAGCCACGTTCCAACCAAGGCATGAATCAATACAATCAGGTCCGGTTTCCCCGGGGTCGCCATGATAAACCCAATCGCCATACTGGCCAGCACACTAAAAGTGATTCCGGGTTTAGTGAGTTCAATATAATCAGAGAACGTATCGCGGATCCCTTTGGATTGAACGGAGTAGCTATCGGCGTTTTTCATCCAGAACAAAAGACATGGTAAATGTTCAAAATACCTTCAAAATTACGCTTTTTTTGCGTGATATGTTACCTCAAAATAGTGTTATTTGGCACATAGGTTTGCTATCTTATCATCGTTGAAACGCCAGATGCATGTGATATAACATACCCTATGAACAAATTAAATGCATACCAGCGAGTTGCTCTACTCACCGTGCTGGCAACCTTGTTTCTAATCCTTGTCGGCGGACTGGTTCGCGCTGCAGGAGCCGGGCTGGGCTGTCCCGACTGGCCCAAATGCTTTGGCGTCTGGATTCCTCCAACCAACGTTGCCGATTTACCAGCCGGTTTTGATCCCACTCTTTTCAACCCGGTTCACACCTGGCTCGAGTATATCAATCGCCTCATCGGTGTTCTTATTGGATTCCTGATTTTGCTTACGTTTGCTCTCTCCTTCCGCTACCGTAAAACCGATCCCATCATCACAATCAGCTCCGCAGCCGCTTTTGTGTTTGTCCTTTTTCAGGGATGGCTTGGCGGGCAGGTCGTTCGCTCCGGACTGGAAGCAGGCATGATCACAATCCACATGGTGATGGCGATGGTCATTGTGAATGTCCTTCTCTATGCAACCTACCGTGCCAACCGGGAGCGCTGGTTCTATCCTCTCGATGCGAAAAATCGTTCCTTCTTCAAAAAAATCGGTATTACCCTCTTAGCTTTCACTATGGTGCAGCTGATTCTTGGGACGCAAGTTCGCGAAATGGTTGATGTTGTGAAAAATACGCTGGATTTGCCAAGGGAGATGTGGCTTGATACGGAAAATCTGTTATACCGAATTCATCGCAGCTTCTCCTGGATTGTTCTCATCCTGGCCGTTGTACTCTTCTTCAAGATCAAAAAAGAGCATGTACAAGGAATCTTTCGCAGGTTGGGGATCACCATTGTGATGCTTATTATCCTGCAGATGTTCCTGGGACTAGGCATGGAGCGCTTAGGTATGCCGGGAGTGTTTCAGCTCCTTCACCTGGTAAGCGTTGCTGTACTCATATGCGCAGAATTTTTATTCGTGTTGATATCAAACCCATCCAGCCAGACGAGTCTCCGTGCACGCACCCGAGCATAATTCCCGTACCCCTCTACAAAGTACCCCGTAACTCCTGTTCTCGCTCAATCGCCTCAAATAGCGCTTTAAAATTCCCCTTGCCAAATGAGATGGCCCCTTTTCGTTGAATAATTTCGAAAAACATGGTTGGTCTCGGTTGCAATGGTTTCGAAAAGATCTGAAGCAGATACCCCTCATCATCCCGGTCTACAAGAATTCCGAGTTTTCGAAGCACCGCTACCTCCTCATCAATCTCGCCAACCCGATCCAGTAGTTCATCATAATACGTATCGGGAACCGTAAGAAACTGAATGCCCCGCGCGGTAAGCTCTTCAATTGTATGGATGATATCATTGGTCGCCACAGCCACATGCTGAACCCCCGGCCCCTCATAAAAGTCCAGGTATTCATCGATTTGAGAGCGCTTCAGACCCTCTGCAGGCTCATTGATCGGGAATTTAATCCGGCCGTTTCCGTTACTCATCACCTTACTCATTAAAGCGGTATACTTCGTGGAAATGTCCTTGTCATCGAATGAGATGATCTGCTTGAATCCCATCACCTCATCGTAAAACGTAACCCACTCATTCATCTTCCCGAGTTCCACATTGCCGACCATGTGATCCACATACATCAGGCCTACCGGACGGATCTCCATTCCAGAGTCCCATGCCTCAAAACCGGGTAAAAAAGGTCCGTTGTATCGATCGCGCTCCACAAAAATATGTACCGTATCTCCGTAAATATGAATTCCGGAACGCACCACACTACCGTTCTCATCCTCCTCGGTAACTGGCTCCATGTACGGCTTTGCCCCTCGTTTCACAGCCTCTTCAAAGGATCGTGTTGCATCATCTACCCAAAGGGCGATCACGCGAACACCATCTCCATGTTTCTCGATATGTGCACCAATCTCCGTGCCACTTCGAAGCGGAGAGGTGAGCACCAGCCGGATTTTGTCTTGCTGCACCACGTAGGATTCACGGTCTCTGCTTCCCGTCTCCAGACCCGTATGGGCAACCGGTGAGAACCCAAATGCACTTTGGTAGTAGTATGCGGCCTGCCGGGCATTGCTTACGTACAATTCAACGTAATCGGTGCCATTAATGGGCATGATATCTTCGGTGTTTTTTTGGGTGTATTCGTGTTTGGTATGCATATTTAACTCTGTTTCGTGTTACGGATTTTTTCGTATTACAGATTATGTAGTTTTATGGATTATGTAGTTTTATGGATGTGATGATGGAAATACCGCACAAAAAAATCGATCGCTTCCGGGTTACGGATAGCATCGGGGTTCAGCACGTTTTCAGGTTTCTCACCCCTCAATATTCGTTTCATTGGCACTTCCATCTTTTTCCCACTCAATGTGTAAGGTATCTCTTCTACTGGGATGATCCGATCCGGTACATGGCGTGGCGACCCCTGCTTACGCAGTTCCGAACGGATCTGGTCCGGGAGCAGGTGCCAGTCTGCCTCCTTGGCAGCAACCACAAACAGAAGCAGCTCTCCCGATGCACGATCCTCCGGATCTTCGAGAAATAAAATCAGACTATCGGATACCTCGTTCATGCTCTCTGTGATACTGTAGATCTCTGCCGTTCCAATACGCACACCGCCTCGGTTTAGGGTTGCATCGGATCGCCCCTGAATGATCAGGCTTCCGTTTTTGAACAAACGGATCCAATCCCCGTGAATCCAAATGCCGGGGTGGTTCGAAAAATAGCTCTCATGGTACTTTCGACCCTCTGAATCTCCCCAAAAACCAACCGGCATAGACGGCATAGGAGTTAGTATAGCCAGTTCGCCCAACTCCCCAAAAACGGAGATCCCCTGCTCGTTCATTGCAATCAAATTACACCCAAGAGCCCGCTGCTGGATCAATTCCCTGCGCACCGGCTCCAGAATACAACCACCTACAAAGGCAGTACAAACATCCGTTCCGCCACTCATCGAACAGAGCCATACATGCTCGCCAACAGACGTGTATACCCAGTCGAACGACTCTTCCGACAGCGGAGCGCCAGTGGAACCCACCGAGCGCAATGCAGTTAAATCGTACTGTTCAACGGGGCGGTGACCCAGTTTGGCAGATGCTGCCAGCCAGGGTGCACTAGTTCCAAAATGATGGATGGGCAGGGACTCTGCATATGCCCATAAACGGTTCATATCCGGCCATGCGGGAGATCCGTCATACAGAAAAGGGATGGCGCCAACCAACATCGAACCCTGCAAAAAGTTCCACATCATCCAGCCCGTTGTCGTGTACCAAAAAAATACCTCACCTGTCTTCACATCATTCTGAAGATGCAAATACTTCATGTGCTCCATCAAAATACCCGCATGGGAATGAATGATCGCTTTCGGCTTGCCGGTTGTACCACTCGAGTATAGCACCCATAGAGGATGGCTAGCTTCCACTTGCTCAAAAATCAAGGACGGGGGCTTGATTGAGGCGTCATCAACTACGTATTTCGGGCATATTACATCATTCCAGGACACCCATGAAGCCCATTTTTGGGTGTCGGGTTGATGTCCGAAGTCTCGCGCCTGATCGTCCTGCCCTAAAGTAGACGAGGTATCAAGGTC
>PZPG01000076.1 GCA_003045995.1 Bacteroidota bacterium
ATCAATGAGGTTGGCACCCGTAGTCTCAACACCCACAAAAGAGAGGTTCGTGTATCGCTTCGTTGGGTTGCCATCAATTTCTACCTCTTCGTACACTGCAGAAGACCAATCGGTTCTCCAGGTGTTTACGGCAACATTGGTGTAAGCATCGCTGAATAAGCTAACAACGTCCGCAGCGTCTTCTGTCGGAGCGGAAGCAGCCACTTCCGGAGCATCTACCTCATCGATAGTTCCCCCAAGTGTAAGCGACACATTGTCGATGTACAGGTCGCTCGTGCTTAGTCCTGCCTCAAAACCCAGCTTCATAGCTCCATAGGTAGATGATAGTAAAAAGGACTGAGAGATCGTTTGTGTTGTACTATTTGCCTCAAAATCATGAATCAATACTGCGGCACCACTACCCCCGTCTTCTCCAAAGAAGAGTCGTGTCGGCCGGCCATCCACATTGGACCATACATCTGCCGTAATCGTATAGACTTCACCTGTGATTAGGGTATCGATCTGCTCTTGAGTGAAAACCTGATTCAGCTGAATGTGCCACGTCTGATCCGACACCCCAGCTATGCCCGTAATGACCGCTTCTTCATTTTCTTCACTTATATTTGCAGACACACCTGCCCAGTCCGCCAAATAAGTAGACCAGCCGGTCAGCCCATCACTAAAATCACCATTTGTAAGAATCTCTTCACCCTCTGTTAGAGGTAGCATCGGTGCTTCGGACGCATGTACTGTACTAGTTATCCCCAACTGGCACACCATAAAAATGATTGAGAACAACCCGATTCCAATGTTTTTTACACGATTTGATATTATTTCCATGAGTTTTCAAGATTTAGTTAGATAGAAAAACGCTTCCAAAGTAATCAAATTGAAAACAGTTTGCAATAATTTTTCAAAGTGGCGCAACTAATTTTCTACTTTTTCTCTCATACCCCGTCAATCAGTCTGCAAAAAAACACTCAACCGTACATTTTCGACTCAAAACAATGATTATACTTTCATATCGTTGCAAGAAAACACCAGCAGAACGGCAAAATCTTTTTGAGGTTCGCAAAATATATCACGATATTCGTGTAAAATTTTTCATTTACACTGCAAATCCTGTTTCTCCATCATGAAAGTCACACTTAAAGATATTGCGGAAGATACCGGGTTATCGATCTCCACTGTATCGAGGGCACTATCCCGCACCGGCACCATCAGCTCCAAAAATGAGCAAAAGATTTTCCAAAGTGCGCAAAAACTCAACTATCCGCTCAGCAATATGGATACCCCAGCCCGTCTGCGGAAAAGTATCTACGTTGCACTCATCACACGGTTCCACCCGGGCGAATTTTACGCGTCCTTCTTCGACGGTTTTGATAATGCTTCCAAAAATAGCAATGTGAATTTTGGCCTCTTCAGCCTGGCAAACCGGAAAGAATCCGACCTCGAAATGATCTTGAGCCTCAAAAACAATCTTTTTGATGCCGCGGTCATCTTTCTCCCTTCACTCACTGTGAACGACTACGTCGAAATTATCGAAAAAGTCGGCATGGACTTCCCCATGATCTCTGCCGCACCCATGGCAACCCCTATTATGGACACTGTAGCTTTCGACAACTATCGCGGCGGCCATCTTGTTGCACGACACTTTCACGAGCAAGGCTACAAGCGACTGGGCATCATTCTGGGACCAAGCGATAAAATGGAAGCCCAACTACGCCGCAACGGACTTACCGACTACGCCGAAAACAATGGAATGGAGATCGTATGGGAGTACCCCACAAACTACGACCTCACCGAAGGACAAGCAGCCTACGATAATTTCAAAGTTTCGAAACACAAACCGGAAGCCATTTTCTGCCTAAACGATGCTCTTGCCGTTGGCTTCATGCAACGCGCTTTCAAAGACGGGATCAAAATTCCACGCGACGTCGCAGTAGCGAGTTATGACGACCTCCCAATCTGCCAATATCATCATCCAACCATCACCTCGGTTCATCCCGACTACACAACGTTGGGTCAAAACATCCTAAAGCTGCTAATGGACCGCATGGAACTGGGTGCAGATACCACCCACACCGGATTTACCAGACTTGTCCCAGTAACCCTAAATGTTCGGGAAAGTTCTGTGAAAACGGGTTGATGAGAGCCATATGGGCAAAAGATGGATCTAAGACAAGGTGGATCTCAGACAGGATGAATTTCAGTCAAAAGAAGTCGATACGGACAGAAACCCTTCTATCAATTTAAATACCAATAGAAAAACAACATTAAAGATAAACTCCATCAAACCAAAAACTGATCATTTATGAAAATTTTTGTGCTATTCCTCGTAACAATAATGATGACTATGGTTCAAAATGCTGCATCACAGGATGTGCCACCCTATAAAAATCCCGCACTACCGGTGGAAGATCGCGTAGAGGATCTGCTCGCCCGTATGACCATCGATGAGAAAATTGGTCAAATGACTCAGCTCAATATCACGATGATCAACACAACCGGTCAGCAGCGCGATGTAGAATTGGTTCCGGAAAAAGCGAGAGATCTGATTTTGAATCATCATATCGGATCGTTTCTGAATGGAGAATCGGTTCCAGCAGAGGAGTGGTACGACTACATGAGCCAGCTGATGCGTATCTCTGTGGAAGAAACCCGGCTTGGTATTCCGGTGATTTACGGAATTGATCACATCCATGGAGCCAGTTATCTCGAGGGGGCTACCTATTTCCCCCAGGGAATAAATCTAGGGGCCACGTTCAATCCTGAACACAGTCGCCAAACCGGGTCTGTAACAGCCATGGAATCAGCCGATCTGGGGCATCACTGGGTTTTTGCGCCCGTACTCGATCTGGGAGAGGAGCAGATCTGGCCACGCTTCTGGGAAACATATGGTGAAGATCCCTATCTGGCCTCGGTTATGGGAGCTGCTTATGTCGATGGGCTACAGAACAACGAAGAGATTGCCCCCTACAAAGTAACCGCCACTGCAAAACATTATATGGGTTACTCCTCCCCAGGCTCCGGTTGGGATCGCACACCCGTGCAGATTGGAATGCAAGCGATCCATGAATTTCATCGCCCCTCGTTTCAGGCTGCGATTGATGCTGGAATCAAAACGGTGATGGTGAACAGTGGGGAGGTGAATGGCGTGCCGGTTCATGCTTCCTATCATTTTCTTACAGAACTACTTCGGGAGCAGATGGGCTTCGAAGGCGTTATCCTCACCGATTGGGCCGATATTGATAAACTGGTGAATTTCCACCGTGTCTCAGAAAACTTTACCGAGGCAACGCTACTTTCCGTGATGGCCGGGATTGATATGAGCATGACCCCGGACAACCTGCAGTTTAATGATTCAATGAAGGAGCTGGTTGCCGACGGAAGAATGACGGAGGAGCGGATCGATGAATCGGTGCGAAGAATCCTGCGCCTCAAGTTTGACCTCGGTCTGTTTGAGCACCCCTATCCACGAAACGACCGGTTCGATCGTATCGGCGCACCAGAACATACAGCAGCAGCCCTTTCTGCGGCAGAGGAATCCCTTGTGTTGCTCAAAAACGATGGCGACGTACTCCCGCTAGCAAACCCATCTACCATTATTCTTGCCGGTCCTACCGCCAATAACAAGCGTAATCTTTCCGGTGGATGGACCATCGCATGGCAGGGTGGCGAAGAGGAACGATACCCGGAAGATATGCATACCATCTACACCGCTTTGCAGGAAGAGTTTCCAGATGCTGCCATTGAACTTGTCACAGAAATGCCCGCGGCAGACGATGATGCCGCCGTGCAGGCCTTCATGAACCAGCTAGATGCTGCCGATATGATTGTCTATGCTGGCGGAGAAGAGCCTTACACCGAATTTGTAGGGAACATCAAAGATCTGACTCTTGCGGAAGATCAGCGTAACGACCTTGAACTGCTAGGCAGAAGTGATACCCCACTTGCGCTGGTGCTCGTCCAGGGACGGCCACGTATCATTACACCGGTCTACTCCTCCCTGGATGCGATCGTACACGCCGGTTTGCCTGGTTTCGAAGGAGCAGAGGCGATCGCCGGGCTGATCAGCGGTTCCATCAACCCGAGCGGAAAACTCCCATTTTCCTACCCACAGCATACCGGACATTACCTCAACTATAATCACAAGTCGAGCGATGTATACTTTTTTAACCCGCAGGAAGCCAATCACATCGCACAGGGAAGCCCCAATACGTCGCTGTTTCAGTTTGGTGATGGCCTTAGCTATACGCAGTTTGAATACAGTGATCTGGTGCTGGATCAAGCGGAAGTTACGGACGGCGGAACCATTACCGCGTCTGTGACGGTCACCAATACCGGCGACCGGGAGGGAATGGAATCTGTATTGTGGTTTACACGCGATATGGTGGGATCGATTACACGCCCGGTGAAGGAGCTGAAACACTTTGAAAAGATTCAGCTGGAACCCGGAGAGTCTCGCACAGTAACGTTTGCGATCGTGCCGGAGGAAAAACTTTGGTTCCCGGATGAGCAGGGTAACAAATTGCTGGAGCCAGGAGCTTTTTCTCTGATGGTGGGCGGATTGCAGACAGAATTCACGCTGCAAGATTAACCGTTTTACCCACTGCATGATGAAAGAACGTAACCAAACATCCCTCCAGCGAACATCCCTTCAGCTCAGTCTTCTTCTTATCAGCCTGATGTTTTTGTTCACAGTACGTGAGTCAGAGGCACAAATTTATGAGCTGATTTGGAGTGATGAGTTCGACGGATCTGCACTGAACACCGAAAACTGGAGTTATGATATTGGAGACGGCTGTCCGAGTTTATGCGGATGGGGGAACAACGAGCTGCAATATTATACTGCCCAGTCTGATAATATTAATGTGCAGGACGGATACCTCAACATCATCGCCAAAAAAGAGCGGCTAGGTAACAAAGATTACTCCTCAGCACGGATCAAAACAAAAGGGCTTCAAAACTTCAAATACGGCCGGATCGAATCACGCATGAAGTTGCCGATTGGGTCTGGATTTTGGCCGGCATTCTGGATGTTGTCGGAAGAGAATGTGTATGGAGGGTGGCCTCGAAGTGGTGAGATCGACATCATGGAGTACCGCGGAAATGCACCCACCCTGGCCGAAGGTACCATTCATTACTGGCGACAAGGGTGTTCTGGCGGGAGTGCCTGCTGGGCGTTTCAAAACAACACGTACCAGCTCCCGAACGGCAATTTTAGTGAGAATTTCCATGTATTTGCCATTGAGTGGGGCGAGTTTGGCATTAAGTGGTTCGTAGATGATACCGAGTATGCCTTTATCCAACGCGATCAGGTGGATGCAGAGTGGTATCCGTTCGATGAGAGTTTCTACATTCTCCTCAATCTGGCCATTGGTGGAAACTTCCTGCCTCCTCCCGATGAAGACACAGTATTTCCTCAAACCATGCAGATCGATTATGTTCGGGTGTATGGGGATATGAATGTACCCCCGCAAATCGATATTCCTGTCAACGAAGAGGAGCTTGATGTTGAGCCGGGTACCCAAAAAGAGATCAATCCACAGATCGAGGACTCTGACAGCTCCATCGAAGAGGTTCGCTTTTTTTTTCTCGATGAACTGATCGATACCCGCACATCACCCCCGTACAACATCACGGTAGATTTTCCCATCGAACGCTGCTACCCGTTTCGGGTCGAGGCAACCGATATTCACAATGCTGTGTCTGTTTCTGAAACGATAACCTTTGTGGCAGGTAGCGGGTGTACCAAAGCGCCCTACAATGATGCTCCATTCGCCGTCCCGGGAACCATTCCTATGTGGCAGTACAACTACGGTGGTCCCGACATCGGCTACAGCGAAGACACAGAATTCATCAACCAGGGGACCATCGATTTTCCGGGCGAAGTAGTACCCCGACCGTACGAAGCTGTGGATCTGATGCCCGTTGATGCCGAGGGTTTGCCCGATTATGCCATCTACGAAGCCGTCATTTCCGAGTGGCTCACCTACGATATTTCTGTGGCGGAAAGTTCCGAATTTACGTTACATCTGCTCATCCGCTCTCTAGGTCTAACCTCACTCGATTTTTTTCTGAATGAGGAGAAGATCGGCTCCCTGAATTTTCTGCGCCCAAGCGAGACCATCACCACCGAAACCCTGGAAAACCTTACCATCCCATCCGGTGAACACACCCTCCGCGTATTTTTGCGGTTCGGAAGTGCAGAACTCTACCAGCTCGAACTGCTGGACAACAACAACACTTCGATCGAACCAGAGCTGGGACAAGAGATTCCCTCGCAAACCGAGCTACTGCCACCCTATCCAAACCCCTTTAACCCGGCTACCAAGATCACCTTCCGTATGGCCGAAGCGGGGCAGGCAACCCTTGAGCTCTTCGATCTGTCGGGCCGAAACGTACAAACCATTTTCCGCGGATACGTCCCTGCCGGAGAGTGGAGTTACACACTTCGTGCAGATGGCCTCAGCAGTGGGATGTACCTCGTGCGCCTTACTCACCCAAGTGGTGTTCTGAGCCGCCCGGTGTCACTTGTGAAATGATAATTCGATGATGTGATGAGTTGATGATGTGACGATATGCCGAAGTGCCGAAATACTAAAATTCTGAAATTCTGAAGCATCAAAATACCACCGTTCCGAAGCACTAAAATACCCAAGTGCCACAATAACGTCAGTAACAAACTGCACACCAGCCAAAACCAACTAACCAGCTCCATCACCCCCATGACCAACCAAAAATCCTCCAACCTTGCTGTTGCCTTCTCCGTCGTAACCTCCCTCTTCTTCATGTGGGGGTTCATCACCGTACTCGTCGACGGCCTCATTCCGCGCCTTCGTGACGTCTTCGAACTCACCTACTTCCAGGCGGGTCTCGTGCAGTTTTCCTTCTTTACCGCCTACTTCGTATTCTCCATTCCCGGCGGACAACTCATCTCCAACATTGGCTACAAAAAAGGCGTTATCGTCGGCCTCATCACCATGGGTATTGGATGCCTTCTGTTCTACCCCGCTGCCCACTACCGCGTTTTCGTCATCTTCCTTATGGCCCTCTTCATCCTGGCCGGCGGAATCACCATCCTGCAGGTTGCCGCAAACCCCTATGTTGCCGCCCTCGGCCCGCGCGAAACCGCATCCAGCCGTCTAAACCTATCGCAGGCCTTCAACTCCCTCGGTACCACCATCGCCCCACTCGTCAGCGCAGCGTTCATCCTCGGCAACACCGTCCTCAACTCCGATCAAATCGCCGCTCTCAGCGAACCCGAACGAGAAGCCTACCATATCGCTGAAGCCTCTGCCGTCCAGGGCCCCTTCATCGTCCTCGCCATCGCCCTCATCCTCCTGGCCATCCTCTTCGCCTTCTTCAAAATGCCCAAAATCCTTGAAAGTGACCAAGACCGACACGGAAGCTACCGTGAAGCCATCCGCTATCGCCACCTCACCCTCGGCGCCCTCGGCATCTTCGTCTACGTTGGCGCGGAAGTCACCATCGGAAGCTACCTCGTCAACTACTTCCTCTCCATGAACGTCGTCCAAATGGTCTCCCACAGTACCTGGATGACCGCCATCGCTGGCTTCCTCTCCGGATCTGAACCCGGGCAACTCAATCCCGCCCGCCTCGCCGGAACCTTCGTCTTCTTCTACTGGGGTGGCGCCATGGTCGGCCGCTTCATCGGCTCCGGCCTCCTTCGCGTCATCAAACCCGGCAACCTCCTTGCCGTCTACGCTCTGGTCAACGTCGGCCTACTCACCATCACCATCCTCAGCGCCGGCTACGTCGCCTTCTGGTCCGTACTTATGGTTGGGCTCTTCAACTCCATCATGTTCCCCACCATCTTCACCCTCTCCATCGACCGCCTCAAACAACACACTGCACAAGGATCCGGCCTCCTATGCACAGCCATTGTCGGCGGCGCCATCATTCCACCACTCTACGGAGCCCTCGCAGACGCCACCTCCCTGCAACTCGCCTTTGTCATTCCGATCCTCTGCTATTTCTACATCGCCTTCTACGGCCGCTTTGGATCCGACAGCAGCGCACTTGCACACGAGGAGGAATTCGCCAAGGCCTAACGATTCACCCCCGGCACTGCTCAAGCTTCCGGAATCGAGCAAGATTCCGGTTCTGTGCAAGTCTCCGGTACTACACAAGCCCCCGGGTCTGCACTAGCCTCTTGCGTTTCATCCGTACTCGTTTTTCGTTTCGGGTTGATGCGAGAGCCACCCCGGCCCGATTCTAACGCCCGGGCATCCGGGGAGTTTGGGGTCGCTGGATCACAGGATCACAGGATCACAGGGGAGCAGGATCACAGGGGAGCAGGGGCACAAATGACTCAGAAATCACTGGGCAAAACACCTTCCAGACAAATCAACCCTGCACTGCACTCCACACTGCAGACTACACTCGACCCTGCTACACCTACCCAGCCACTCTCAACCCTGCCACACCTATCCAGTCGCGCCTACCCCAT
>PZPG01000077.1 GCA_003045995.1 Bacteroidota bacterium
GAGTCTGGCGGTTTGGCGGTGAAGGGGCATTTGCCGGAGCGGGATGGTATTTACATCGGCCTGCTGCTTACCGAAATGCTGGTGAAGGGGGGTGTGCCGTTGAGTGAACGGGTGAATGCGCTGTATGAGGAGTTTGGGATGCATGTTTGTTATCGGGATGATATGCATACGGAGGAGTGGCGCAAGCAGGCGATGATGGCGCGGTGCAGGGCAGGGGAGATTGGGGAGGTGTGTGGCGTGGCGGTCGCCGACCGGGACATGCGGGATGGGGTGAAGCATCTTCTGGAGGATGGTTCGTGGGTGATGGTGCGGCCGTCGGGGACGGAGCCGGTGTTGCGGATCTATTCGGAGGCGGCGGATGCCGGGCGGGCGCAGGCGTTAGTGGAGGAGCTTGTGGCGATGGTGCATTCGCTGGAGAAGGGGTAGGGGTTTGGTGCCCTGGTGCTCTGGTGTTGCAGGTGTTGCAGGTGTTGCAGGCGTTGCTGGACGTTGCAAGGTTCCACTAGAATTTTGATTGGAGGCTTTCCTCTGTTTACCTATATTCGTGGAGCCTGTTGCAGAGCTTGATGTTGCGGAACTTGGTGTTGCAACAACGGGCACTCTCTGTCACGGGTACTCTCTGTCATTTTATGATTCTGTCATCAACCAATATAGTCCTTATCCTTTATGTCTCGTTTGAATCTTTCGTTTCTCTCCTTTCCCTCGTTTCTCTCTTTTCCCTCAATCGCAAAAGTATTTGTATCTCTCACAATTCTCTCTGTTGTCTTGGTTTCTTCGCGGATCGTTACGGACGCGGTTGCACAGGAAAAAAATGTTCTGGTGGAGATTTTTACTTCGACCACATGCCCGCCTTGCGCTCCTCAAAATACAGCATTCAATAACTGGCTCAATAACTATGCCAACGCCGATCGGGTGACGGTGATTAAGTACCCGGTGTGGTGGCCAGGTTCCGGGTGTGTCTACTACTATCAGAATCAGCCACCGGTGGATTCTCGCGTTTCGTACTACGGTGTGAACGGTGCACCGACCGGCGTTGTGGACGGGATTCCTTACGGTTCCTCGGCTAGCACTTGGACATCACGTGCAAATTCGTTTATGTCGCAAAGCACCCCAGTAGATATGAGTGTGTTTTCTACGCTGAACGGCGATGAAACGGAAATCTCTGTGGATGTGACGATCAAGCGTTTGAGCTCGGCAACGAATTATCCGGATGGGGTTGTGAAGTTACGGGTAGCGATCGTGGAACGAGATCTGCAGTACAACGCACCGAACGGATCTACGTATCAGGATTTTGTGCACCGGGATATGTTGCCGAATGCCAATGGAACAACGATTACGCTAAGTCCGGATCAGGTGGAAACGTACTCCTTCACTGCCGATTGGAACAGCAGCTGGAACAAAGAGAATGTACGTGTGGTTGCTTTCATGCAGGCATCGTCTAATAATCGAATCTACCAGTCGGTGATGGAGCCCCTCTCCGCCGAGCTCTTTTCACAAAGCTATAAAACGGGCTGGAATATGGTGTCTTTGTCTGCGCAGATCAATCATACTAATTTTCAGGAGATCTTCCCGAACGGGCTAAGCAACACGCTCTATAGTTTCGACGGGTCGTACACAAGTGTGCCGATGCTTACGCCCGGTGAAGGGTACTGGTTGTCGATGAATGCCGACAACAATGTCGGGTTTGGCGGATCGCCGATCTCTTCGTTAGAGGTAACAGTACGACCCGGATGGAATTTGATTGGCGGCCTTTCTGCACCCTCCAAAGTGCTAGACCCCAACAACATCGTAAACGAAAATCTTCTTTACACGTACGGAACCGGATATGAAGAATCCGCGGTGATGGAGCCGGGGGTTGGATACTGGATCGTAGCCACCCAAGAAGGGACGGTGCAGGTTGTGTTAGCCGATTAGGAAATTTTTTGTAGTTGGGTCAATTCCATCACTCGACTCCATCACTTAAAGTAAAACTGAAATACGCCGACCAGCCCAAATTCATCTGAATCACCCCGAAAATCTGCGAGAAGGTTGGTTTGAAAGCTCATGAGTGAGGAGAGCTGCTGATTCCACCCTAAGATAACAAGGTCGGATCCGCGGTTGCTTTCGAGGTCGAACGAGAGGTGGTCCCATCGTACGAGCAGGTCGGCGGTGTCGGTAAGATGATACCCGGCCGTAGCATAAAAGGAGGTGATGGAGTCACGCTCGTTGCCAAGAGAGACGTTATCGAAGCGTGTTTGCATGAATTCTGCCGCCCCGAACCAGGTGTCGAGTGCCCATTTTGCGTAGAAACCGTAGGTGAGGCGATCGCGATCGGAGATGTACCCAGTGTTGCCGACCGGTTCCGATGTGGTGGTGTTGAGGGTGGCATTGAAGCCCACATAGAGTTGCTCGGCAGGGCTGATGTCGAACGTGTACCCCGCCTTTGCGAGGATCATGAAGTTGCCATCGTTCGTCCCTGTAAGGCCGGTTCCGTTGTACAGTCCTACGTTGAGGTCGAACGCATCAAACTGCCCGTCGAGGGACACGCCGATATCCCGGACGTTGGTCATGGTGTTTACCATGCGTGCCCGGTCGGCGAAGTCGGTTTCAGCAGGGCTTGGAAGCAGGTCCAGTCCCATGTCGGGTTTTTGAAGTCCGGCGTTCAGTTTCAGATTGGGCTGGATGCGGTAGCCCAGCGTCACGTCCATAACCGGTGACGGCCGGTTGAAATTGACCATAAATTTATAATCGAACTGCTTGTCGAGATTGCCGCGGAGCATCACCATTGCAGGACCCAGGCCGAACTGATTTGGGTTCGCAAAAGCATCCTCGGTGATGGAATAGTTGGCCGTGGACTGAAGGATGATGCGAACATTGAGGGCTTCACTCTTGAGTTTGTCGTGGAGCTGTTGCGCGAGAGGTTCGTCAGTAGGGTTGTTCGCGTCCATTTCGGTGGTTGCGTCAGGTGCGCCGGTTGTGGTGGCTGCACCAGGTGCGCCGGTTTTGGTGGCTACGCCAGGTGCGCTGGTGGTTGTCTGCTCTGCTGGTTCGGTAGTAGGTACGGATTCTTCGGTTGTGTCGGGCGAGGTTTGTGCTTCGGCTTGATGGAAAAGCATTACGGACAGTAGCAGCGCCAGGGATGGTGCGAGAAGCAGCGTGAATAATGAGAGTAAGGGTGCGAAAAAGGACTTTGGAAAGGGTGTAAATAAGGATGCAAAAAGGTTCTTCGTGTAGGGGGTAGAAACTCGATTGTGTGAACTCATAAGAATCATGGTTTATTTGTCTCTTTTTGGTACGTCTATTTCTAATAAAGATACGGAAAATTCGAGAGAGAAATAGTTGGTCCAAGCCTCTGTATGCCTATGGATCTAATTGCCCGTGTGCCACCCATGGCCCGAATGGCAATCCCATCAACCCGAAAAAAACCAATGGTTGTGACGAACCGGCTAGCCTCCACGTTTGCGAACTTGCAGCAGGAGCCAGGCGCCGTACAGCACGAGCGGGATGCTGAGGATGGAGCCCATGTTGAGGACCCAACCGGCTTCGACGTCGGAGTGTGCGAGTTTGGTGAATTCGATGAGGAAGCGGGAGGTGAAAAGGGCGACAAGGAAGGTGCCGAAGAGGAGGCCTTCGGGAGGCTTGCCGTCGTGGCGGCGGTAGAGGGTGATGAGGACGAGGAAGATGAGGAAGACGGCGGCGGATTCGTAGAGCATGGAGGGGTGGCGGGGGATCATGCGCTCGGCGGCGGTGAGGGAGGGCGCGATTTCGAAGACGACAGCCCAGGGGAGGTCGCTTGCTTTGCCGAGGATTTCGGAGTTCATGAAGTTGCCGATACGGATGAAGGTGCCACCTATGGCGACGGCTGGGACGATGCGGTCGGCGACCCAGAGGAAGGTGATGTTGGGGGTACGTCGGGCGTAGAGCCACATGGCGAAGATGATTCCGATGGCGGCGCCGTGGCTGGCGAGGCCGCCGGTCCAGACTTGCGGGATGAGGTGGAGGTTGCGAAGGTAGTATTCGGGGTTGTAAAAGAGGACGTGCCCGAGGCGTGCACCGATGACGGTGGCGAGGAGCATGTAAATGAGCAGGCGGTCGATCTCTTCAGGGGTGCGTCCGGCGCGTCGCATCATGCCGGAGGTAACGATGTAGCCGGTGATGAAGGCGGTGGCGAACAGGACGCCATACCAGCGGGGTTCAATAGGGCCGATGGAGTCGATGGTTGGGCCGATGCGGAGGATCATGAAGAGGACTTGCCCGATGATGATGGCGGCAGCGGCGAGGGCGTAGCCTTTCCAGGGGTCTTGCATGGGTTCGGCAGATGCACTGGATGCACTAGATGTGCCGGTAGTGTCTAATTTTCCACTCTTTCCTGATTTGCCGCGAGTACGGGCGCTAGCTTTGCCTGCCGTGTGTTTGATGCGTTGCCACCCGAAATAGAAAATAACAGCTGCGAGAAGGAGGCCCGGGATAGAAAGAGAGAAGGGGAGGTAAAACTCGGGGATGGTGAAAATGCGTGGGTCGGGGCCCCAGTGGAGATGATTGTTCATGGTGTGTTTTGTTTCTTTTCGGTGTGATGGGATTCGGCACACCGGCTGGACGCTCATGTCGGGCCGGGATGCATTCCCATCAACCCGATACCGAATGAAAATACCTTTTTTCTGAGTAAGGGTCTACCTTGGGAAGGGTCTGTTTCAGGAAGGTTCTTCTTCGGGTAGGGTCTACCTTGGGAAGGGTCTACTTCAGGAAGGTTCTACTCCGTGGTGATTCACCCGCCGATGCGGAAGAGACGGTTGACGTTGAATCCAATGCGAAATTCGCGGTCGAGTAGGTTGCCGTTGCGCCCGGCGAGCAGGTAGGGGTCGTTGAGTGCTTCGGAGGTGGTGAAGAAGATCTGGAAGACGTGGCCGCCGGTTTCGATGTCGATGCCTAGGGCAAAGTTGGGTTTGAGTGGCTCGGAATCGGTGAGGGCGGGCAGAGTTTGCAGGGAGAGCGCAGTGGATGGGCTAATTTTGTAGCGCCCGCCGAGGGCCACGGTGGCATATGTGTTTACGGTGCCGTCTGCAACGGGGAGTTCGGTTCCCACGCGGTTGAAATGGGCGATCATCGGGGAGATGAGGAGGCTGAGGCGATCGTTCATTTTGCGGGAGACCGGGAGGGAGAGGCCGAAGTTGAGGCGGTCGCGGAGGTCGTAACTGGGTTCGACAAAGTCGAGGGAGGTGGTTGTGATGCCGAGCGTGGGCACGAGACTAACAGAAACGGGAGTGGAGCCGCTGGTGGTTTGGCGAACGAGGGCATAGCGGGCGTAGAGATCGATCATTTTGCCGGTGCTGGCACGTCCGAAGCCGGCGGACAGGCGGTCAGTGAAGCCATATTCGATGCTAAGGCGGATGTTGGCGCCGTTGTCCATGCCCCAGAGGTCTTCGATACCGCTGCGCACTTCGCCAAAGGTGTGCATGATGGAGTAGTGGAGTTCACCGGCTGCGAGGGCCTCTGTGGTGTAGAGGTTGATGTGTTTGGGCGCCATGAAAGTGAGGCTTACGGGCGGGTTCGGGTTGGCTCGTTCGCGGGCGAGTTGGGCGGAAGCTTGGTCTGGGGTGATGAGAGCCAGGGTTGATGAGAGGATGAGTGTGAGTGCGAGGGATGCGGCGATGGATGCAAAGGATGCGGTGACGGTCGAGGCGATCCCGGTTCGTTTTGATGCTTTCATGGGGATGGTGCTAAGGTTGTTTTTACTGCTATTACTATTCTTGCTGTACAATACTTGAATTTTCCTAACGCTGGGTACGATTTCAGTGGTCTCAGTGGTCTCAGTGGTCTCAGTGGTCTCAGTGGCCTCAGTGGCGCGACCTCACTGCCACAATCTCAGTCTGTTTTGCGCAGAAGAATCGAAATCTCAACCTCCTGCTCCTCGGCGAGCTCGTAAAACACCACCTTAGGCCGCCGAATATTATAATCATCCAGTAAAACCGTCCAGGCCGCATTCAGTTGAAGCCCCTCCGGAACGGACTGCAAGGTTCCTTCGACCCGGATTTCGCGGCTCACCCCGTGGATGGTAAACGTACCCTTCGCAACGGCCGGCTGAGGCGCCGACAAGGTAAGATCGGGAAGTCCGGAAAGCGTGCCCGTAAACTCCGCAAACGGAAACTTGTCGGTTTCGAGATAGCTGTCGTTCATATGCTTGTTTCGCAGACGGATTCCGGTATCAATGGTGGTCAGATCCACATAAAAATCCAGCAAATTCTTCTCGAAATCGATAAGTCCCGCAAGCTGGCTGCTTTTGCCCTGAAACTCGAGAAGTGGTGCACGGGACGTAAACTCAACATATCCATCGGTTGCCGTGAAAGCCTGCCCTTGGGTTTGGTTCGGGTTGATGAGAAACAGGGTAGCGCAAATGAAGAGCGCAGAGAAAAGCAGAAGCCTCGGTCCATGGGTGTACGTAGGCCAATGACCAAATATGGTGCCAGCAGAGTGACTAGGACCGTTGCCTGCAGAGTGACGGGGAGAGTTGTCAGGATAATGATCAAGAGAGAGCCTAGGATAGTTGTCGGTATATTGACTAGGACAGTTGTCAGTATAGTGACTGGGATAGTGATCAGGCTGGAGGTAGTGCATAAAGTGAGTGCCGGTTTCACGTTCGGATTTATCGTTACGATTTCACGTTACGATTTGTCGATGGTTACGGTGCTTCCGTCGCGAGTGACAGCGTACTCCTGCAGGTCGGATTGGGCGGGACCGCTGGTGACTTCGCCCGACGTGTTGAACCGGGAATCGTGGCAAGTACAGATGAATAGATCGTTGCTGAATTGCCAGCTGGTCTTGCACTGCTGATGGGTGCAGACGCTGGTAAATGCCCGGATGACTTGACCGTCAACATTCACGACCAGGAGTTCGGCTTCTTCGATGAGGTTCCAGCCTCCGGCCGACTTGAGTCCTTCGAATCGTGAGCTGTCCAGGTTGAGGGTGACGAGATCGCCTTCGATGGTGATGGGGGAGGTGCCATCACCACCATCGCCTGGATCGGTGGGATCGGGGTCGGTAGGGTCGGGATCTGTTCCTGTGCCGGAGTCGGTGACGCTGCTGGAGCAGCTGGCCAGCGTGATGCCAAAGAATGCCATAATGGTTGCAGAACCTGCGGTTTTAAGAAAGTCGTATCGGGAGTAATCGAATGGTTGCGTTTCGGAAGCTCCAGGCGTTTCGGGAGCTCCAGGATTTTCGAGGGCTCTATGCGTTCCATGAGTTTCGACAGGTTCTTTCGAGAGAATATTCTTGGCTGTTATTTCTTTCATGATCGAAGTCTTGATGTTACGGAGTCTTGGTGCAGGTTGTAAAAGACATAAAACGGAGGATCCATTCGATTCGTTCGGTTCCCGTGCCCGGATGTGGTCCTATCAACCCGAGAAAGAAAAAAAGGTACGATTCGTTCCCTACCTAGCCTTTGCTCTCAAGTGGGTACGTGCTATTTGGGCAAATTCCTGAAAATTGCACGCATTTTACGGTTTTCAGGAAGGTTTTTTCTGATTTTAAAAAGATTTATTTGGATATGTGGAATACAATTTCGGGAGGTTGGAAGTAAGTTAATCAGCAATAAAATAGAATGAGTGGCATGTAATTTTCGTCACATGATCTGTTTTTTTGATTGAACAATTACCTCTAAAACAAATCTACATATGAGCGATAAAACACAAATGGTTTTCGGAGTGCTCCTTCAAGAGCAGTTATTCCGTAATCACGGAAAGTCAGAACAAAACAAATCAGAACAAAGTAAGGGGTTCGGGTTGATGCGAGAGCGTCTGCAGTCCGTGGCTCGGGTGTCGGCAATGCTGGTATCGATGGCCGTGCTGATGGGTGTGGCGAGTTTGGTGAGTTTGACGGAGCATGTTAGCTTTGTTGGCACCGTACATGCCAACGACATTCAAGTAACCAACACAGCGGTGGCCGACGACAGTGAATCGGGCGTCCGCGTGGTGTCGTTCGACCTGTCGTGGGAGAACTCCTGGCGGTCGGCCGATCTGGACGGCAGCGATGACTCCAACGCCGGTAACTGGGATGCGGCGTGGGTGTTTGTAAAGTACCGCACGGCAGGTGGCGCATGGAAGCATGCCAGGCTAACGGCTTCCGGCCATATTGCTGGTATAGCAACGGGCGAAAACATGGGTGAGGGGGCAGCATTACAGGTCGGTTTGGTGGATCAAGGCTCGGCGTATGATGCTTCTAACAACCCGGGCATGGGGGCGATGATCTACCGCGGGGAGGCGGGTGCCGGCCGGTTTGCAGCCGACAGCCTCACCCTGCGATGGAACTATGCGGCCGACGGGCTCACCGGTTCGGAGGAGTATTTTGTAGAGGTGTATGCCGTGGAGATGGTATACGTAGCGCCGGGGGCGTTCTATGCAGGGAGCAGTAGAGATGGCACGGAAGATGCGCGGTTTGTAGCGGGTGTGACGGAGGGTTCTGCCAGCGCCCCGTTCCTGGTGACGAGCAACTGGGATGGTTGTGTGTCGGACACTGATGGATGTT
>PZPG01000078.1 GCA_003045995.1 Bacteroidota bacterium
CGGGGTGGATGGGTTTTTGGTCTCTCTGGAGGGTGCTTCGCGGGATGTAGGATCCAGGGAAGCTCTCTCAAATGAGTATAAAGTATACCTATCGAAGCTTATGGCATCCAGGGAGTTGCGGGAATCGTTAGGCCGGAATGGTCGTCAAAATACAAAGGATTTGAACCCGGAGCGTATTGCAAAACTCTACCTTGCTCATTTTCGCAAGGCGCTCTCCCATCAACCCGCTTGAAACACACTGCACGAAGAACGTCATTGTTGATGAACGTCATTGATGAAGATCGCCATTATTGAAATTCGTCATTCATGAAACTCGTCATTAATACATCCCATCAGCGATTTGGCGGTGGTGTGCAGGTGGCTTGGTCGTTCATGAACGAGTGCCGAAAGTATCCCGAGCACGAGTACCACGTTTGGGTGGGGCCGGCGATTGCGGCGTTGCTCGATGAGCGCGATTTTCCGGAGAATTTTCATTTTTACCGCGCCGATTTCGGGGTGATTCGATTGCGAACGATTCGACGGATTCAGCGGGAACTTTCCCGACTTGAAGCTCGAATTCGGCCGGATGTGATTGTTTCCACGACGGGCCCGACCTATTTTCGATCGCAAGCGCCACAGGTGATCGGCTACAATTTGCCACTGTATATCTATCCGGAATCGCCCTATTTACGGGATATTTCCCTTTATCGATGGGTGCGGTATCGTATCAAAAAGCTGCTCCATCTCTATTTTTTTCGGCGTGATGGGGCTGCGTTTCTGGCTCAGACGGAGGACGTGAACATGCGGGTTCGGAAGGCGTTGAAGACGGAGCGGGTGTTTACGGTTTCGAATACGTATAGTCATGTGTATGAGGATTGGAACAAGTATCCGCCGAAGGTGCGTGAGCTGGATGTGCATGAGCCAGGCATGCACGCGCAGGCGAAAGGGGATTCGGACCCGGGGAGCGCATCCCATCAACCCGAATTCCGTTTTTTAACGCTCACAGCGTACTACTTGCATAAGAATTTGGAGATTTTGCCGGAGGTTGTGGCGGAGCTGCGGGCGCGCGGGTTTGGCCATGTGCGGTTTGTGACGACGATGAAACAGGAGGATTTTGACTACTATCTGGGGAGTGCTCGGAAAGGTTTAAAAGATGGGGGAATCGGGGATGCAGGAATCGTGGGTGCGGGAATTGTAAATATAGGCCCGGTGAAGCCAGAGGAGTGTCCTTCCTTGTATGCGGAGTGCGACGGGTTGTTTTTGCCGACGCTGGCAGAGTGTTTTTCGGCGGCGTATCCCGAGGCGATGGTGATGGAGAAGCCGATTGTGACGACGGATCTCGGGTTTGCACGAAGTATTTGCGGGGATGCGGCGGTTTATTACGAGCCGAAGGTTGCGGTTTCTGCGGCGGATGCGATTGTTCGCTTGCTTACGGAACCGGGCTTGCAGGAGACGCTGATCGAGAATGGAAAGCGTCGGGTGAAGCGGTTTGATTCGGCAGCGGATCGGGCTCGGAAAATATTGGAGGTTTGTGAGCAAGTGGCATATCAACCCGAAGAAGGAAAATGAAGGTAGATTCGGTTGAAGGGAACATTGGGGCTACTTCGGGTCGGAAGATTGTGGTGGTGAATCAGGCGGTAAATTACTTGACGATTGGGTTTTGTAATGCGTTTCGGGAGCGGTTTGAGGAGGTGGCGGTGATTACCGGAAGTGTGCATGTGCAGGGGGAGGAGCTGGATCCGAGGGTGCGATGGACGAGGATTGCGCATTGGGTGGAGCGTCCTGCGTGGCGGAAGCTGGTGTCGTGGATGTGGGCGTGTGTGCAGATTTGGGTGTTGCTGGTGACGCGGTACCGGCGGTATGAGGTGGTGTTTGTATCGATTCCGCCGATGGCGTATTTGTTGAGTGTTGTGGTGCCGAATCGATGTAGTATGGTAATTTGGGATGTGTATCCGGACTTGTTTAAGATTACGGGGATGGGGGAGGCGCATCCGGTGTATCGGGTGTGGGGGTGGCTGAATCGGGTGGCATTTCGGAGGGCGTACCGGGTGTTTACGATTGGTGAGCGGATGCGGGGGTTGGTGGAGCAGTATGTGGATGTGGGTGGGGATGGGGATGTGAAGCAGTATGTGGATGCTGGTGGGGATATGGATGGGGATATGGATGTGAATGGGGGTAAGCGTGCAGGTGGTGCAGGTGGTGTAGGTGGTGGCACAGGTGGCGTGCTAGTCACTCCCATCTGGTCGATTTTTCAGGAGCATGAGCGGGTGCCGAAGGCGGAAAATCCATTCGTGCGTGAGCATGGGTTGGAGGGAAAATTTGTGGTGCAGTATTCGGGGAATATTGGGCTCACGCATCAGGTAGAGGTAATGATCGATCTGGCGGAGAGGATGCGGGACCGGGAGGATATTTTGTTTCAGATTATTGGACGGGGGCCGCGTAAACCGGTGCTAGAGCGGCTAGTGGCGGATCGGAATCTGCCCAATTGCATGTTCCTGCCGTTCCAATCGGATGAAATGTTTCCGTTTTCGTTGTCGGCGGCAGATGTTGGGGTGGTGATTGTGGATCGGGAAATCGCGATGGGGAGTGTGCCGAGTAAATCGTATAACCTCATGAATTTTGGGATTCCTTCGCTCTATTTTGCATCGGAAGAATCGGAGTTGTACCACTATGCCAAGCGGTTTGGCCATGCGGGGTGTTTCGATCACGCGGATCTGGATGGGGCAGCAGCGTTTATCGAGCGGCTGGCGGGGAACTCGGAGGCACAGGAGCATTTGGCGGAGCGTGCAATGGAAGCATCAGAGTGGTTCCGGCGGGGGAATGCGGATCGGCTGGTAGACGCCTATATACAGGGAAGGGTTTGTGATGGTATTGCGTAAAGAAAAGGAGGTTGCGGGTTGATGCGAGGAGTAATGGATCATATCAAAAATCTGGGGGGATGGAGAACGCGTCGGAAGCTGGTGGTGATTGCCGTGGACGACTACGGGAATGTGCGGCTGGACTCACGGCAGGCGCGGGAGGCACTCAATAAAGCGGGATTTATGGCGAAGAACCGGTTCGATCGGTTCGATACACTCGAAACGGTGCAAGATCTGGAGGCACTCTATGAGGTTTTGAGCAGTGTAGAGGATCGAAATGGTCGTAATGCTATTTTTTCACCCTATGCATTGCCTTGTAACATCAATTATGAGGTGATGGCGGACGAGGGGTATCAGCGATATGTACATGAGGATCTGCCCGTTACGTTTCAGAAGTTGGAAAGTCGTCATCCGCAGGCCTATTCGGGTGCATGGACGATGTGGAAGGAGGGGATGGAGATGGGGTTGATGGCCCCTCAGTGTCACGGCCGTGAACATGTAAACCTGGGGATCATGAAGGAAAAGATTGCACGGGGTGATGCAGATCTGTTTGTGGCGTTACGAAATCGAAGTTACACAGGGCTTACCGTGCCACCCGGGCGATCTTTTGGATATAGTGCTGCCTTTGGGTTCAAAGACTCCGAGGAACTGAAAGGACATGAACAAATATTGGAACATGGACTGAGGGCGTTTAAGCACGTGTTTGGTTATCATTCTGTGTGTTTTACCGCTCCCGCCCAGCAGTTTCATCCAGATTTGGAGCCAGTCCTACGTAGAAATGGTATTTTAGCGTTGGATCGTCCATTTATGCATGTGCAACAATCCCCGGGTACGGGTCGAAACAACTCGCAAAGCCAGCGCAAATGGAACACGACGGCGCGCAAATGGAACACGACCGGGGCGCTACGAGCTTCTGGCCTTCGGACGGTGGTTCGCAATGTGGTGTTTGAGCCGTGTGATGGGAAACACGTGATCCCCGACGCTATCAATGAAGCTGTATCTACAGCATCCGAATCGGTGGAGAGAGCTCTGAAGGAGATTGCAGTTGCGTTTCGGTTGGGAAAACCAGCCATCATCAGTTCGCATCGGGTGAATTATTGCGGATTTGTGGAGGAGTCGAATCGTAGAATAGGACTGGCCAGCCTGAAATCGTTGCTTCGGGAACTAGTTCATCGCTGGCCGGATGTGGAGTTTATGAGTGTTGCCGAGTTGACCGATCTGATTTGTAGCGATCCGAAAAAGGGAGAGAAGCCATGACCACTCGGTTTTTCAGAATCCTGTACGTGCTCTACTATCTGAAAAATGAAGACGCTTCAAAACGGAAGAAGTTCATGAAGCATGTCTGTGATGCACAGGGCATTTCAAAGATGACCCTTTGGACTCGGATGGTCAAAGATTCCATTCGATACAATGTTTCCCTGAACGAATATTTCCTCTTTCATTTTTACGAAATCGATGGGTCGGAAAAAGAGGACTGGGTTGGAACCGGGGCAACCTACGAGTATCAAAAGAAAATGAATCCACCTGCCCGCAGAAAGGTGCTATCCAATAAAGTTCTTTTTTACGATGCGTACAGACCGTACATCCAGCATGAGATGGTCACGATCGATGAACTTGAGAGGGATCCTGGAAATGCAACAACACTATTACAGAATCCATCCGGCAAAGTTGTTCTTAAACCCTCCGATGGTCAATGTGGACGAGGGATCGAAGTGGTTCACACCGATGGACTTACACCTCGTCTCCTTATGCAACGCATGAGGGATGGAGGGAATGACCTGGCAGAAGAGTTTGTAGAGCAACACGATCAATTGAATCGATTGTCCCCGTCCGGACTAAATACCGTGCGCATCGTAACACAACTGAACGAACAAGATGATGTTCAAATATTGACAGCTCGCCTTCGAATCACTATCAATTCAGCCGTGGATAATATGGCAGCCGGCAATATCGCGGCGCCGATTGATCCTGCAACCGGGATCTTGTGCGGACCAGGAGTATACAGTGACATCACCAAGCAAGATGAAACCCATCACCCCGTGACAGGGATCAGAATCGAAGGGTTTCAAGTTCCATTTTGGCGTGAGACATTGGAACTGGCAAAGCGGGCTGCGCTCGTCGATACCGGAAATCGATCGGTTGGCTGGGATATTGCAATTACCCGAAATGGGCCCGAATTGATCGAGGGAAACCACGACTGGTGCCGCTTACTTTGGCAACTGCCGGTGAAAAAAGGCT
This sequence comes from Bacteroidota bacterium, assembly GCA_003045995.1. Classification (GTDB taxonomy): domain Bacteria; phylum Bacteroidota; class Rhodothermia; order Balneolales; family Balneolaceae; genus Sam29DG08-bin30. Next base: position 5,076 of record PZPG01000078.1, read on the forward strand.
TAAAAAAAGAGTTGTTTGTTTGATGTACCCTGCTGTAAAGGTTGGAATCGACCGGTGTTTTGCGCTTGTTGTGATCGCCCTGCTCACTCCCTTTTTGATCACTGTGGCAATTCTTATAAAAATTACCTCCAAGGGGCCGGTTTTTTTTCATCAGGAGAGGGTTGGACTGCATCAAAAACCATTTGATCTTCTAAAGTTTCGATCCATGACCCATGAAACTCACGAAATCAAACGGTATACCTCGAAAGGAGATGGGGTGACTCGTCTTGGGTATTATCTGCGAAAATATAAGATTGATGAGCTGCCTCAGTTGTTCAATGTTTTAAAAGGAGATATGTCTTTTGTAGGGCCAAGACCCAACATCCCCGACCACATTCAGCACATGAATGAGCATCAAAAAAAGAGGTATCTGGTTCGACCCGGTATGACCGGCCATGCTCAGGTTTCCGGGAACATCTATATCGAGTGGGAAAAACGATACGAGTTTGATGTTGAATATGTAGAAAAAATGTCATTTTGGAATGATGTGCGAATTATTCTGCGTACGTTTCAACTGGTATGGATAGGAGAAAAGTCATACGTCGATAACCCATTTGTTCTACGATGATCAATAGAAAAACGCTGGCCAAAAACCCCAAAGTGATGCTGGCAGGCAGTGTGAACAGCAGCCTGGTTACATTGAAAAGGATGATTAAACATGACTTGAATGTAACCGGGGTTCTTGGATTGCGCCCGGAGTATGCAAAAAACGTGAGCGGGTATCAAAATTTAGAGGAAATCAGTGTCCGGAATGGGTTACCCTACGTTGGTTTCAAAAATATCAACGACGCAGAGGTCGCCGCGTTTATCCGAAGAGATCCTCCGGACCTGCTTTTTGTTGTTGGATTGTCACAAATGGTACAACAAGAGGTATTGAATATACCTGCATACGGGTGTATTGGATTTCATCCTACGTGTCTGCCAAAGGGGCGCGGCAGAGGCGCCGTTGCCTGGTTAATTTTGGGAAAAGCAGAAGGGGCGGCAACATTTTTTTTGTTGGATGAAGGGATGGATTCCGGGCCGATTCTCGTGCAAGAGCCATTTGCTGTGACCAAAGAAGATTATGCATCCGATGTGATCGTCAAGATTTGTGCGGCCATAGAAACTGCTTTGGACCGGCTATTTCCATTACTAAAGAAAGGGGTGGCAAAGTTTGATCCACAAAATGATGAACTCGCAACCTACTTGGGACGGAGGCGTCCCGAAGATGGCTATATCGACTGGAATCGAAGTGCAGAGGATATTCATACGCTCATCCGAGCATCGGCGCGGCCATTGCCGGGAGCGTTTACCTATGTCGGGGGAACGAAAATGGTGATTGAAAGAGCCGCCATCCTGGAAAATTGCAATTGGATTGGTGTTCCTGGACGTATTGTGATGAAAGATAGCAGTGGAACTGTGGTACAAGCAGGACAAGGTCATGTATTGGTTCAGGAATTCACCGGTGTCCGGGAGCATGAACTGTCTGTAGGGACGTCACTGGGGATAGATTTTCCTCATCAATTCGAAATCATAACAAAACTTCTTCGAACGTCAACATGATGAAAAATATACTCGTAGTTGCTCCACATTGCGATGATGAAGTACTGGGCTGTGGTGGAATCATGGCGAAATATTCATCACTTGGTCGCCAAGTGTACGTGGTAATCGTTACGAACGGGAACCTCGGTGCCCCGGAACTCTTTCCCAAAGAGGGAACCGAAAAAGTGCGACGCGAAGCACTGCAGGCACACAAATTACTAGGGGTGAAAGAAACGTTTTTTCTTGATTTTCCCGCGCCAAGACTGGATTCCATTGAGTCGTATAAATTATCTCTTCGAATTGTGGAATTGATAAAAAAGTTAGAGATAGATACACTTTTTATACCTCATCGGGGGGATGTTCATAAAGATCACCGAATTACCTACGAGGCTTGCTTGGTAGCTGCCCGGCCGCAGAACCAGAATACCGTGAAAAAAGTTTTATCCTATGAAACGGTTTCCGAGACGGAATGGGCAGCGCCTTTTGGGGATGATGCATTTATACCCACCGTGTTTATTGATATTGAGGATGAAATCGATCTCAAGCTACAAGCGTTTTCATGTTTTACCACTCAATTGAAAAAAGCACCCCATCCACGGTCTCTGGAAAATATAAACCGGCTTTCGATGGTGCGTGGATCCACTGTGGGGTGTTTTCATGCAGAAGCATTTAGTTTGGTTAGAGAAATCTGCTAAAGAGAAATCTGTTAAAGAGTACGATTTTCTGCTCGAAAGTCGTTATCTTTAAATTGTTATGTTTTTATTGCTCGGCTCGCTGGTCTTTGCTCGTATGTACAACTCATGTGCTCGTAGCCAATACTTGTACACTCATGGGTACAATTCGTACATCAGACCAGGCTCATAGGTTCTACGATCTCCTGTAACAGGATGGGAGTGCTTATCTGTGAACGCGCGCCGTTTAACCAGGAATAGGTATAACTGCGAAACTCGTGAAGGCTCAACCATCTCCAGGGACCGTGGCGCGGATCCCATCAACCCGAAACACCGATCGTTCGATACGCTCGACGAAGCTGCAAATGTTGAAGAGTGCGCATTGCCATGCCAGTCTGGGCAGGGAGATTCGTGATGTTTTGACTTGGGTGGAAGCGCAAAACGAGGCGGTGGATGTTCGGGTGCAGCAATCTTCGTTTCGGGCGCTGGACAAGTGGGCTTACCGCGAGGATTCTCAGTCGATTCGGCACGATTCGGGGAAGTTTTTTTCGATTGACGGGATTCGGGTGAGGACCAATTGGGGGTACAAAGCACAGTGGGAGCAACCGATTATAAACCAGCCGGAGGTGGGGTATCTGGGGTTTCTGGTGAAGGAGTTTGAGGGGGTGTTGCACTTCTTGATGCAGGCGAAGATCGAGCCGGGGAATGTGAATAAGGTGCAGCTTTCGCCGACGTTGCAGGCCACGCGGAGTAATTTTACGCGGGTGCACAAGGGACGGACGCCGGCGTATTTGGAGTATTTTCAGCAGGCAAAGCCGCATCAGATATTGGTGGATCAGTTGCAGTCGGAGCAGGGGGCGCGGTTTTTGCGGAAGCGGAATCGGAATATTGTGGTTTGGCTGGAGGATGAGATTGAGGTGAAGCCGAACTTTATTTGGCTGACGCTGGGGCAGATAAAGTCGCTGATGGCGTACGATCATGTGGTGAATATGGATAGCCGGACGGTGATTGCCGGGCTTCCGTATGGCAGCCATGATGAGGATGTGATCGATTTTTTCCGGTATTTGAACGGGGGTGGGAATGGAAATGGGAGTGGGCTGGAATCGAACCCGGCG
>PZPG01000079.1 GCA_003045995.1 Bacteroidota bacterium
AGATCGTATGCATCACATCTTGAGGATTCCAGCCCTTTTTATATTCCAGCCGTTCTGATTCTACAGTTCTGCCTCTTATAAGTTCTTCTATGTTGATTGCGTGTGCCATGATACCCCCTGTTTTTTGTTCGCTACATTTTGTTTCCGTGTTGGTTGATGTCTCGCAATTGACTTGCCTCGGCCCAATTGAATTGCCTTGATCGAAGTGAATTGCCTTGGTCCAAGTGAATTGCCTTGATCGAAGTGAACCGTCTCGATCGAAGTAACTGGCCTTAATCCAATTGAACTACCTCGACCCAAATGGATAGAATTGATTCAGATAAATTGCCTCGATCCAAATGACGGGAACCGATCTAAATGACTTGACTCAATACAATTGAATTGCCTCGCTCCATAAGAAAGTAAGAGGGTGGTGTGATGAAAAACAATAAGAATCTTTCATGCATTTTTTATGAATTTTGTGATTTTTGATCTGACTCCAATTCAAACCTCGCATAGCCCGTCCACATCCAGAACCCGATATGCAAATCCCATCAACCCGAAAAAATTTCGTACATTCTTGCCAAAGTCTACCAGGTGGGAGTTGAAGCTCACCAAATACGGGCCAAGCACCAGACCCGGGCCGAGCCACACCGCCCAATCACGGGATAGAACATTAGCACAAGCATAGGTAACAGCACAGGCAATAACACGGGCAACAACACAAGCACACGAGCAAACACCATGGAGCCATTTCATACCGACGTTATCATCGAACCTTTTCGGATCCGGTCTGTGGAACCGATCCGCTCAACCACCCAGGCCGAACGTGAAAAACTGCTGCAGGCCGCGCATTACAACCCGTTCCTGCTAAAGGCTGACGACGTACTTATCGACCTTCTTACCGACAGCGGAACCGGAGCGATGTCGTCCGGCCAATGGGCCGCCATGATTGCCAGCGACGAATCCTACGCAGGCTCCAAATCGTACTACAAACTCGAAACCGCCGTCCGCGACATCACCGGCCTCACCCACGTGATCCCCACGCATCAGGGGCGCGCCGCCGAAAACATCCTCTTCTCCACGATCGCCAAGCCGGGCGACATCATCCCGAGCAACAGCCACTTCGACACCACCCGTGCGCACGTTGAAAACAACGGTGCCGAGGCGCTCGACCTGGTGATCCGCGAAGGCCGCGAACCGCAAACCATCCACCCGTTTAAGGGCAACATGGACATACCGGCGCTGCGCAACTTCCTCGAAACCACCGATCTGAGCCGCGTACCGGTGATTATGCTTACCATCACGAACAATTCCGGTGGTGGGCAGCCTGTGAGTATGAAAAATATCCGCGACGTGTCTGCGCTGGCCCGCGAGTTCGGCATTCCGTTTTTCCTCGATGCATGCCGGTTCGCCGAAAACAGCTGGTTCATTAAAATTCGCGAGGAGGGGTACGAGGACAAATCGCCTATCGAGATCGCCCGCGAGATGTTCAGTTACGCGGACGGCTGCACGATGAGTGCCAAAAAAGATGGAATGTCCAATATCGGCGGGTTTTTGGCCCTCAACGACGACACCCTGGCTGCCCGGTGCCGCAGCATGACCATCCTTACCGAAGGCTTCCCCACGTACGGGGGCATGGCCGGATACGACATGGAAGCGGTGGCCGCCGGTCTGTACGAAGCCCTCGACGAAGGGTATCTGCGCTATCGGATCCGCTCCACGACCTACCTTGGTGACAAACTCACCCGCGCCGGGATCTCCATTATCCAGCCGGTGGGTGGGCACGCCGTGTACATCGATGCGCGCGACATGCTCCCTCACATCGAGCCGCTTCATTACCCCGCGTGGAGCCTTGCCAACGCTCTTTATGTTGCCGGCGGGATTCGATCCGTCGAAATCGGCAGCGTGATGTTTGGCCTCCAGCCCGATGGTAGCGAAAAACCTGCGTCGATGGAGCTTGTGCGCCTTGCCATCCCTCGCCGCGTGTACACCCAAAGCCATGTCGATTTCCTTGCTGAGGCCGTTATTCACGTGTTTCATCATCGCCACGCCCTCCGCGGGTACAAAATTACGTCCCAGGATCGGGTGTTGCGCCATTTTACGGCCCACCTTGAGCCACTATGCGAGTAAATTTTCTACTCGTTTATGAGTAATTTTAAAGGTCGTTTTTGAATATTTTTTTGCTCGTAATTGAGTAAATATACTACTCGTTTTTTGCGCCGGCTTCGTGTTTGTGGTGTGGGTTTGGTGTGTTTGGTGTGTGTTTGGTGTGTGTTTTTGTTCGGGTTGATGCGTCCGCTTCACCGGCCCTAACCCGTGTCTTGGCGTTGCCGGAAGTGTTGGATTTTTGCCTGGGCGTTGCCGGAAGCGTTGGATTTGTGCTGGATTTGTGCTGAAATTGCGTTGGATTTGTGTTGGAATTGCGCTGGATTTTCATTGACTTTTAGCCGAAAAAAGTGCACTATATAGTAGAGTCTGATGCGAGATCTTTTCCATTTTGAAGTACACAGTTTCGAAGTTTCGCAGGTGCCAATTTCGTAGCTGGCAGTTTCATAGTTTCACAGAACTTATAACTGAATCGGGTTGCAGTTTGCCCGTTTCAAAACGGACAGTGGGATGTAAACATTAGAAACAAAGAGCAAAAAAGGGCAGGATGAGGGACGCTCGAAGGGGGGGGGCGTAAAATGGGTTCAACGATAATCAACAAAGACAATCAAAAAACAGGAGGAGATATGGGAGTTCCGTTCAGACATGCAATTTTGGCGGTTGATATTTCGGAAGCGAGTGAATTAATGGTAGCAAGTGCGTCGGATCTTGCGAAGTTAGGGGTTGAGAAGATCACTTTGGTGCACGTTGCACCGGTTCCGTATGCGGGGGAGCGAAGGGAGTTTAGTACGGATGCGGAAAGAGGCATCTTAAAGGTGTACAAGAAAGAGATCGAGGAGCAGGGGTTTGAGGCAGAATTTATCATTCGGAGTGGTGTGCATTTCTACCCGCCCACAGAGTTGATTATGACTGCGGAGAAGGAGGGAGCGGACTTGATCGTGATCGCGAATCGTGGTCACAGCAAAGTTCAGGAATTGTTGCTCGGTAGTACCGCCACAGAGTTGTTGCTTCGGTCGCCTTTACCTGTGTACCTGCTGAATGTTGGGATGGATCTGGATGAAGAAACCGACGAGCGGACGTTCTCGTTGCGGAAAGCAAGTGAGAAGATGCTCGACCACGTATTGCATGCGACCGACTTTTCGGCAACATCGAACCGAGCATTTGAAGTGGTGAAGTCGCTAGAAAGCGAAGGCAAGGTCGGGAAGGTGAGTTTGGTGCACGTTCAAGGACATCATGCGCTGGCGTTGAGCGATCCGATTAGTCTGGAGCGGCTCACCAAACTGAATGAGGAGATGCTCAATGAGAAGCGGGACGAACTTTCCGATCATACTCGGGAAGAGGCGCAGACCTACCTAACGTTTGGCACGGCAGCCAAGGAGATTGTCTCAATTGCCGAGGAGAAAGGGGCAACCATGATTGTGCTAGGCAGCCAGGGCAAGGGCTTCATCGAAAAATTCTTCATCGGTGGTGTGAGTCATCAAGTTGCGCGGTTGAGCCAGGTTCCGGTTTTGTTGATTCCGGCCGAGCGCTGATGCGGGTGCTAATTCCTGCCGAGTGTGGATCGCGCTTCGCCCACTGAGATCCCGGCAAAAATGAGAACGCTGGCAGCTTTGTCCAGGACTTGATGTGCTAGTAAAATGCCTGCTATAGCCGCTGGTTCGATGTTAATTACCCCGCCAAGGCCTACGCCCGCTGCTAGAAATACCAAGTCTTTGTTGGGAAGAAAGGGGATCCGGCTTAGAATAAGTTGCACCGATAAAAGCGTGAACCAAGAAGAGAGAGCCACATCCGGCATCACCACGTACCATTGGAGCATCTGCAAGATGGTAAGCATCAGCATCCGTCCCGTGTGAAGCAGGAAAATCGTCCAGCCTTCGCGACGATTCATGGAAAACAGATAGCGCCGGAACCGGCGAACGAGCAATACCATCAACCCGAACACACCAACTGATATGGCAAGAAGTACGGGTGGACGGATTTGAATCTGCAGAGCGTCGAAGATGGCAATTTGCCCGGTAAGTACAAACCCGCTGAGAAGGAGAAGCACGATGGTGGTGGATGCTGCAGTGGAGAGCGTGTTGTTGTCGCGCACCACCTCGAAGGCGCGTTTTTTCCCGGCGCCGACCTCCTTTTGGAGCCACGAAAACAGCTGGACCTCGCCGAGGTAGCCGATCACGGTGGTGTTATAGATGCGTTTTTTGAGGAAGATGAGTTGGCTTGGCCAGAAACGGATTGGGAAGCTTTGGCGGTAGGTGAAGAACTCCGTGAGTGGGAGGGCGAAATAGAGCATCAGGAAGATGACGTAAAAAAGCGGGACGCGCGGAAGTTCGCGGAGGATGTTCGCCAAGCCGATCGTGTAGATTTGCCAGAGGAGAACGGCCACAATGGCGAACTGGATGAGGTACTTGAGGATGCGGATGAGGATCGGGATGAGCTGGCCGGTTTGCCGCTCTGTTTCCGACGACACCTGAAGCGATGGCTCATCCATGCCGAAACAGTCCAAGTTGCCGCGACTCTGCCAAGTACGTTTCGAACGCCCGCCGAACTCCTTCATCAAGCCGAAATAATGGATTTTTCGAGAGATCGCGGATGACGTAGCGATAGAAAAGATAGCGCATGAGTTTCGCGGGGGAGTTCCGCATACGCCGCACAAAATGATTCATCTCCCATGTGTTGGTTCCGTGAAAACAACGGATAAAGAGCCCGGCCTCCGACGCAGGCAACTTTTGGTATCGTTTGCCTAGCCAGTGATCGAGGTAGGTTGTGTCCTCTCCGGCACGTTCCGAAGGGTAGCGAATTGTGTCGTTGCGCCGGTGCATAATCGTTCCCGGAATCCCGTGTGGCAGATATCCTACGTATGGTAAGTCGAAATACTCGGGGTGATCCACGTGCATTAGCGAACCCGCCAGGCAGCAGGCGTCGGCGCCTTGAGCGTGGTTGTCCTGAGCGTGGTTGTTCGCATCCCCCATCAACACCCGAGCCTGACGCTCGATCCGCTCGGGATGATACCAGTCGTCGTCATCCCATTGTGCCATAAAATCCCCTGTCGCCTCCTCTAAAGACCGATTTCGTAACGTTCCCAGCACCTGCCCGGGCGCAGGATCCAGCTTGATGTAACGCAGCTCGCCGGCCGGCACATCCGCAAGAATTGGCGCATAATCCTCTTGCCCGTCGTCGATAATCACCAACTCCTTATTCGGATACGTTTGCTGCAAGTAGCACTGAACGGCTCGCCTGGCAAGATTCGCCCGATTGGCTGTGACCATGAGGCAGCTAACTTTTGGAAGGTGGGAAGTAGATGTGGAATTTGATGTGGATGTGGGCGTGGAGGTAGATGGCATGAGATGGGTTATTGGGCGGGTCGAATAGACGATTTATGACGGGCTTGTAAGTTATGTCGGGTTTGTGAGTTTTGTTGGGTTTGTACGTTGTGTCGGGTTGATGCGAGAGCCTTACGGGTTGTTACCACGGATGGGCAAGCCCAGTTGGATGCGTCTTGCCCGTAGGTTATGTCCTGTTCTTAGGTTGTGTCTTGTCCGCTGGTTGCACCTTTTTCTTTGCGTCGTGAAGATAACGAAAATTCAAGGAAAATGAGTTTTCCACTCGTATTGCACTTCGTAATAAGCAAAAAATATAAAATTTGTAAATTACGATGTGCAAAACATATATTTGCTGACCCATATACATGTTCCCATAAATTCCAAAAAACAGCACTCATGGAGTCACTCTATCAAAAATATGAAATGCTACTGGACACAACTCCCACAACTTTCAGGCGCTATCTGTACGATCGAATTGCGTGGAGTTCGCGAATGATTGGAATTACCGGGCCACGTGGTGTCGGGAAAACAACGACTGTGTTGCAGTATATCAAAGAAAATGTCGACCAAAAAAAGGCGCTTTATATTACTGCAGATGATCTGTTTTTCAGTGAGAACAGGCTAATCGATGTAGCAGACTCGTTTTCGAAACATGCAGGCGAGTATCTTGTGATCGATGAAATCCACAAGTACTATGATTGGTCTCGTGAATTAAAAAATATCTATGATTTCTATCCGAACCTGAAGATTATTTTTACTGGATCTTCAGTACTGGATATCAGAAAAGGTGTTGCAGACCTTAGCAGGAGAGCGATTTTGTATTCAATGCAGGGTCTTTCCTTTCGTGAGTATCTAAACTTTTTTCACCAGTATTCTATCGAGGTGCATTCATTGGAACAGATTGTGAGCAATGAAATACGATGCAAGAAGGTTGCCCATCCATTGTTGCTCTTTCGGGATTATTTGCGGCGGGGATACTATCCATTTGGGAAGGAGGAGGAGCTTGGAATTCGTTTGGACCAAATTATTCTTCAAACACTGGAAACAGACATTCCGCAGTATGCAAATTTACGTGTAACCACAGCCCGAAAACTGAAGCATTTACTGTCGATTATTGCAGAGAGTGTTCCGTTTAAACCAAATTTGTCAAAGATTTCGGAGATGATCGGGGTGAGTAGGAATTCACTAGACGATTATCTAACCTACATGGAAAGGGCGGGGTTGATTGCACAACTTCGGACAGATACGGGCGGAATTCGTGGCCTTGGCAAAGTGGACAAAGTCTATCTAGACAACACGAATATAATGTTTAGTTTGGTTGGTGAGAGGGCTGATGTGGGAACAATTCGGGAGACGTTCTTTTTTAATCAGATGCGAGTTCATCACTCTATTCGGTCATCGAAAAAAGTTGATTTTTCAGTTGGTAATTATCGCTTTGAAATCGGGGGAAAAAATAAGCGGCGAAATCGGGGTGATGCTATTGGTGCTGGTTCAAGTGATATAAAAACATTTATTGTTCGGGATGATATCGAGACAGGCGCACTTCAGGTTTTGCCTCTTTGGGCGTTCGGTTTGACATATTAAATACGCTGTTCTGTATAACTTGATCTGTTTACTTATTCTGTACGACTTGTTCTCCGACCTGTTCTCTAAGACCTATTCTCTAAGACCTGTTCAATATAACTAGTCCCCATATATAAGTGTTTTTGGGGGGGGGCTGAAAAATGCATATGTAAGAAATGCTGAATAGTTTTTGTGATATGCATTTTTTCGAGGAGTCGGAAAAAGGGTTATAGTGAAAGAGAGCAATCGTGGAAAAGCACCTAAAATCGGCCTATTTCAATTAAAAAAGCCATGTAAAGATTGTTCATGGTGTCATCATCAATCAAAAAAACATTTGATTCATGCCAAAAGCGTGTGGAATTGGCTAGAATTTGAAATCAAATCTGTGCCAATACATTAGATTCTTGGCAAACGGCAAATCCGGCACCGCAAACCCGGCATGATAAATTCGGTACGATAAATTCGGCACCGCAAATCCGGCATTGAATAGGAGGTAATATTTACGACTTCGTGATGAACAAACGAATAATAAAAAGAACACTACACATTCATATATTTTTCTTGATAATGCGTTGTATAATACTATATTTTAGTTGTTCCAAAATCAAGAAATTTCAGCAGGAGAATTTGCAACACAACTTCTTGATGATCAACCATAATGAAAAATAGGAGGAAAACGTATATGAAGAAAATTATAGAAGGTGCCCTTTTTGGGGTGGCGGTAGGCGATGCGCTTGGCGTTCCGGTTGAGTTTAAGAGCAGGAGAAGAATCGCAAAGGATCCGGTGACGGGAATGCGCGGGTACGGTACTTATGATCAGTCGCCGGGAACCTGGTCGGACGATAGTTCGCTGACGTTTTGCCTGGCAGAGGCACTTACGAGCGAATTCGACTTACACACAATTGGGCAAAATTTTGTGCGCTGGTACCGCGAGAACTTCTGGACTCCTCACGGGGAAGTGTTCGACATCGGAATAACGACCGCGACTGCGATCGGAAACCTGGAAGGCGGCCAAGAACCTCACAAAGCGGGGCCAACAGATGAATATTCCAACGGAAACGGATCGCTGATGCGCATTTTGCCACTGCTATTTTATATCCGGAACAAGCCTCTACCAGAGCGGTTTTCGATAACACATCAGGTGTCGTCTATCACACATGGTCACATTCGATCGGCCATAGCTTGCTTTTATTACTTGGAGTTTGCCCGGCATCTGTTGGACGGAAAGAGCAAGTTCGAGGCGTATCAGTGTCTTCGGGATGAGTTGCCGGCGCAGTTGC